>NZ_NERM01000025.1:0-64697 GCF_002215235.1 Rhodococcus sp. BUPNP1
GGTTGGGCGGGTTGTTCACCGCGTCGAACTCGTCGGCGCAGTGCTGCGACCACGGCGACCACGTGCCGTCGTCCCAGACCGTCGCCCCGCGATCGTGGACGTACTTGTCGGTTCCGCACCACACGATCTTCGGATCGTTCGGGTCCGCGTTCGGATCGGGTGCCGGCGCGTCCGTGTAGGGATTCGGACAGATGTCACCGACGCAGTCGAACGGGTTGGGATCGGGCACCGGCGCCGCAGCCGGTGGTGCCTCATCGACCGGTGCAGCTGCGGGAGGCGCGACTGCAGGAGGTGCGGCGACGGGCGGAGCCACTACCCCGCCCGGCTCACTCGGTGCCACATCGACGGCATTGTCCGCAGGTTCCCCGGCCTCGTCCTGATCCGCAGTGGATGTCCCTGCGACGCTGGTCGACGTCCCGGCTGCGACAGTTGTCGTCGCGGTCTCCGCAGCGTCGTTCGATGCGCCACCGTCGCCGCACCCTGCCACTACGAGTCCCAGAGCGACGAACACACCCGCAACGGTTCTTCTCATGTCCAACCCCCTCGAGTTCGGTTACCTCTCCCCCGACGCGCACCGTCGCGCGCTCGAGATGACCATCGGAGGGGTCCGAGGCCGTGTTACGGCCCTGTCAGCGAACTGTGTTGGAACACAATGACTTCGATCCATACGGACAAATCGGCATTCTCGGACGTGCCGTTCGTGGATCTGCCGGGTTGTGACAGGAAATGCCGGCGCTCGAAGGAACTAGGCTCACAGGCGTGTGGCGAACCTGGATCCTCTCCGCAGCGATGGTGGCCGTCGCAGCCGTCGTTCTGCTCACCGGCGCATTCGACGTGACCTCGGTGGTGACGGCAGTACTGCTGCTCGTCCTCGCCTGGGTCGCATCTTCCCTGTTCTTCCCTCACCACGTCGACGACGCGACCGCCCGTCGCGACGCCGCAACCTGCGGCGTTCCGGTGGTGTACTGGCGCCCGGGGTGTACGTTCTGCATCCGATTGCGCGCCACCCTGCGCACCCGCGCGCGTCGCGCGATCTGGGTGAACATCTGGCGGGATCCCACTGCGGCCGCTCGGGTCCGGGAAGTCAACGGCGGGAACGAGACGGTGCCGACGGTGTTCGTCGGCGATGTGTCGCATACCAATCCCGACCCACGTTGGCTTCGCGATCAACTGGTCTGACGAACCGACCCCCGACACGAACGAGGTCCCGGATCCGTGTGGATCCGGGACCTCGTTGATGCAGAGCGGTCAGCGGCGCACGCCCCGGCCGGTGACGGCCTTGACGAGGAACAGCAGGATGACCGCGCCGAGGAGGCAGGTCAGGAAGCTGAAGATCAGTCCGCCGCCTTCGACGTCCACCCCGAAGACCTTCAGCAGGAAACCGCCGATCAAGCCGCCGATGACGCCGACGACGATGTTGAGGAGAATGCCCTGCTGGGCGTCGGTGCCCATGATCTTGCTGCCGATCCAACCGGCGAGACCACCGATGATGATCCAACCGAGGATTCCCAGTCCGAGCATGTGCAGTCCTTTCGTGAACACTGGCTAGTTCGACCCAACTCAGATACCCAGTCGTCCCACCAGTCACACCTCTCACTTCTGACAAGTTCAGAGTGGCACGAATGCGACGCCCGGAAGGTCGGATTCGACGGCTCCGAGCGTGGCACGTGCCGTCTGCCCGACGGGTTCGGCTCGCGCTGGCACACTCGTGCGCATGACCCAGCCTCCCGTCACGATCACCGTCACCGGTCACGCCGAGCGCACCGTCGCACCCAACCGGTGCACGGTGGTGTTGCGGGTGCACGCCGACGGCTCGTCGCGCAAGCAGGCCGCCGAACCGGTGACCGCAGCCGTCGCCACCATCACCGATCTCGTCACCGAACTGCGCAGGCGCACCCCGAGCCCGGTGAAGCGGTGGACCTTCGATCGGGTGCGCCACAGCCGGCGGCGCCCGTTCAACCGCGAAGGCAAGAACCGCCCGTGGGTGTACAACTCGTCGGCGTCGATCACCGTCACCTTCCACGAGTTCGACGCTGTGGGTGCGTTCGTCGAGCAGGTCGCCGAACTCGAGGTGGTCACCGTCGCCGATCTCCAGTGGTGGATCACCCGCAAGGCGCGAAAGAAGCGACTCGCACAGGTCCGCGACCTCGCCGTCCGCGACGCCCTCGACAAGGCGAGGGCGTACACGACGTCATTGGGTCTCGACACCGTTCGTGCGGTGGCCATCGCCGATCCGGGCATGCTCGGCTCCCAGCCCTCACCCGTCCACACGGGCGGCGCTCCGATGATGCGCACAGCGATGCTGCGCTCGGATGCGATGAGCGCACCCGAGTCCGCCGAACCCGAGCTGGTCTTCGAACCCGACCGCGTCACCCTCACCGCCGACGTCGAGGCGCGGTTCGAAGCTTCCCCCTAGCACCGGTGAAACTTCGGTGTTCCGGACCCCGCCCAGCGACGTCGAGAACACCGAAACTCGAGCACCCCCGCTCGATTCCTTGCGCGCCTTGTACAGACGGTGGCACGATGCCAGCACGCCGCCGATCCGCGCGGCCACAATCGAATAAGGCCCGCCAGGAGTTGCAGCTCCCGACGGGCCGGATGTCCGACTAGTTGGGAGTCGAACGTGGGTCAGAATACCCTGGCCGGCGGGGTGCGTCGTGGACCGCGCCTTGCCGCCAACTTCACCGTCCTCAGCAATGCCGTCATCACCGACGAGCGTTTGTCCTTCCGCGCGCGGGGTGTGCTCGTCTGGTTGCTCTCCAAGCCCGACGACTGGCGCACCCGCGCCGACTCGATCGCGGCACAGTCACCAAGAGAAGGTCGCGACGCGATCCGATCCGCTCTGCGCGAGCTCGCCGACCTCGGCTACCTGGTACGCGAGAAGATCCAGAACGAGCTCGGCCAATGGATCACCATCCAGACCATCTACGAACGTCCCGCCACCGACCCGGCGCCTGAGAATCCGACCCGCGGCAGCGCGGACATCGCAGACCCAGGCGCTCTTTCAAGTACCGATAGACCAAGGACGGAAACCAACCGGACACCGCGCGTCGCGAAGACACCGCTCGGTCCGGCGGTGGTCGAGCTTGCGGCAGCCTGCAGGCAGGCCGGGCTCACCGCGACCTTCGTCTACCTCAAACCCGATGCGGCAGCGGTGATCGAAGCACTCGTCGCCACACACGGCGTGCCGACACTGGTCGCGGCGGCGAAATCCGTGCACCGACCGGGCAATCCGATGCGACTGGCGCACGGATGGTTGCCGTTGTGGCGGTCGCTGCCGACGCCCCGTGTCCTCCAACCGAAATGCGACGACTGCGACGAGTACGGGTGGCTTCCCGACGACGAGCAGGGGCGTGCCGTGCGGTGCGGATGTCGCGCGCCGGCTGCGGCCTGAGATCCGATGCAAAGGCGCTCGGCCGAATTCCGTTGACCGATCGGATGGATCGGTTGTCTCATGAGGGGTAGGTGACGTTCTGCGGTAGGCGGGCTCGCCGAGGTACCGACGGCGAGGGTGGTGATGATGTCGGGAACCCGTATCGAAGTGCCCGTCGACGACGGCGTGCTGTCGGGACTCGATTTCGGTGGCCGTGGGCCGGGTGCGCTGTTGGTCCACGGCAGCGGACACAACGCCGTCACTCGTGATCGCCTGGTGTTCATTCGTGCTCAGCAGAATGGCGTAAATTCCATTGCCCCAGTACTCGTCGAGGAGTACTACTGGGCGCTGGCGAGTTTCGAGATCCTCGAGGAGAAACACGGCGATGGCCACCACGATCGAACGGCCGGACGGCACGAGCATTCATGGTCAGGGCAAGCTGTCTGCGGAGCGCTTGCAGCACGAGCTGGCGTTGCGTCGACGTGCGCAACGGATACCGGGACGGCGACGTCACGACGGCAAAGGTGGGCGGCGGCGGCAGCGACGTGCCGCCGCAGGAGCATGGTAACTCCGCCCAGCATCGTCGAGGCTGCGGCGTGATCGATCAGCGGCTCAACAGCGGCGATTCCCGACGATACTGCGCGTCCAGGACGACCGCCCCGTCCTCGACGTGATCGACATCGGACCACGGAACCAGACAGGTACCGCGGTGCCGCCACCGGATCCACCGCGCGAGCAACACCGGTGCGTGCACATCGGTGCGTTCGAATCCGAGGTACGAGCCGCGCCGGCGAGGCGAGAGGAGAATCCCGACGACCTCCGGCGACGGCACTCCCCCACTGTCCGACGCGGTGGGTCGGTCAGGAATGCGGAAGCGCACATCGGACACCCATCCGACGCGGTCGCCGTTGTGATCGTGGACGGGAAGGTCGAGCAGATCAGTCAGGAGCATGACGGCCCCCGGGAATACGACTGATGATCTGGTCCCGCACCCATCGCTCGGGCCACGTCGCATCCAACGATTCGGACCGCACCCGTAGTCGGAGAGTGATGCCGATTTCGGCGACGTCGTCCCACGTGATTCGATGCAAGCGGCTTCGGGGCAGACGACCCCCGAAAATCCGGGTCATCAATGTGGAGCCGGTGAGGATCGTCTCGATACGCGGCGCCGACGAGGTGCCGCCCCCGTCGGATTCGATGCCGCTCAGTTCGATGTCGTCGACCGTGGCAACCGGTACGCCGTCGCAGTCGAGGATCTGCCGGTCCAACAGGTGCAGGCGGGCATCGATCAGCCGACCGCCTCGGTCGGTGCCGGTGGACGGGTGCTCGGATGTGCTCATTGGCCTGCTCCGGTGACGATCATCAACGGTATCGCCGCCGCCGAGGCAGCGACAATGATGACCAGGTAGACGGTACCGATCGCGTTGACGACCGGGCCGTTGACATGCTCGCCCATGTACTGCGGGTCGTTGGAGATGATCAGGACCGGGAGATACGTCAAGGGCAGGGCAATTGCGGAGAACACCACCGAGTACTCGGTGACCAGGATCGGGTCCACTCCCGTCATCAGCACACCGACGGCGACGATCAGCAACACCAGCATGGTCAGGTGGAATCGCGCCGCCTCCACCGGCCGTCGGAACTTGCCCCACGACCATCCCAGGAACTGCGCCAGGGTGTAGCCACCGGACAGCGCAGTTTCGAGCGCCGCGCCGAAGGTGGCCGCCACGATCCCGAGGATGATCACCGCCACCGCCAGTTTCCCTCCCGCCTCGGCCACCGGAATCAGCACCTGCGACAGGCTGGACACCTCTACCCCACTCGGCATCAGCACGATCGCCGACAGTGCGGCGATGGCCACCGAGAGGATGCCGCCGAGGGGAAATCCGACCAGAACGTTGAGCCGGGACTTCGCCAGATCTCGCACCGTCCACTTCTCTTCCACCGCCCCGGAGGAGAAGAAGAACACCTCGTACGGAGTCATCGCCGCACCGAACAACGCGATCGCGTAATACCAATATGCCGCCAGGTTTTCGCCGTCCGACAGGGATGGAGTGAACACCTGGTCCGCGAGCTGCCCCCAATCCGGGCCGAGAAGGAACACCGCCACCGCGAACATGACCAGGCACAGTCCGACCACCCCCGTGACGTTCTCCATCACCGAGAACTTCACCCGCCAGATCACCAGCCACACCGCCAGGGCGGCTACCGGAATCCACATCTTCGGGTTCACACTGCTCGCCAACTGCAACGCCAGCGCGATACCACCGACCTCGGCGGTCAACGTCAACAGGTTGATCAGAAACGACGCGCACAGATTCGCCACCGCCATGCGCGGGCCGAGACGTTCGCGAATGATCTCGAAAGTGGCTCGACCGCTGACAGCAGCAACGCGACCGGACATCTGCGCGAAAACACAGATTCCCAGTACGCCTACCGGCACCACCCAGGCCAGGGACAAGCCGAAACGCGCACCCACCACAGCATTGGTGACCAGATCACCGATGTCGAGAAATCCCCCGATCGCGGTGAGGATTCCGAGAGCGACGGCGAAGAGACGTTTCATCCGGCCGCCTCGAGACGGTCTCCGAGATCGAGCAACTCCGTACCTGCACGTCCGAGCTCGGCCGCAACCGCAGTCAGCTCGGTCTGCTCGCTGACTCCCGCAACGATGTCTCGTCCCCGGATGATCTGTCCGGTAACCGTGTTCGCCGCCTGCTGGACCTCGGCGCGCAGGGCGCCCTGCTCGGGGGTATCCACCTCTCGATCTGCAGTTGCCGAGACCGCCTGGTCGACCTCCTCGAGCATGTCCGACAGTGCGGTGTCCGTGGCAGCGGTGGTGTTGCGACCGTCGGCGAAAACCTGCAGGCTCAGCTGAGCTGAGACCGCCGCCGAACCGATCTGCTGCGCTGCCCGACCGAAATCGCCTTCCACCCCGCCGCGCATCGAAGCGCACCCGGATGCGAAGACACCCAGGAGCAGCGCTACAGCGACCACAGAAAGCAGCACACCCCTGCTCCGGCGTCCACCCGTCTCCTGCGAGACGCGCCGTGAAGACCACGCTTTCCTCACCAACCTCACGATAGAGGCCGCTTTCCGTCGCCGGTCGGTTTCGACAGCCGACACTCGTCGCGCTGTCGACCCGGCGCCTATCGTTGTTCCCATGGATCCGCCCGTGACGCGGTACATCCAGCGCGACGGCAACGCACTGGCGTATCAGGCCGTGGGCGAGGGGCCACATCCGATCGCGTGGTTCTTCGAAGACATGATGCATCCGGACCTGATGTGGACCGATCCGCACTTCCACTACAACTTCGAACGTTGCGCCCGCTTCGCGCGTTCGTTGTTCTTCCAGCGCCGCGGATTCGGACTGTCCGATCCCGTCGACCACGTCCCCACGCTCGAGGAGCAGGCCGACGACGTCGTCGCGGTGCTCGACGACGCCGAGGTCGCTCAGGCCGCGCTCGTCGGCGTGGCCAGCACCTGCGGGCCCCTCGCCTTGGTGGCCGCTCGGTACCCCGACCGTGTTTCCGGACTGGTCCTCGCCCAAGCCTGGTCCGACACCCTGCTGTCCGAGGAGGGCGATCCGCCCCCGGGATGGACCGCCCACGAGCGAGACCGATTCGTCGAGTCGTATCGGGATGCCTACGCATACTGGGGCCACTGGAAACTCACGCCTCTGACGCACCCGACCCTCGATGTCCCGCACAATCGACGCATCATGGCGCTGCTCGAACGCTGCTCCGCCACACCGAGAACTGCCCAGAAACATCTCGAGTGGGCCCTCCGCGCGAACTACTCCTCGGTTCTACCGGCAATCCAATGCCCGACGAAGGTCCTGCACCAGCCGGACACTCTGTTCGCCCGAGAGGCCGGCCGCAGAGTTGCCGAGCATATCCCGAACGGCCGCTTCTACGAGCTGCCACCGATCCCGGTCGGCGCAACGCTGGGTGAAGTGCTGATCCCTGTTCTCGACCACGTGGAGGAGCTCGTCAGCGGCACGGACCATCCGGTCGAGGCCGATCGGTTTCTGGGCGCGGTTCTGTTCACCGATGTCGTCCGCTCCACCGACCTGCTCGCGGAGGTCGGTGACAACCGGTTCGCGAGGTTGCTGGGCGCGCACGACCGTCTCGTGCGTGCGGAGGTCGAGGCCGGCGGAGGCACGCTGGTGGGCATCGCGGGCGATGGGACCCTCAGTGTGTTCGACGGTCCGGTGGCCGCACTGCAGTGCGCGCACCGGATCATCCGATCGACATCGACTCTCGGATTTTCCGTGCGGTCCGGCGTGCATGTCGGGTCGGTGACCCGCGCCGGTCCCGGGTTGACCGGAATGACGGTCCACGTCGGCGCGCGGATCGCTGCCTCCTCCGGGCCTGGCGAGGTGCGGTGCTCACAGGCGGTGCGCGAGCTTGCGGTCGGCGGAGATTTCGATTTCACCGACCTGGGCAGGCATCGGCTCAAGGGTGTGCCCGGTCAGGTGCAGGTGTTCAGGGCGACGGTCGGGGCCCGTCCTGCACAGCCTGCGCTGCCACCACGCCCGACCGTCTCGGACCGGGCAGTATTGACCATGGCGCGCCGGGCTCCCGGCATGCTTCGTGAGCTCGCCCGCCTCGCAGACCGTCGCAACAGAGCAGCGAGGCGTCCACAATGATCGTCGCCGACTAGGCTCGGCACCGTGAGCGTGCGTGCAGGAATCATCGTGACCGGGACCGAAGTGCTGACCGGGAGGATCTCCGACCTGAACGGACCGTGGTTGTCCGACCAACTCCTGAAACTCGGCGTCGACGTCGCCCACATCACGATCTGCGGTGACCGACCCGCCGACCTGACCGCACAGCTGCGTTTCCTCACCGAGCAGGGCGTCGATCTCATCGTCACCAGCGGGGGTCTCGGTCCCACCGCCGACGACCTCACCGTCCCCACCGTCGCCGAGTACTGCGATCGCGAACTGCTGCTCGACCCCGAACTCGAAGAACACATCGCAGGTGTCATCCGCCGGTTCCGCCCGGACACCCCCGATCTCGACACCGGGCCGACGCGTATCGGGATCCGGAAGCAGGCGCACGTGCCCGCCGGTGCCACCGCCCTGCCGCCCACCGGTACAGCGCCGGGCGTGGTCATCCCCGCGGTCGCCGGCGATCGGCCGGTACCGACCATCGTCATCCTGCCCGGCCCGCCCGGTGAGCTGCAGGCGATGTGGCCGAGCGCGGTCGCCTCCCCCGCGGTCGCCGACGTGTTGTCGCGAGCCGACGACCTGCAGCAGCACACCGTGCGCGCCTACGGATTGCACGAGGCACAACTCGCCGAGACGCTGCGCCGGGCCGAAGCAGAGATCGCCGGCCTCGAACGCCTCGAGATCACCACCTGCCTCCGACACGGCGAACTCGACATGGTCACGCGAGTCGCCTCCGGTGACGCGGACATCTACCATCGCCTTCTCGACGTCCTCACCGAACACCATGGACGCCAGATCTTCTCGACCGACGGTTCCACCATCGACGACCAGCTGATCGCCGCCCTCGACGGCCGGACGATCGCGACTGCGGAGTCGTGCACCGGCGGACTCGTCGCCGCGCGGCTCACCGACCGTCCCGGGTCGTCGGCCTATGTCATGGGTGGCGTCGTCTCGTACTCCAACGACGCGAAGTCCGATCTGATCGACGTACCGGCCGAGATGATCGCGGAGCACGGGGCGGTGAGCGAGCAGGTCGCCGCAGCCATGGCCGAGGGTGCCCGACGTCGCCTGAAGGTCGACGTCGCGGTCTCCACCACCGGGATCGCCGGCCCCGACGGTGGAACCGAGGCCAAGCCGGTGGGCACGGTGTGCTTCGGCGTCGCGATCGAGGGACGGCCGACGTACACGGTCACCCGCCGCTTCCCCGGAGACCGCGATCGGGTCCGGACTCTCACCACCACGGCGGCACTGCATCTGGTTGTCGGACAGCTCGGCCGGGACTGAGCCTGCACGCGCGCCCCTCGGCGGCCGTCAGTTCTCCCCCGCCGCCTTCAGCTGAGCCCGAAGAGAATCCACTTCGGCTCGGAGGTCGTTGATCTCGTCGATGTAGGGACGGATCCGGGCGCGGACCGCTTCGTCGGTGTACTGCGGGATCAAGCTCCGTGAGCAGTTCCAGTCGAAGGCCTCGACATCGATGACGATGCTTCGCTCACATCGCGCCGAGATTCTCCGACCGTCACCGAGATCGCGCAGCCGGTCGAGAAGCTGCGGGTCGTCGTCCGCATCGACCACCCGCGCGGTACCGAAGACCTTCAACCGCCTCTTCAGCGGAAAGTCCGCGAGGAACAGCGCGACCCTTCCGTTGTCCGCGATGTTCCCGACCGAGACGAATTGTTGATTGCCTCGGTGGTCCGCGAACCCGATCGTCTGCCCACCGAGGTGGTGCAGGAACCCGACGGGTCCGCTGCGGTACTGGACATAGGGCCATCCGCTCGGGGTCACCGTCGCCATGTGGAACTGGAAGCTTTCGCGTACGAGAGCGAGTTCCCGGTCGCCCAATGGCTGAGGTCCTCGGTCGGGTTCGTCGAGGTCGGCACCATAGGCAACGATGCTGCCCGCAGCTTCCTGACGAGCGACCGCCTCCGGGCCGAACGCCAGATGGTGATACCTCAATCCCATACCGATCTCCTCGCCGATGTCCGTTATGCCGACAGCGAGACAGTGCATCACAATCGACCGCGACCGGAAAGACGCGGGTGTCGACCCTGCAGTTCGCCGAACAGCGGCCGTCTGGTTTACGATACGGAACGTGTCGTATCCGAATGAGCCGTCTGCGCAACGCGGACGTCCACGCGACGCCGAAATCGAGCGTCGGATCACCACCACCGTTCTCGAACTACTGGCCGAGGAAGGCTACGAGGGCGTGACGTTCGAAGCGGTCGCTCGACGTTGCCAGGCGTCGAAGGCAACGCTGTATCGACGTTGGCCGTCCAAGCGCGACATGGTGCTCGCAGCAGTGAAGGACGCCCCTGCGCATCCCTCGGCGGTTCCACTCCGGCGCGGCGACACACTCCGCGACGATCTGCTGATGCTTGCGCAACGCCTCAGCCTCACCATGTCCGCAACCGACAGCAACGCCGCCTTCATGCTGCTCCACGCGGGACTCGAAGACCCGGAGTTGTGTGACGCCATCGAGGAGACCGTCGGCCCGACAGGCGCACGCCTCCCCCAGGCGGTCCTCGACGATGCCGTTGCGCGAGGCGAACTCCCTTCGGGCGCTCAACCATTCGCATACGAGGAGGTCGTGGGCACAGTCCTGCTCCTGCGACGAGCGAACGGTCTCACCGTCGACGACACCTACCTCGAAGCCCTCGTCGACACCGTCATCATTCCCGCGCTCATCGCGTCCGCCGGCCGAACGGACCTGCCCGCCGGCATCTTCTCCGGCCACCCCGAAACCTCCACCACGACTACGACTACGACTACGGAGACCCCATGACCCGCTGCACCATCGAGGACTTCACCTACCGCACGATCCCCGGGGACGACGGCGTGAAGCTCAACGTCGCCATCGGCGGGCAAGGCCCGGCCGTCGTCCTGCTGCACGGTTTCCCGCAGACCCACTACATGTGGCGCCACGTCGCCCGCACACTCGCCGACGACCACACCGTGATCGTCCCCGACCTGCGCGGATACGGTGCCAGCGACCAACCCCCTGCCGACAATCCCGAGTCGTATTCCAAGCGCACCATGGCGAACGACATCATCGCCGTCGCCCGCGAAATCGGTTTCGACCACTTCGGGCTCGTCGGTCACGACCGCGGTGCGCTCGTCGCCGTCCGTGCGGGACTCGACCACCCCGATGCCGTCGACTACCTCGGCATCCTCGACGTCCTTCCCACGATGGACACCTGGGCCGTACTCCAGGGCGTGAACGCGAAGGTGGCTTGGCATCTCTATCTCATGGCCCAGCCCGCAGGGATGCCCGAGAAGATGATCGCCGCCGTCGCCCCGGAGTTCTTCGGCTCGTTCCTCGACGCGTGGGACCCCACCGGAACCACCTTCACGCCCGAGGAGCGCGACCACTACGTCACCAGCTCGATCAACTCCATCGACTCGATCGTGGCCGACTACCGCGCCACCGCCGGCATCGATCTCGACATGGACCTCGCCGACCGCGAACGCGGGGCTCGGCTCACCATGCCCGTCGCGGTCATCTCCCAGGACTGGGGCTCGCAGCTGGGCTTCGACGCCTCGGCCCTCTGGCGGGCGTGGGCACCCGATTTCACCTACCGGGCCACCACCAGCGGCCACTTCATGGCCGAAGAGAACCCCGACGAGATCGCCGCCTTCATCACCGAGCTGGCCTCCCGCATCCCGGCCGAGCAGCCCTGACGGACATGCCACCGGAGTCACCGGTCGGGGGTGACCATGATCACCGAAAAGCGCGCATCCTTAACATGCCGAACAAACGGGACATCGATATCATCGACCTCAATTGTTGTCTGTCGGGGGCACACGAGGAGAATCGCGCATGTCCCGGATCGATCGCAGACGCACACGCACCGTCGGCCTGCTCGCCGCAGGTCTGCTCACCGCAGGACTGAGCGTCGCGGGTCCGGTCGGTTCCGCGTCCGCCGACCCGGTCCGCAACTGCCCCGAGCGGTACGTCCTCGCCGTCGACGGAACCCGCGGCTTCGAGACCCTCGACTCTATCGATCCGGAATCCCCCTTGGCGAAGATCTCCGCTCGGTTCGAGGCTCCCGGCACCGTGGTCGAGCACATCCGCTACCCCGCAGTGGTCGTGCCGCTGCCCGGGACCGGCTCGCACGACGACTTCGACGGCATCGACGACGACGGCACCATCGCCTACGACAGGTCGAAGCAGATCGGGCATCAGCGACTCCGCCAGACCATCACCGTCCGGCACAGCACCTGCCCCGACTCGGACCTGCTGATTCTCGGCTACTCGCAGGGCGCCTCGATCGCCGGCGACGTTCTCGCCGAGATCGCAGCCGACGGGTCCGTTCCCCCCGAACGGATCTCGGGCATCCTCTACTCCGATCCCCGCGACGACCGCGGCGTCGAGACCCTGTTCCCGGGTCCCGTCGCTCCCGGCGTGACGCTCGGCGGCGGCCGGAACGACTTCGGCGAGATCCACGTCGAACGAGTCTGCATCGAAGGCGACGCGGTCTGCGACGGTCGCACACCCGAGGACGGCAAGGACTGGCTCCGGGAGAACGTGACGGGGTACTTCCAGTTGCACACGAAGTACCCCGACTACCAGCCCTGACCGAGGCTGGGAGTCGGCCGCGCGGGTGGAATCGGGTCAGACTCGGTCGCTACCGATAGCAGTAGGAGTCCGAGGACGCGTCGCCACCTTGGAGGCGAACCTGGTGCGCCCGCAGTCCCCGGAAGTCGTCGCCGTGCGGGAAGAAGCGGTCGTCGATCTCCATCCCGCCATGAGGGTCGGTGTGCATCAGTGCCATCCAGGCGCCGACCCCGTCCGGGTAGAACTGGTCGTCCCAGGCCCCGTACAGGGAGTTGGTGACGTAGACCCGCTTGCCGTCCCGGCCGATCTCGACCATCTGCGGACCACCGGCCAGCGGCTCGCTCGGTACCGCCGGATGGGCGCGACGGCCGACGATCCCGCCGAGTCGGACGGATCCGGTCTCCTTCGGATGGGCGGGGTCGCGTACGTCGAACTGCTTGAGCTCGCCGGTGCCCCAGCACGAGACGTAGAGGAACGCGTCGTCGACGGACAGGTCGATGTCGGAGACGAGCGGCGGCACCGCACCGAACGGCTTCAGCGCCGGTGGCAGCAGGTCCGGCTCTGCCGGTTCGGCCGGGATGGTGATCACCTTGTCCACCGCCCAACCGTCGTCACCGCGGTGCCAACGCCAGACCGACGCGGACAGGTCCTCGGTCGAGACGACCACGCCGACGAATCCCCACGTGGCCTCCGGGTCGTGCGACGGGCGCAACTCCAGCGGCATCTGATACTGCGCGCCGAGATCCACTCGCTGCTGATGCGCACCGGTGGACAGGTCCCAGAAGTGGATGGCATGGCCGTACTCGTTCGCCAGGAGCAGCTCGGGCACCAACCCGTTCTCGATCATCGACGGTGTGCCCCACTCGCTGCTGATCAGCGTGTTCCGGTTGAGATGCCACCAGGCGTCGTACGCGAAATACTGCGGCCCCCGGTCGGTTTCCCACTGCCGGAGCACGTCGAACGTGCCGTGGTCGAGCAGGGCGATCCCGCCCGGCCCGTCCGATCCGTCGGCACCACCCAGGCAGGTCATGAAGACCCCGTCCGGTCCACAGTGCAAGGTGTGCGGTCGGGAGTAACCCGCCTTGGCGGCGAGATCGGCGGCGTCCACGACTTTGGCCACGGTGGGTTGGCGCGGGTCGGGCTCGGTGTCGAGTATGTACAGGGACGACGAGCGGATGCCCGGCACAATGAGGTATCGGCGCGCCAACCCCGTCATATCGTGGCCCTCGTGCTTCAACGCGCTGCTACAGGCGTTCCAGCCGAAATGATGCAGTTCGTTGCCCAGCCCGGGCACCTCGGTCCAGCCCACCACCCGGCCGTAGGTGTCCGAGTCGGGATCCACGTCGATCACGCTCATGGCGTCGGGTTTGTCCGCCGCACGATCGAACGCGACCACGTAGGCCAATCGCTCCGGTGGGGCGGCAGCCGCGTCTGCCGCGGTCCGATAGAAGGTCGGGTCTGTGATCGGCTGACTCATTTCCAGCCTCCTTCGTCGAGGAGACCCCACGAGTCAGAGTACGAGGATCGCGCGAGGGACGGAACCGTGGCGAACTCACGGGAGCGAGCAGGGCTCCGGATGATGGTCCGTCTTCACCCGCTGCCGACGAGAACAGCTACATGCGCGCCAGGTCGCTGGTAGAACCCCCGCTCCATACGCGGTATCCGCGCTTCCAGGCGTTGCCTCGTCGGTACGAACAGGAACGCGGACTGTCGCTCGCGACAACACTTCTCGGCCCGTCCGGGGTCCTCGCACTCAAGGTCCCGCTGCGTCCGCCGTGGTTGGTTGCAGCGGCACGGCGAAAAAGTGACGAAATAAGGGGAGGTTCTGTGCGAGTTCTTCACCGGAACCGCACACAACCTCCCCCGAGTTTCGACGACCGCTACTCCTCCTCGACGCCACCAACGGCCCAACGCAAAAGGGAACCCATCCTCAGGTGAGGATGGGTTCCCTCCTCGACGAGTCCCTACAGGAATGTCGTTACTGCTATCCGTGCAGGACTGTTATGCCTGTGCAGCGGCAGGTTCCTCGACATGCTCCACGGGGCCGGCTTCCGTGATGGGGTAGACGGGGTATTCCACACCCGACAGGTACTGGACGGTACGCACCACCTGGCACGAGTAGCCGAACTCGTTGTCGTACCAGACGTAGAGGATGGCGGTGTCGCCGTCGACGATCGCTGCATTGGCATCGATGATGCACGCCGCGCGCGAACCGATGAAGTCGCTCGACACCGCGTCGGTGGCCGAGGTGTAGTCGAGGTTGCGGCGCAGCGCACCGGTGAGCGACTCCTGGTGCAGGTGCTCGAGCACCTCTTCCTTGGTGGTCTCACGAGTCAGCTGAAGGTGAAGGATCGCGACGGACACATCCGGCGTAGGAACGCGGATCGAGTTGCCGGTGATCTTCGCCTTCAGATCGGGAAGCGCCTTCGCGACCGCCGAAGCTGCGCCGGTCTCGGTGAGCACCAGGTTGAACGGCGCGGAACGACCGCGACGGTCGGCCTTGTGGTAGTTGTCCAGCAGGTTCTGATCGTTGGTGAACGAGTGCACCGTCTCGACGTGGCCACGCAGCACACCGAACTTGTCGTCCATGGTCTTCAGCGGCGGCACGATGGCATTGGTGGTGCAGGACGCACACGAGACGATCTTCTCGTCCGGGTCGATGGCGCGGTGGTTGACGCCGTGCACGATGTTCGGAAGGTCGCCCTTGCCCGGCGCGGTGAGCACCACCTTGGCGATACCGGGGCGAAGGTGGTTCGACAGCCCGTCACGATCGCGCCAGATGCCGGTGTTGTCGATCAGGATGGCGTTGTCGATGCCGTACTCGGTGTAGTCGACGCTCGCCGGATCGTTGCTGTAGATGAACTTGATGACGTTGCCGTTGGCGATCAGGGCGTTGTTCTCGGCGTCGACCTTGATCGTGCCGTTGAACTGCCCGTGGACGGAATCGCGACGCAACAGAGATGCACGCTTGGTCAGGTCGTCACCGCTGCCCTTCCGGACCACCACAGCGCGCAGGTTCAGGCCGTTGCCCGAGCCGGCCTTCTCGATGAGAAGACGGGCGACGAGGCGACCGATCCGACCGAAGCCGTACAGGACCACGTCCTGCGGCTTCGCGGGGCTCGTCTGAGCACCGCCGACCAGGTCCGAGAGGGTCTCGGCGACGAACTCCGGGATGGACCGTCCGGCACCCTCGGCCTGATAAGCCGTCACCAGCAGGCCGAGGTCGATCTTCGACGGCTGCAGGTCGAGGTCGGTCAGCGCCTCGAGGAACGGGAACGTCGCCTCGACCGACAGCTCGTCACCGCGGATCTGACGCGCGAAACGGTGCGTCCGCAGAATGCCGATCACCGACTTGTTCACGAGGGAGCGGCTGTGAAGCAAGATCGTGACCGAATGCCGACGGTGCAGACCGCCGATGATCGGGATCATTGCTTCCGCAATAGCCTCTTGCGAGTTCCACTGTGCCAATTCCGGGGTGCTCACTGCGCTCCTCTGCCTTTCCGGCTCGTCTGACACGTCGCAGGCTGTTGGGTGCAGCCCAGACGAGACGCACGTCACTCGCCGGTCGGTGTCCGGATCGGTGGAACCGTACGCGACCGACGCCGATTACGGCGTGCGTACCGGCAAGCATATGAAAGAGCTCTCACGGGTCGACGCCCGGTACGGGAAACGCGCCCGCGCGTGCGTGAAGCTGATCGCTTCTACTCTGATAGGCAGGCATTCGCGGCGCCCCGTGCTGTAGATGAACCAGCGAGCTGCGTGTGTCTCCAGTCACAGCCACAGTGACGGGGTCGCGTGATGGTATCGAGAGTCCCAGTGGGCACCACGTAGATCGACATTACTGGCACACAGGCGTATCCGAATCAGGTCCTGCACCTGACTGCACAGCGGTGACGACCATCATTCGTATCGCCCGTCGACGTGCCCTTTCGAGGTGCAAGCGTCACCTTCGACGGGACACCGCCGCGTCCACGAGCAGACCGATATATCGCTGCCGTGGCTGCCCGTTCGCTGCGTCCCGGCTGCGCCGCCCAGTTCGTACACCGTGCCGCTCCTGACTCAGGAATACCGAACGGCACCGCTCCGGCATCCCTACCGAGGCTCTCGGTGGGGTGGGTTGATCAGTCGATGCATGTACGCCACGCGAGTCGCGCCGCCTCTGCAACCGGTTGAAGCGGTCCTACGCGCCGCTGCTCGACGTGATCTATCGGCCGGATAATAAGAATCTTTTGGATATGGCGACCCAGGTCCTCGTAAAGCACCTAAAGTGAAAACTCTCCACGAACGGTCCATCTCAGCGCGCACCGCGAATCGCATCGTGGATCCTCACCACTTCGCGCACTCGAGGAAATGAACATGACACGCATACCCCGATGTGGCAAGAATATCGGCGCAAACCGAACCGTGGGCGTGCTCGCCGCCGGAATGGTAGTTGCGTTCGGTTCGGTCGGCGTAGCGGGCGCCGCACCTGCGCCTGCGGTCGAGCGCAGCACCGAAACATACACGTATACCTATACGTTCGACGGACCCGTGACGTGCAACGGCGGACCCATGTATACCTTGACCAGCACCGTTACATCTACGGATCATCTTCTCGAGAATCCGGGCGGAAGAAGAGTTATCCGGTCGGATCTCACCGAGAAAATCACTGGCATTCCGCTGGATCCGTCATTGCCCACGGTCACTGCGACGACCGAAGCAAAGCTCGCCGCGAGCACTTCGACACAGGGAGCCTTCGCCAACACATACCATGGGAAAACAGTCGCGACCTACTCGGACGGGAGCACTGAAACTGCCTCGTTCGTCGGACATACGACCGTCAGTCCGTACCATCAGAAAATCTTGAATTTCGACAGATGTCACTGAGTTCCCATTTCGATGACTTTTCGACCGATTCCGGCATTCTCGGAACCCTCGAACCAACCGAGCTACTTGCCATTCCAGACAACTAGGGACAGAGCCCAGCATTTACTCAAGGTGTTCTCCGGACTGCGAAAGTCCGTAGCTCGTGCGTTCCGCTGCCAGGCCCCGGCTGCACGTGGCAACCCGTAAGAAATGACGAGACTGAGGAAGAATTGGTTGCTGGGCGTTGAGGTTTCCTGATTGTTGCGACACAGTCGCAGCCTGCGAGATGGTGCTAGTTCCTGGCTGAAGCCAGAAGATGAGCGGTAACCGCATCCCAGTCGGGGAACTCGGCGCTGCCGAATTTGATCAGTTCACCCGTGAAGTCCTTCGCGCCATTGTGGTCGCGGTCGTCGACCAGGAAGTCTCCATGATTGAGGTTCTTGTGGTGCGACAGAATCAATCGTTTGTAGGCGACGGAGGTGGGCTCGATGCCGAAATGCTTCTGTACCCACAGTAGTTTGTCCGACCACGCTGACGGGTTCTTCCACGGCGCAGTCGAGAGTATGTACGCATCGAAGTGTTCGGCCAGCAGTGTGAATGCTTCGATCGCACCGTCGATGGGATCCATCAACGCGAAGATCCCGGGTGCCTCGTCATAGCGGTCCTGGTACTCATGGAAGTCGGCAGCGCCGAGCCGATCGATTCCGGACTTGAAGTGAACCAGCGTGTTGTCGAGATCGACGTAGAGGATCTTTCTGCGATCAGTCACGTCGTGACGATACCTGCGGCAGCTCACCGCGGAAAGACCGACAAAACCCGGCCTGACAGAACGTCGAATCGAAGAGATCGGCAGGTGGCGACTGCCGGTCGACCGCGAGATGATCGGAGTACTCCGATGCTTCAACCGACGCTCGACCTTACGCACAGAGGAGAAAGCTGTGAGAGTGAGTCACCTTCCCCTGCGTCTGACCACTGGCGCGTTCATCCTCAACTCGGGACTCGGTAAGCGAGCACTTTCCTCCGAAGCTGCCGCCGGGTTACAAGGCATGGCCGCCAACGCTGTTCCCGCCGTCCGCACGATGCGTCCCGAGACTTTCGGAAAGACGCTCTCTGCAGCCGAAACGGCACTCGGTATAGCACTGCTCACGCCGTTCGTGCCCTCCGCGCTTGCTGGGGCCGCACTCGCAGGCTTCAGTGGTGGATTATTGACCATGTACTGGAAAACCCCAGGCATGCACAAGCACGGCTCGATCCGACCCACCCAGGACGGCACCGCCGTGGCCAAGGACGTATGGATGTTCGGGATCGGTGCAGCCCTCGTGATCGACGCACTGGGTCGCAGACGGTAGGTATACGAAGCCCCGTCGTGCTCGTCCTTTTGTTCGAACCGTCAGCGCCCCTGGCGTCGGCGAGCAAGGTGCCTGACACGAGTTGCGGCATTGAACGCCGCCTTCACTGCGCGATCGGCAATCGACCCGTCGGCTGGTAGCAACTGGATCTGGCGGGCGAATTCCATTTGGTCGTAGCGCACAGTGTTGGTGACGACGTGTCCGTTCTCGACGACGAAGTGGTCGAATCCCTCGAGGTCGATGCGACGCCCTGTGCCGGCGATGCCCATGAAGGTTCCGACGTGCTGCCCGGTCAGGTGCCAGTGGACGAGGACATCGTGTTCGGATTCGGCAACCGAGACGATCTCGAGGGTGAAATCGGCGAGAGCGGCAAAGACCTGTTCGAAATAGGCCGCGATTTCGGCGTGACCGTGACACGTCCCGGTAGGGAAATGCACGGTGGTGTCGGCCGTCCAGAAGTTGCGCAGACTGTCGAGGTCCTGGGCGCTGATGCGTCCGATCGCCCACTGCACGAGTTGAGTCTTGGATGCATCGTTCGGCGGTGCGATCGGGGTCGAGGAAATGGTGTGATCGGGCATCTCTGCTCCCATGCACGGTGGTGATACTGCACGGAATCTTCCTCTCCCGAGGCTAACGCTCACCCATCCGAACGCGGACGTGAACGACCGCCCACAACGATGCCGGGTAGCACCGGGAAGGCCACTGGTGTCCCGACGCTACGCCGCGGCGCCCGCCTCGACATCGTGGGAGCGCCGCAGCGTGAATTTGCTACGCGTACAGGGCGTCCCGGAGGAAGGAAACAGCCTGGGCGACTGCGGCCTTCGCAGCGAAGGTGTCGTGCAGAGAGTTGACCATCACGAAGTCGTGAATGATGCCCTGATAGCGCACCGCGGTTGTGGGAACACCTGCCCGACGGAGCTTCGCGGCGTAGGCCTCGCCCTCATCGCGCAGCACGTCGGCTTCGGCTGTGATCACGAGCGCCGGCGGCAATCCGCTGAGCTGGTCAGTGGTCGCGCGCAACGGCGAGGCGGTGATCTGGGCGCGCTCGGCCTCGTCGGTCGTGTACTGGTCCCAGAACCATTTCATGCCCTCACGCGTGAGGAAGTATCCCTCGGCGAACTCGTGGTAGCTGGCGGTGTCGAAAGCGGCGTCGGTGACCGGGTAGAACAGGACCTGGGCGGCGATGTCGATGCCACCACGTTCTTTGGCGAGCAAGGTCAGGGCCGCGGTCATGTTGCCGCCGACCGAGTCGCCGGCGACCCCCAGACGGGTGCCGTCGAGGTTCTTGTCGCCGCCGGCGCTCGCGATCCACTGCGCGGTGGCCCAGACCTGCTCGATCGCGTGGGGGTAGCGCACCTCGGGTGAGCGGTCGTACTCGGGGAAGACGACGGCGGCGTTCGCACCGACGGCGAGGTCGCGCACGAGGCGATCGTGAGTGTGGGCGTCGCCGAAGACCCATCCGGCGCCGTGCGTGTAGACGATGACCGGGAGCGTGCCGGTGGCCCCGGCCGGGCGCACGATGCGGACCTGGACCGTCCCGGTCGGGCCACCGGGGACCTCGACCCATTCCTCATCGATCGCCGGCTTGAAGATCGGCTCGTCCTGCACACCGTCGACAGCTTTTCGGCCGTCTTCGGGGGCGAGTTGGTAGAGGTACGGCGGATTGGCGGTCGCCTCGACGAACGCTTGGGCGGCCGGCTCGAGGGAGATGTTCTTCGGGTTCGCGGACATGACGGAACTTCCTTTTGATCGGTGGAGCCGGAGACCGAGAACGACCGTTCTCGCTCTGATGTCGACTGTAGAGAACGACCGTTCTCAGCGTCAAGAGGGTGTCGAAAATTCTCGTCGGGACCCAGCCCGAGGAGGCGGAACGCCCACAGCCGACGCGGTGGACGAATGCATCGACAGATCCCTTGCCGGGCCGAATGAAGCCTGGAGAACCAGCGTTCTCAGGATGCGTAGACTGGCAGCGTGAACGAGGAGACCCGTACCCGCATCGTCGAAACCGCCGATGCACTCTTCTACAGCCGCGGCTTCGGCCAGGTGGGCATGGACGCCGTGCGCGATGCCGCCGGGGTGTCGCTACGCGCGCTCTACAAGGAGTTCCCCTCGAAGGACGAGTTGATCGCGGCCGTCCTCGCCGGCCGCCACGAGATGTGGACCAAAGGGGTCGAAGCGAAGGTCGACGCGATCGCCGACCCGGCAGCCCGCCTGCTGGCCGTGTACGACTTCCTGAGCGACTGGTTCGCGGACCCTCACTTCCGCGGCTGCGGATTCATCAACGCCTTCGGCGAACTCGGGTCGGCGAACCCGCGCGTCGCCGAGATCGTGCGCGAGCACAAAGCCGATTTTCAGCGGTACGTCGCTCGCCTCGTCGCCGAGGCCGGAGCACCCGACTCGCTCGCTCCCCAGCTCGCCATCCTCGCCGAAGGCGCTCAGACCACCGCGGCCATCGCGGGCACGACGGATGCCGCGGCACAGGCGCGTGCCGCGGCGGAAATCCTCATCAATTCCGCACTGGGGCGGTGATTCCGGCCAGAGTCAGGGTGTCTTCGAACATGGCGCAGGGGTCACCCGCTACGACACCACCCGCTGTCGTGCAACAGCGCCCGACACAGAGTCTCGGTCACACGATTTCGTCGGCAGACCAAGACGTGCAGTCCCCCACATCACGCGCGCGAACATCGTTGGGCGCATCAATGATTCGGGTCGTTCGAGAAGATGGACGACTCGCGCGAACGCAGCTCCGATTCGGGGGTCACCGACGCCGGCCCGATACAACAGGCCGAGGTAGGCGTTCATCAGCCTCGTCTGCACAGACCGATCCCCCGCCACGACGGGCATCCGCAGGTCCGACTCGGCAGACATCGACCACGCCTCGTCGAGGATAGGTTCGATTCCGCGCAGGAACCGGTGCGCAAGCGTGTTCTCGTTCCCAGCACAACACTCGCGAAGACATGAGCATGCCGACCCTGCGGCACACCCCACCGGACACTCGGAGCTTCGGGCAACGTGTCGCGCTCGACGACGATCACTCGATCGAAGCGGTCGCTGAGCGCACGCGCGGCCAACAGACCCCCTACTCCGGCACCGATCACTACCGCAGTCGAGTTCCTGATCTCGGTCATGGCTTCAGTGCGTTGTCACAACAGGGCGAGAACCATCCCTCACTCGGGGGGGGTAATGCGATCCGAGCTTGCGAGCTGCCTGTTGTCAGTTCGACACCAGACGCACGTACAACAACCGGTCGTCCGCGGCGATGACACCGCTCCCGAAGGAATCGATCCGGATCAACTGTTCGCCACGGACGACGCCGAGCACGATCTCGGGCAACTGGCGTGGCGGGAGGCCGACTTCGTGCGGTGCGACCTCACGTTCGGAGACCGCGAAACCGGCCTCCGGGGTCAGCAGGTCCTCGATCATCTCCACCACCGTGGGCGTAGCGGGAGCCAAACCCAGCAACCGGCCTGCGGTCTCGGCCGAGACCACCACCGTATCGGCGCCGGACTGGCGCAGCACATGGGTGTTCTCCGATTCGCGCACCGCAGCAGCGATGCGTGCCTGCGGGGCGAGCTGGCGCGCGGTGAGGGTGACCAGAACGGCGGTGTCGTCCCGGCTCACGGCCACGATGATCGACGCGGCATGCCGCGCCCCGGCCAGTTGCAGGACATCCGACTTGGTGGCCGAGCCGTGCACGGTGACCAGTCCCTGACGCGACGCGGCGTCCAGACTCATCGGATCGGTGTCGACCACCACGATCTCCGAAGGAGGAAGCCCATCGGCGAGTAGGGCATCGACAGCGCTACGGCCCTTGGTGCCGTAACCGACGACCACGGTGTGACTGCGGGTGCGCCGCCGCCACCGCTGGATCTTGAATGCCTGCCGCGAATCCGCGGTCAGCGCCGACAAGGTGGTACCGACCAACACGATCAGGAAGAACACCCGCAAAGGTGTGATGACCAGGACGTTGATCAGCCGGGCCTGCGGTGTCAGTGGCGCGATGTCGCCGTAACCGGTGGTCGACAGTGAGACGCTGGCGTAGTAGATGCAGTCGAGCAGCGAGAGCGGATTGTCCTGCACGTCGCGGTAGCCGTCCCGACCCAGATACACCACGATCACCGCCACCATCAGCGCCGCCAGGGCGTAACCGATCCGGCGTACGATCGCGCGGCCCGGACTGGTGAGCTCCTGCGGTACGCGCAGTACACCCACAAGCGCGAAGTCGGGACGGTCGGTGAGGGTGTCCGGGCGCCCCAGCGGCACCCGCAACTTACCGGGCATGATCGAACGCACCCATCCTTCGGCCGCTCACCGGACTATCCCCGTCATGCCCGTCAGCTTAGGACGATCTGCTCCCCGATGAACGTCGGTCCGCAAGCGGGGCACCCCGGCTGTCGTGTCGGTCATGACGGACGCAGATCCGGCCCGCAGCCCTCCACAGTGCGTCGCGCCGCGTCGGCAACCACATCGGTGAAGGAACCCCCGCTCTCGAGAATGCGACGCTGCCTGATCGCCCCATTACCTCGATCCAGGGTCCCCGAAAGAGCGTCGTGCACGGAGCGGTAGACGTCGAGTTCCTCCAGGATCGGCCGGACCTGAGCGAGCAGTCGCCGGACCAGGTCGACTGCCGGAACCAACTGCTCAGAGCCGAGATCGACACCGCGCCCGGCCAGACCGTCCCGCGCGGCTCTCCAGCACGCCGCGCGCAGCAGCTCCTGGTCGACCGAGGGCGTCGGCTCACCGCGTTCGATCGATGCCGTCGCCTGGGCGACCAATGCATACACCAAGGTGGCCAGCGTGACGGTCTCCTCGACGGTCGCGGGAACATCCGCGATGCGGATCTCGAGGGTCGGATGATGCGCGGAGATCCGCACATCCCAATAGACCATTCGAGGGTCCAGGATCGTGTCGGTGGTGAGCAGCGATTCGACCGCCGCGTCGTAGTGCGCAGCCGAGGCGCACTGCGGGGGCAGTCCCGCGCTCGGCCAGCGCCCCCATCGCAGGTATCGCCAGCTGGCATAACCGGTGTCCCGACCGTCGGCGAGCGGGGAATTCGCGGTCAGCGCCAGCAGAGTGGGAAGCCACGGACGCAGATGGTTGATCAGCTGGGCCGCGCGGTCACGATCGTCGACACCGATATGCACGTGGCATCCGCAGATCACGCCGTCGGCGACGCCACGATAGTGCTGTGCCATGCGTTGGTAGCGAGGCGTGGCGGTGACCGATCCGCTCGGAGGTTCGAAGATCGGTGTGCCGACCGCTACGAGCCGGCATCCTGCGCGCGCTGCGGCGTCGGCGGCCGTCGCGCGGGAGCGGCGCAGCTCTTCGCGTAGGTCCTGCGGGTGTGCACATACCGCGGTGGCGGTCTCGACCTGACACGGGGAGAGCTCGACCTCGAGCTCGATGCCGAGCGTGCGTCCGGCCGCGAGCACGTCGAGACTGCGCAGGAGGGGACGACCGGTACGGGGATCGACCAGGACGAATTCCTCTTCGACGCCGATCGTGGCCGCCGCCCCGCCGCGCACAGGAGAGGTGTCGGTCGGTCCTGTGGCGGCCATGGCGTTCTCCCCACTCGAGATCTTTCACTCTACGAAGGAAGAGCGGCCGGCGTGGGTGTACTGCAGTCGGGATCCGTCTTACCGGACGGTGCGTGTGCGTTGCCGGTTGGCGGCGTGGCGGAGCTGCAGGATCCGCAGACCCCCGGCGAGTCCGACGATCACCGCTCCGGCGATCGCAGCGAACAGCAGTGCGACACCCAGCGGCAACGAGAAGTCCCACGCGAACAGTTCGAGGGTGACGCTGTCCAGGTTCTGCAGGATGAACACCAACAGCAACAGCAGGATCAACACACCGACGATCAGGGCGGTCCACAACGCCCCGGTGCGGGTGCCTCTGATGCCTTTGCCCCGGGCGACGTCGGGATGCAGCCTGCTGGGAGCGTCCGGATCCGGTGTCGCCCCGGATGGGGGTACCGGAGTATCGCTACGTCGCGCGGGCGGCGAGAAGTCGGGGTTCGGATCACCGGGGCCCCTCGAGCTGGTCGTCATGCTCGATCGGGTACCCCGGCCCTGTTCCGGTTATCCCACCGGCAGAATCTTCGCGGTCAGTTCACGTCCCGGCTCCGGACCAGAATCCCTGTGGTTACGACCGCGACGACGATGTAGGCCGTCACGGTGATGAGTGCCCTCGGTCCCGAGATCACATCCACCACCCCGGGTGTGCCCTCCCCTCCCCCGGTGACCGCTCCGACGAGCGATCCGGCTGCGGTTCCTGGCAGGAAGGCCGTCACGTCCTCGACGAGCTGCAGCGCGGAGCCGACGCCTCTCAGCAGATTCTCGACGACGAGCGTCCACACCAGACCCAGGCCGACCGACAGCGCCGCACTGCGGGCGTAGGTGCCGAGCGCGAAGCCGATCGTTCCCCACATCATGAACACGAGGTACGCCGTACCCGCGGAGCGAAGAAATGTGCCGGCGGACGGCATCGTGAGCGGTTGTGATTCGATCGCGGCGAGCGAGACGGACACGATCGTGCACAGCGCAGCGGTGACGACCACCATCGCGGCAACGATCACCGCAAGCGCGAGCAGGGCGCCGATCGTGGGGCGCAGACGGCCATGGGTGAACACGGTCTTCCACGTCCCCCAGCTGTATCCGTTCCCGGCGATGAGGGCACCCAGGACGAGTACGAGCGCGCCACCGAACAACGGTGTGCCCTGAACCAGGACGTCGGGGATCGATTCGGGCAGGACGCTCTGCAGCAACGCTTCGGTCGGCTCCCCTTCCGTGGAGAACCCGGCCGTCCCGGTCGTGTAGGAGACGTACGGGAACACGTAGCCGAAAACCATCGCGAGCAGGAACCACGTTCCGACGGTCGCCCACATCGCCGGCCATGCACGCAACCGGTACAGCTCGGCACGCAAGCTCCGAGCAACGGTGTTGTGCCGTGCGGCAAGTGAGGTGGAATCGGAGTGCGAACGGAGTGTCGAGGCGGACATGTCACGCCCCCTTCGTGGGTGTGGAACCAGTGGTCATTTCGAAGAACACGTCCTCGAGGGTGCGTTCGGCCGGTCCGACCGACGACACATCCACGCCGTCGGCAACGAGCGCGCGGACGACCTCGGGGGCGCGATCGGGCGGCAGATCCAACAGCACCGAGTCGCCGTCGATTTCGAACCCGTTCTCTCCGGCGAGATCCGATGCGATCGAGACCACCCGATGCACGGGCGTGCCGCGAACCTTCAGCACCGCGTCGCCGAGCAGGGTGGAGACGGTCGATTCGCGCACCAGGCGCCCGTTCGCGATCACACCGACGCGGTCGCAGATCTCCTGGACCTCGCCGAGCAGATGACTCGACAGAATCACCGTGTGCCCGGACCGCGCGAGTTCGACGATGAGAGCCCGCATGTCGGCCATGCCGCTCGGGTCGAGCCCGTTCGTGGGTTCGTCGAGCACGATCAACTCCGGGTCGCCGAGCAGGGCCGCGGCCACTCCGAGACGTTGCTTCATCCCCAGCGAGTACGACTTGTACGCGTCACCGCCGCGGTGGACGAGGCCGACCCGAGCCAGCACCTCCTCGACGGATCGGTCGCTCAGCCCACGGTGGCGTGCGAGGGTGCGGAGGTTCCCTCGTCCCGACAGGTACGGGAAGAAGCCGGGACCTTCGATGAGAGCGCCCGTGGACGCTGATGCTTCGCGCGATCCGGCCGGCTTGCCGAGAACCCGGACGGATCCGGAGGTCGGGTGGATCAGGCCGAGGATCATGCGGAGTGTGGTGGTCTTCCCGGCGCCGTTGGGCCCGAGGAATCCGTAGATCTCGCCACGTCGGACGGTCATGTCGACGGAGTCGGCGGCGGCGCGGTCGCCGTAGCGTTTGGTCAGGGCCGAGGTCTCCACGACGATGTCGGTCTCGGTGGAGTGCACCCGGCCGGGCGGGTCGGTGGTGGTGATTCGGGTGTCTTCGGTCATGCTCCGATCGTGGTCAGGAAAGGCGCCGTCGTCGTCCGCCGACGGGCGTGATCGAGCTACGCAGAATTGCGTAGAGAATGCGCACCGCGTCGATCGGCCGCCGCGGCTAGCGTCGAAAGATGTGGGAATCGATCACAGCCGTGCGGTCGCCGACCCGGTGATGCTGCGCGTCGGGTTCGCGGTCACTCTCGCTGCCCTGGTCACCGTGGCGACGCTCGGGGCGAACAGCATGCGACCGCTGCCCGCCATGATCGGTGAGGGGGTACTCGCAGCGGCATGCGTCGGGGTCGCGCTGACCGCTCCCAGATGGCCCCGAACAGCCCTGATCGCGGCTCCTGCACTCGTGGGCTTGTACTTCGCGACGGGCGGCGCCGACGGGCCGATCTTCCTCCTACCCGCACTGACGGCGTTCGGTGCGGCGAGTGTGAGGCCGGTCCGAGAGCTCACTACCCCGGGCCTCATCGCAGGTCTCGTGCTGGTCGCCGGGATGACGGCGCGGGTCGTCGTCACCGGATATCCCGCACGGGTCGCGATGTGGCAGACGCTCGGCACCGCGGCCCTCGCCGTCGCCGCCGCTGCGGTGGGCTTCTGGCGGTCGGCGCGGCGGGATGCGAACGCCGAACGGGTCCGCCGCGCCGCGACCGAGGAACAACTACGGATCGCCCGCGACCTGCACGACGGCGTCGGGCACGGACTCGCAGTGATCGCGATGCAGGCCGGCGTCGCACTGCACGTGCTCGAGCGCGATCCCGACGCGGTGCGGGACGCGCTGGTCGCCATCCGCGACACGAGTCGCGATGCGCTCGGTGAGCTGCGCGCCGAACTCACGACCCTCACCGGAGACACCGCCGAGCGCCGCCAGCAACGCGGTCTCGCCGACCTGCCGGTCCTCGTCGACCGGATCCGGGCTGCCGGACTCGACGTCGACGTGAAGGTGCCGGCGCGTCGACTGCCCGCCGACGTCGATCACGTCGCGTACTCGATCGTCGCGGAGGCGATGACCAACGTTCTGCGGCACGCGCGAGCAAATACGGTGATCGTCGAAATCGCGTGTGAAGGGCAGACGGTGACCGTGCGGGTCGCCGACGATGGGCGCGGCCGCGCGACGGACGCATCCACCGGCGGACTCGGACTTCGTGCGATGGAGGATCGCGCGGCAGCCCTCGGCGGAACGCTCGTCGCCGAGCCCGGACCCGATCGCGGATTCGTGGTGCGGGCGGTGCTCCCCGTCGGTGCGTCCGAGCGTGTGGAGGACTCGCTGTGACCATCCGGGTGGTGCTCGTCGACGATCAGGCCCTCGTCCGGGTGGGCCTGCGGACGTTGTTCGCTTCCGAACCGGATATCGAGGTCGTCGGCGAGGCGGCCGGCGGCATAGAAGCACTCGCAGTCGTGGCGCACACCCGCCCCGACGTCGTTCTGTGCGACATCCGGATGCCCGCACCGGACGGTCTCGAGGTGTTGCGCCGGATCACCGCCGACCCTGCGCTGCGAGATGTCCGCGTCGTGATGCTCACGACCTTCGAGTTGGACGAATACGTCTTCGAGGCATTGCATGCCGGCGCGAGCGGATTCCTGCTCAAGGACGCGGAGCCGACGGCCCTGCTCGATGCAGTGCGCATCGTCGCCGACGGCGGATCGCTGCTCGCACCGTCGGTCACCCGGCGCGTGATCGAGCACTTCGTCCACACGCAGGACACCGCGCAACCGCACCCCCGGATCGGGGAACTCACGGCGCGGGAACGTGAGGTCGTCGCGTGGGTCGCGACGGGGCGCTCGAACAAGGAGATCGCCGACGAGCTGGTCGTCAGCCCCGACACCGTGCGCACGCACGTCTCGCGCGCGATGCTCAAACTCGGCGCTCGCGACCGGGCACAGCTGGTCGTGTTCGCGATCCGATCGGGCCTGCAGCCGTGACGGCGCCGGTTCTCTCCGAACAGCAAGCGACTCCGCATAAACAGCGCTCATCTACCCGGCACGAGGTCGGCAGGAGCCCTGGACAAGGGTCCTAAAATTATCGGTATCACCGCCCCGGAATCAGGGGCGACGAGCGGTTTCCGTCCGTCTGCGTCGGGAGGCAGCATGCCCAACACCACCAGCGACGATCTCGAAACCCTGCGCAGTGCGATGCAAGGGGTGGTGCTCGGACCCGGCGACGACGGGTACCACGAGGCACGCCGCGTCTGGAATGCCGACATCGATCGTCGGCCGGCTGCGATCGCCCGGTGCCGCAGCACCGACGATGTGAAAGCCGCGGTCGCCTTCGCGCTCGAACACGACCTGGAACTCGCAGTGCGCGGCGGCGCGCACAGCGGCGCGGGGGCCTCGGTGGTCGACGACGGCCTCGTCGTCGATCTCGGTGCCCTCAACAAGGTGACCGTCGACCCGGTGAACCGATTGGCACGGGTAGAAGGTGGCGCTCTGCTGAGCGATGTCGACGCCGCCACCCAGGTGCACGGATTGGCTGTGCCGGCGGGGCTGATCAGTCACACCGGAATCGGGGGCCTGACTCTGGGCGGTGGCATGGGTTGGCTCACCCGGCGCGCCGGATTGACCATCGACAACCTCGAGTCCGCCCGCATGGTCACCGCCGACGGCCGACTCCTACATGTGACGGCGCATGAGAATCCGGATCTGTTCTGGGCGATCCGCGGTGGGGGTGGCAACTTCGGCGTGGTTACCGAATTCGAGTTCCGATTGCACGAGGTCGGTCCCCTCGTCTCGGTCGGTCTACTGTTCTGGGAGCTCGAACACGGCCCGCAGGTCCTGCGGCTCGCCCGGGACACCATCGAAACCCTTCCCCGCGACTTCAAT
The DNA here is from genome assembly GCF_002215235.1 of Rhodococcus sp. BUPNP1. Taxonomy (NCBI): domain Bacteria; kingdom Bacillati; phylum Actinomycetota; class Actinomycetes; order Mycobacteriales; family Nocardiaceae; genus Rhodococcus; species Rhodococcus sp. BUPNP1. The sequence goes on from NZ_NERM01000025.1 coordinate 29,573, forward strand.
ATCGTCATCGCCGCGCTCAATGCTCCACCGGCGCCCTTCGTCCCCGAGCAGTACCACCTGCGCCCCGGCTACGCGCTGATCGTCGTCGGGTTCGGCGCCCTTGAAGCGCACGAGGAGCTTGTGGCACGGCTCCGCAGTGCTCTGCCCCCGCTGTTCGACTTCGCCACCCCGATGCCCTTCGCCGATGTGCAGAAGCTGTTCGACGAGGCCAACGCCTGGGGTTTTCACACCTACGACACGGGCTGCTATCTCGACAGTCTCTCCGACGACGCCATCGCCGCGGTCGTCGAGCATGTCCCACAAAGGAACTCACCGCTGTCCGCGCTGCTGTTCTACCGCCTGGACGGCGCGTACTGCGAGGTCGCGGACGACGACACCGCATTCGGCGGTACCCGCACGCCCCGCTTCGCTGTCTTCTTCGCCTCGATCTGCCCCGCCCCGGACCTGCTGCCCGGCGAACGGTCCTGGGCGCGCGAGTTCTGCCGGGATCTCGGCCGGCAGTCGGCACTGTCCGGGGCGTACGTGAACGTGATGAGTGAAGCCGACACCGAACAGACGCACGGTACCTACGGTGACAACAAGTATGCGCGCCTGGCCGCGGTCAAGGCAAAATACGATCCCGGCAATGTCTTTCATCGAAACGTCAACATCACCCCGGTGAGTTCACCGACCTGAACCGACCGATCCCACGAGGCGATCGACGGCCCGACCGATTCTACGAGAAGGAATCGGCGCAGCGTTCGCCGAACATGACGGATGGGGCGTTGAGTCGGCACGCGGAATCCGAGGCAGAACCGAGACGTCGGCGACGCGCAGGCTCTCGACTCCACGAACACGGCGTTTCTCGTCGAGGGGACTGTCGGCCTCGCTGCCCATCGCGACACTGCACGACGGATGATTCATCGTCATCGCGGTGCTCCTGAGGTGCATCTCGAGATCCGTGCCGGGGCCGGGAAGAAGTTCGCGCTCGACGTTGGACGCGATCGGGTCGGTCGCGATGATCTCGCGCGTCCGCTCGAATGCCGGTACGAGCGCGTCCACGTCGCCGCGTTCGACCAGGAGGTTCGTCCGGATGGCCCGCGGAGTCGCGGGATCGGATGAGCGGATCAGCACGGTTCCTCGACTCTCGGGCGTCCAGTACGAAGACAACTCGAGTGACACACTCTCACCGAATGTCCCACCACGGGCGCCGCTTCTGCAGGAACGCTGTCATCCCCTCCGCGGCTTCCTCAGAGCCGAACATCCGTGCCGAACGTGCTGCCAGGTCATCTCCGTAACGATCGAAATCCTCGAGGATCCGCTGCGTGACGAGGCGTTTCGATTCGGCCAGACCCTGCGGTGAGCATGCACGGATCTCCGCGAGTAACTCCACCAGGACAGCTCCGGCATCGGCCACCGAGAGGGTGACGAGACCCTCGGAACATGCCTCCTCGGGACCGAACCGTTCGCCGGTCAGGAAGTACCGTGCAGCCGCGCGCGGCGACAATCGCGGGAGCACGGTCAAGGAGATGATCGAGGCGGCCAGACCGAGCCGTGCCTCGGTGAGCGCGAACGTCGACGCCGGCCCGGCGACCACGATGTCGCAGGCACCGATCAGCCCCATGCCGCCGGCGCGGACGTGCCCGTCGAGGCGGGCCAGGACCGGCTTGGGGAGCTCCAGGATCTGCCGGAGCAAGGCCGTCATGTCGCGGGTGCGTGCGGCAGCCGTCTCCTGCGCGGATCCGGAAGACCCGCTCAGATCTGCTCCGGCGCAGAACGTTCCACCGGTGTGGGTGAGGACGACCGCGCGGACGTCGGGGTCGGCGGCCGCGTCGGCGAGTCCGCCGCTCAGTTGGGTCAGCAGCGGTACGGACAGGGCGTTGCGGTTGTGCGGGGAGTCGAGGGTCAGTGTCGCAGCGCCGTGGTCGACGGCGTAGCGCACCACCACCGGATCGGGTTCGGTCATGACAACTCCTCGATGTGGTTGCCCCCTTCGCTGTCGGGACTCTCGACCAGTGCGGACACGTCGTGCGGGGTGACGACAGCGAGGACGGTGCCGACGGCGACCTGATCGCCGACTTCGACGGCGAGCGTCGTGAGCGTGCCGGCAGTGGGTGCGGTGACGGTGTGCTCCATCTTCATCGCTTCGAGCCACACGAGAGGTTGGCCCGTGTCCACCACATCGCCGACGGCCGCGCCGAGCCGGATCACCGATCCCGGCATGGGTGCGAGCAGTGATCCTTCAGCAATTCGGGCGGTGGGGTCCACGAAGCGCGGCACCGCGGTCAGGCGCACCGGTCCGAGTGACGAGTCGACGTGCACCGCGTCGCCGTATCGCGCCACAGCGAAATGCCGGCGGACATCGTCGACGTCCACAACCACGCGATCCGGTGTGAAGCCGACGACGCCGAGGTCGTCACGGCCGTCGACGTGGACACCGTCGCGCGTGAGCCGGTAGCGCACGTCGTGGTCGTTGTGGACGCCCGTGAATCGTTTGACCTGCGGCTGCGAGGGCAGATTCCGCCATCCCGAGGGCAGGCCCGCATTCACCGTGGCAGCGGCGCGATTGGTGGCCGACTCCGCCAGAGCAGCGGCGATCGCGGAGAGTGCTTCCGCGTGCGCTGAGGCGAGCGGGGCGGACAGTTCCGTGAGTCCGTGGGTGTCGAAGAAGGCGGTGTCGGTCTCCCCCGCACGGAAGGCGGGGTGTTTCAGCACCGCGACGAGGAGGTCCCGGTTGGTGACGATGCCGTGGATCTCGGTGCGCGTCAGCGTCGACGCCAGCAGACGCACCGCCCGGTCGCGGGTAGGCGCGTACGAGATGACCTTGGCGAGCATCGCGTCGTAGTGGACCCCGACCTCCGATCCCGCGACGACACCCGAGTCGACGCGCACACCGGTGCGCCGGAGCACGTCGAACTCGCGTGCCTCGTGCGGCAGCGCGAAACGGTGCAGGGTGCCGGACTGCGGTTGCCAGTCCCGGCCAGGGTCCTCGGCGTAGAGCCTGGCTTCCACCGAGTGGCCGTGCACGGGTGGCGGTTCGGGGTCGAGAGGGTCACCGTCGGCGATGCGGAACTGGAGGTCGACGAGATCGAGCCCGGTCGTGCATTCGGTGACGGGATGCTCGACCTGCAGGCGCGTGTTCATCTCCAGGAAGTGGAACTGCCCCGAGCGGTCCGCGAGAAACTCGACGGTGCCGGCACCCTCGTACCCGATGGCCTGGGCAGCGCGCCGGGCGGCGTCGAACAGGCGTGGACGCATCCCCTCGATCGCGTCGACGAGCGGCGAGGGGGCTTCCTCGATCACCTTCTGGTGGCGACGTTGGATCGAGCATTCGCGTTCGCCCACCGCCCACACCGTGCCGTAGTGGTCCGCGAGGATCTGGACCTCGACGTGCCGCCCGTTCTCGAGATACCGCTCGCAGAACACCGTCGGGTCGCCGAACGCCGACGCGGCCTCCCGGCGGGCAGCATCGAGTTGCCCCTGCAGGTCGGCCAATGTCCGCACCACCCGCATTCCGCGCCCTCCACCGCCGGCGGATGCCTTGACGAGCACCGGGAGATCGGCGTCGGTGATGTCGGCGGGGTGGAGTTCGGCGAGAACCGGGACACCGGCGTCGGTCATGATCTTCTTGGCCTCGACCTTCGAGCCCATCCGTTCGATCGACTCGGGGCGCGGTCCGATCCAGATCAACCCAGCGTCGAGCACCGTACGCGCGAATCCGGCGTTCTCGGAAAGGAATCCGTAACCCGGATGGACCGCATCGGCACCCGCCGCCAACGCTGCCGCGACGAACTTCTTCGCGTCGAGGTAGGTCTCGGAAGGGGTGACTCCCGCAAGTCGCACGGCGGCATCGGCGTCGCCGACATGCGGACTGTTCGCGTCGGCATCGGAGAACACCGCGATCGCCCCGAGTCCGGCCCGACGACACGACGCGAACACGCGGCGGGCGATCTCCCCGCGATTCGCCACGAGCACCGTGGTGATGGTCGATTCGGTCACGGGAACCTCACATCCGGAAGACGCCGAAGGATTCGGCACCTCTGATCGGGGCGGTGGCAACAGCCGACAAGCACAGTCCCAGCACGGTGCGGGTATCGCGGGGGTCGATGATGCCGTCGTCGTAGAGACGACCGGACAGGAACATCGGCAGTGATTCGGCTTCGATCTGGTTCTCGACGGCCGCGCGCATCGCCTCGTCGGCGGCTTCGTCGAAGGCCTGGCCGCGCGCCTGCGCCGCTGCGCGGCCCACGAGAGAGATGACCCCGGCCAGTTGGGCACCGCCCATGACCGCAGATTTGGCGCTGGGCCACGCGAACAGGAACCGCGGATCGAAGGCACGTCCGCACATGCCGTAGTGACCGGCGCCGTAGGACGCGCCGATCAGGATGGAGATGTGCGGCACCGTCGAGTTGGCGACCGCGTTGATCATCATCGCCCCGTGCTTGATCATGCCGCGTTCCTCGTATTCCCGACCCACCATGTACCCGGTGGTGTTGTGCAGGAACAACAGCGGCGTATCGGCACGGTTCGCGAGTTGGATGAACTGCGCCGCCTTCTGGGACTCCTCGTTGAACAGCACGCCGCGCGCATTGGCGAGAATCCCGATCGGATAGCCGTGCACCTGTGCCCACCCGGTCACCAGCGACGACCCGTAGAGCGGTTTGAACTCGTCGAAGTCGGAATCGTCGACGACGCGGGCGATGACCTCACGCGGATCGAAGGGTTGCCGAAGATCCTCGGGGACGATCCCGAGCAGCTCCTCGGCGTCGTACCGCGGTTCGCGTACGTCCGTCCGGGGTGCCGGGCCGGCCTTGCGGTGGTTGAGGCGTCGCATGATGCTGCGACCGATGCGCACCGCGTCCTGTTCGTCGACCGCGAAGTGGTCGGCCAGACCCGAGATACGCGCGTGCATCTCGGCGCCGCCGAGTGACTCGTCGTCGGATTCCTCACCGGTGGCCATCTTCACCAGCGGCGGGCCGGCGAGGAACACCTTCGACCGCTTCTCGATCATCACGACGTGGTCGGACATGCCGGGGATGTATGCGCCGCCGGCGGTCGAATTGCCGAAGACCACTGCGATCGTGGGGATGCCTGCCACCGACAACCGGGTCAGATCGCGGAAGAGCCGGCCACCGGGAATGAACACTTCCTTCTGCGTCGGAAGATCCGCGCCACCGGATTCGACGAGGGAGATCAGCGGCATCCGGTTCTGCAGCGCGATGTCGTCGGCGCGCAATGTCTTGCGAAGCGTCCACGGATTACTGGTTCCCCCGCGCACGGTGGGGTCGGTGGCCACGATGACACATTCGACGCCTTCGACCACGCCGATGCCCGTGACGACGCTGCCGCCGACGGGAAACTCGGTGCCCCAGGCCGCGAGCGGTGAGAGCTCGAGGAACGGCGAGTCGGGGTCGAGGAGCAGTTCGATCCTCTCCCGCGCAAGCAACTTGCCTCGGTCGTGGTGTCGCCGGACGTACTTTTCTCCCCCGCCGGCGAGGGCCCCGCCGTGTTCTGTGTCGAGTTCGGCCAGGCGAGCACGCATCGTCTCGGCGGCTGCGCCGTACTCGGTGGAGCCGGGATCGAGGGTCGAGATCAAGGTGCTCACGTGTGCTTCTCCAGCAGGACGGTGGGGATATCGATGTATCTCGCGCGCAACCATTCACCGAGGCCCTTGGCCTGGGGGTCGAAGCGGGCACGGGAGGCGACGCCGCGACCGAGAATTCCCTCGATCACGAAGTTCACGGCTCGCAGGTTCGGGAGCAGATGACGCGTGACGGACAAGGGTTCGATCTCGGGGAGCAGACCCTTCAGCGTGTCGACGGTGAGAGTGTTTGCAAGCCATTGCCATTCGACGTCGGATCGGACCCACACCCCGATGTTGGCGTCACCGCCCTTGTCGCCGCTGCGGGCACCGGCGATCGTGCCGAGCGGAACGCGACGAGTATGTCCGGGCGACAGCGGCGCGGGCACACTCGGGTCCGGCAACGGTTCGAGCGCCCGGGTGGTCGCCGCGGCCGGGATGTCGACGCGGGCGCCGTCGGGCATTACCGCGACGTGCGGCACGCGCGTCGCTTCGACGTACTCGGCCGTGTAGACACCGTAGGCGGTGCCCGGACCGGGCGGAGCGGTGACGAAGAACCCGGGATAGCTGGCAAGGGCGAACTCGACGGCCGTGGAGGTGAATGCGCGTCCGACGACGTCGGGGTCAGGATCGCGCGCAGTGCAGCGCAGCAGAGCGCTCGCGGTTTCCTCGGTGTCGGCATCGGCACGGTCGGTGCGGGCGAGAGTCCATTCGAGTTCGGCAGGCCGTCTCGGCAGGTCCGATTCCATCTGAGATCGCACCAACTGGGCCTTCGCGTCGATGTCGAGTCCGGTCAGGACGAAGACGACCTCGTTGTAGAACCCGGCGAGCGCGTTGAGACACACCTTCAGGGTCGGTGGGGGCGGCTCGCCCTTCACCCCGGTGATGCGGACACGATCGGGTGCTTCCCGGCTCAGCGTGACAGTGTCGATGCGCGCGGTGACGTCGGGGTTCGCGTAGCGTCCGCCCGTCACCTCGTACAGCAGTTGTGCGGTGACCGTGCCGACGGTGACGGCTCCTCCCGTGCCCGGGTGCTTCGTGATCGTCGCCGCGCCATCGGCCTCGATCTCAGCGATGGGGAATCCGGGGCGGACGAGGTCATCGAGTTCGGTGAAGAACGCATAGTTTCCGCCGGTGGCCTGGGTACCGCATTCGATGATGTGACCGGCGACAACAGCACCCGCGAGTGCGTCGAAGTCTTCGGGTGCCCAACCGAAGTGGGCGGCGGCGGGACCGACGATCACCGATGCGTCGGTGACGCGCCCGGTCACGACGATATCGGCTCCGGCATCGAGGCACCGCGCGATGCCCCATGCACCGAGATACGCGTTGGCGGTCAGCGGGCGCGGGTCGGCGTCGAAACCGAACTCGTCGATGCGAGCGAGGAGATCGTCGCCTTCGACGTGGGCGATGCGTGGTGACAGACCGAGCCGATCCGCAACCGTGCGCAGCGCCGAGGCCAGACCCGCAGGGTTGAGACCTCCGGCGTTCGCGACGATCTGCACCCCCTTGTCGAGGGCGAGACCCATGCAGTCCTCGGCCTGCCGCAGGAACGTCTTGGCGTAACCGAGCTCCGGATTCTTCAGACGGTCGCGGCCGAGGATGAGCATCGTCAGTTCGGCGAGGTAGTCGCCGGTCACATAGTCGAGTTCGCCGCCTTCGAGCATCTCGCGCATCGCCGACAGACGGTCGCCGTAGAAACCGGAGCAGTTGCCGATTCGCACGACGCGGTTCACGCGATCCGCTCCTGGACCGGTTTGCGTGCCCGCTGAAGAACGAGCGGAGAGAGACCGTCGAGAAGCTCGCGCAACTCCACCATGTGGTCAGCGTCACATGTCGCTGCTCTCGGAGCAAGCACTCATGACTGTTTGGCGCGGCCCATGTTCATAACCCGCCGGGCCAAGAGTGGAATCACCGCTGTGTGCGGCGACGACGCCTTCCATCCGGCACGTCGGATTGTCCGGCCGGCTCTGCGGCTCCTCGACTGCTCCCGAACTCGACGGCATCTGCGTCCGCACCTCGGCCGGTCAGTGCCTGCACCACCATCTCGAGGTCGTGCAGCGTCACCTCATCGGCCGATGAACGGCCTTCTTCATCTCGAACGGAACGGGCCATGACAACTCCTGACAGAAGAACCACCGACCGCACCGTCGACCGTCGCAACACGAACAGAACCATCGCCACACGAACCGGCACCGGCAAGGCACCGGGCCCGACATCATCGGCAGGCCTGCGGCACCGCAAGTCTAATCCCGCCCGGAGGTACTTTTCGCCGCGATCGGTCGCGCGCACGTAACTTGCCAGGACGACGAACCTCGAAATCGTCACGACTCCTCGTTCACGACTCCTGCCTACCCCGCGGCGGATACCGTGGATGCATACTTCACCGAGGTCAGGAGTTGCCGTGCCGAAGCTGGAGATCAAGCAGAAGGCCGAACTTTCCCGAAAGCAGGCGTCCGAGCGATTGATCGCGCTCGGCCGCGCCTTGGCGACGGGATCCGAAGTGGAACTGGACTCGGGCGGTGACACCATTTCGCTCGTCGTCGCCGACCGACTCGAATGGGAACTCGAAATCGAGGTGGACGGCGACCAGGTCGAGATCGAGGTCGAATTCAGTTGGCGCGACGCCCCATCCGACAGTCCACAAGTCGAAGCGGACGACGAGGAGGAAGACGACGAACCGGACGAAGAAGCGGACACCGCCGAAGGTTCGGATCAGGACCCGGATGAGGACGAGGACGAAGGCGAGCCGCAGCAAACCGAGCCGCGGCGGAGAGCCCCGGTCAAGAAGACGGCGCGGCGTGGCCGGCCACGCAAGCGCGCCGCCGACTGATCGATGCACAGCCCCTGCGCCGTCCCTCCTCTCTCGTCGCCGTAGGGACGATGCAGCGCAGAGTCACCATTGACAGCTACTTCATCTCATTTGATACTTCGGAATCATGCTGCACATCAGGTAGGTGATGGATGTGGCGGTCGAGGGAGGGAAACTTCTCGCACGTGCCCTGGAGCCCGCCGAAGTATCGGACGCCTTTGCACCACGCAGAGGTCGCCTGGATGCATTCCGGACCACCGTCCTCATGCCGCATCGTGGAACCATCGCACAGTCCAGGTTGCACCGATGAAGGCCGTCAGTTGCCATCGCGCGACGCTGTCGGTCGTCGACATCCCTACCCCCGGACCCAACCGAGGACAATTGCTCCTCTACGTTGTGCGTTGCGGCATCTGTGGATCGGATCTGCACGCAAGAGACCACATCGACGAGCTGACAGAGGCGATGTCTGCACTCGGTGTCAAACATGCTGCCGGCAGCGACATGCCGTTCGTCTTCGGGCATGAGTTCTGCGGTGAGGTGGCTGAGCGTGGCCGCGGCGTAAGTGGACGGTTCAAACCGGGCTCCAGGGTCGTATCGTTTCCGCTGCTGCGGGACCGCAACGGTGTGCACATGACAGGTCTGTCCCCGGCAGCGCCAGGAGCCTACGCAGAACAGGTATTGGCAGAGGCTGCACTTAGTTTCGTGGTACCCAATGGTCTGAGTCCCGACATCGCGGCACTGACCGAGCCCATGGCTGTCGCGCTCCACGCCGTACGGCGCAGCGACATTTCGCGTCGTGATACCGCCATCGTGGTCGGTTGCGGTCCGGTAGGTCTAGCGATCGTGTGCCACCTGAAGGCGCGAGGGGTGGAAACGATCGTCGCTAGCGACCCGTCTCCCGGCCGCCGAGAACTCGCCCGACGATGCGGCGCGACCCTCGTCGTCGACCCCACGCAAGACTCGCCGTATGCGGCAGCACCTGGAGTGACGTCAGGTACCGAACTCTACGAGCTGGGTATGACTTCCATGGAGAAGTTACGGCGTCTACCCGGATGGGTGCCGCTCTACCGCATCGCTGAGAAGCTCGGCACGACCACACCGAAGCGTCCGGTCATTTTCGAATGCGTCGGCAACCCGGGCATGCTCCACTCGGTCCTGACATCGGCACCGTTCCATTCCCGTGTCGTAGTGGCCGGGGTGTGCATGAACACCGACCGGTTCCGGCCGATGTTGGCCACCGGCAAGGAGATCGATCTACGATTCGTCTTCGCCTACACGCCTCTGGAGTTCCGCGATACCTTGCATCTGCTCGCCGACGGCAAAGTCGACGCAGCAGCGATGGTCACCGGAACTGTCGCTCTACACGATGTGCCCTCCATATTCGAGGCCCTGCGCACTCCCCAGGACCAAGCCAAAGTGTTGATCGACCCGTCCCTGGGTTGACCCCGGCACCGTCCGTCTACCAGATGTACAGCGGGTACTCGGGAGTGCCGTTCAGGCGGTTGACAACAAGGCCGACGAGTACGAGCACCGAGGCAGCGGATCCTGCAAGGAGGATGAACTCCCAGCCGGGGACGGTTGTCGCGGTGGTCCCGATGACCGCAGTCGCCGCGGCCGGGGAATGTGGCACACGAGCGAGCATCATCGCAGCCAGAGCCAGGGCGCCGGCGAGCGCGCCGAGCCACAACGATTGGCCCAGCAGTCCGACCGAAGCGCCGACTGCGGCAGAGATGATTTGGCCGCCGACCACGTTGCGAGGTTGGGACAACGGAAGTTTCGGCGCCCCCACGACCAGGGCCATGCTGGCCGCCATCGAGGGGATGAGGAATGGACTTCCTGTCACCTCGGTCAGCGCGGCGAGCCCCAGAAGCCCGAGGGCCGCAGCAATCAGTGCGAGTGCGACCGTGCGCAGGGCCGGTCGTGGCGACGCGGAGGAGCTCCACCAGGGGCGACGAGCTGCGTCGAGGACGGGAGGGGACGACATGGACGGCGACGAATCGGCGACTGGGGCCTGCTGGGAGAACGTCCGAATCCTAACTAATGGTTAATGCATTAGCCCGGACTCTAGAGGTAGATTGAAGTACATCGCAAGCACGAATGCACGCAGAACCCGATCGGGAGAGGACCGACCATGCGGACGCAGTACATCGAGAACGGCGTCCTGGTCCGGCCGCTCGAACCACCGTCCACCAATTTCCTGAGCAGCCGCTACTACGACGGTCGCGGCGTCACCGACCTGTTCGACTCACCCGACCGGGCCCACGCGTGGATGCAGACACTCAATGAAGAGATCAGTTTCCCTCGATCACCCTTCACACCGACCGAGGACCAGCTCCAGCAACTCCAGCAACTCCGCGACACGCTCGGCTCCGTCTACCGCGAGACGCTCGACGGCGATCCGGCCCAGGCAGCGGCCCACCTGCGCTCGGTGCTCGATCGCACACGCATCACTCCCGGCATCGTTGTCGGTGACGATCGCCTCCACGTCCGCTGGACCACGGACTCCCACGACCTGTTCGAGGAATTGATCGCCGAGATCGCCGTATCCGCAATCACAGCGGTAACCGGTCACGCGGCAACCTTGCTGTGCAAGTGCGAGGCACCACGGTGCGTGCTGTACTTCACCCGACTCAACGCACGTCAGCACTGGTGCAGTGACGTGTGCGGCAATCGCGCACGTGTCGCTCGCGCCGCGAGGACGCGCCGGAAATCGCATCCCGCAGAAGGCACACAACCGAAAAGCGAGGCTCACAACCCTGGTGGTCGACCCTCCGGGTTGTGAGCCTCACTTGTGCATTGTGAGCCTCCCGTCGAACGCCATCTGCGGTCAGCGGGTGTAGCGGTCGGCGAGCTCGGCTCCGATCCGCACCAGTTCCTCCTGCACCGAGACCAACTCGAGGACCTCGACATCGTCGACTCGGTGAAGGTCGTCCGAGATACACCTCGCGACGGACGGGCGCCCACCGACCCCGGCGACCGGCGACCTGCACCCGCCTCGCTACGCTCCAGCTCATGAGTGAGCCGACTTCGACCTACGCCAACGTGACGCTCGACCCGCGTGCCAACGTCTACTTCGACGGTAAGTGCGTCAGCCACAACTTCCATCTGGCAGATGGAACCCGCAAGTCGGCCGGCGTGATCCTGCCCGCGACCCTGAACTTCGGCACCGCTGATCCCGAGGTCATGGAGCTGCACAGCGGCGCGTGCCGCGTCCGGCTCGCCGGCAGCGAGGACTGGACCTCCTACGGCGCAGGCGACTCCTTCTCGGTGCCCGGCGACTCGTCGTTCGACATCGAGGTCACCGAAGCCGTCAGCTACGTCTGCCACTACGGCTGACCACACTCCCGAGCGAACGAGAACGCTCCCACCGAGTCCTGCTCGGTGGGAGCGTTCTTCCGTTCGCGGCGACCGGGCCACTACATACGAACCCGACTCAGCCGGTGACCTCTGCGCGGTCGGCCGAAGTGCCGGCCTGCGCCTTCCGCTGCGACGAGGCGTGGCCGACGAACATCGCCGACGCCACGATCCCGATGATCAGAACCGAGGCGGGCAGGAGCATCGACTGGCTCAGCGCGGTGCTGAACTTCTCGGCGATCTGCTCCGGGAGACCGGCTCCCATCGCGGCTCCGCCGCCCTCACCGGCCTGCACCTCACCCAATCCTTGGGCGGCCATCCGCGACGAGATCAGAGCACCGATCGCGGCGCTGCCCAGCACCGAACCGACCTGGCGGGTGGTGTTGTAGATGCCGGCACCGGCGCCCGCCTGGTGGATCGGCAGGTTGTGCGTTGCGGTGGAGGCCAGCGGCGCCCAGATGCACGAATTGGACAGGCCGGCGATACCGGCGATGAGCAGGAACAGCACGATGGGGCTGTCCGGCGTCATGAGCACCGCGAACCCGAAGATCGTCGCGGAGAAGAGCGTGAAGCCGACGGTAGGCAGCACCCGGGGCGGCATCCGGTCGGAGAACTTGCCGATGAGCGGTGCGGTGAGACCGGTGACGATCGCCATCGGGGCGAAGATCAGGGCGGCTTTCGTGGGTGAGAATCCGCGGACCGTCTCGAGATAGAAGTAGGCCGGAACCATCAGGGCCGTCATGGCTGCGCCCATCGACGAGATCGCGATGTTCGACATCGAGAAGTTCCGGTCGCGGAACAGGGCCAGGGGCACCAACGGTTCGCCCTTGTTGCGCGCCTGGTTGAACACGAACAGCACCATCACCGCGATACCCGCGACGATCATCGTCCAGGTCCAGACGTCCCAGTCGCGGCTGGAACCTTCCTGGATTCCGAAGACCAGCAGGAACAGTCCGACGCCGCTGAGGATCACGCCGACGACGTCGAACTTGTGCGGTTGGGTCTCGAGGCTGGGCACCAGCCATGCCGCCAGCACGAAGGCGATGATGCCGACCGGGACGTTGATGTAGAAGATCCAGTTCCAGCCCTGCCAGTCGACCAGCACACCGCCGACGAGGGGCCCGAGCAGCGAGGCCAGACCGGCGACCGCGCCCCACAGACCCATGGCCGCGCCGCGCTTGTCGGGCGCGAAGGTGCGGGTGATGATCGCCATCGTCTGCGGCGTCATCAGCGCCGCGCCGAGTCCCTGGACGGCGCGGGCGGCGATGAGCATCTCGATGGTGCCGGAGGTCGCGCACCACAGCGATGCCGCGGTGAACACCACCAGGCCCGCGAGATAGACGTGCTTGGGTCCGAACCGGTCGCCGAGACGACCGGTGAACAGCAGAGGCACCGCATAGGTGAGCAGATAGGCGCTGGTCACCCAGACGACCTGATTGATGTCGGCCTGCAGGTCGGCCATGATCGCCGGGTTTGCCACCGCGACGATGGTCAGATCCAGCAGGATCATGAAGAACCCGACCACCAGGGCCGACAGGCCCCACCACGGATTACGTTCGGTTTTCATCGATTTCGTTCCTGTTCGTACCGGTCGAGCACGACCGGCGATCTATTGGGTCAAGGTGTCCCGGTTCGGTCGATGGACTACGGCCGCCCGGGAGCACTACTTCCCGCACCGCTCCTCCGCAGTTCGGCAAGAGTCTCGTCCGTCAGCGCCGCACCCCAGTCGCGGCCGAGATCGTGGGGCGGGTCCGGAATTTGTCGATCCGCGGCGTCGAAGCTCTGCCACACCAGGGAGCCGTCGCGGATCTCCTCGATCAGTCCGCGCAACCAGTCCGCTTCGTGGGCGGTCCTGTCCCGGAGGAAGTCGACGGCCACCCAGTAGCGACGCGGCACGCCGTTGTCCGCGGCCCACGTGCGGATCGCGTCGAATTCGACGAGCTCTTCCTCGAGCCGGTCGATGCGTTCGCCGAGGAGGGCGACGACCTCGTCAGCCGGAAGGTTGTGCGATTCGGCGAGGCCGAGGGGAAAGATCGGATACTCCCGCACCGGGCGACGGATGACCTCGGCGAGGCGGGCCCGCACGGCCGCGGCGCCGGCCGCGGTGATGCTGTAGGTGGTGCGCTCGGGCCTGTTGCCTGCGCGTTCGGTGCCTTCCTGCCGGATCAGTCCGCTTTCCGCGAGGCGGGAAACGGTGTGGTACAGCGAGCTCGGCCGGAGCTTGATCAGGTTGTCCTCGCGGCGCCTGAGCAGAAGCTGGTGCATCTCGTAGGGATGCATCGGCCGTTCCTCGAGCAGCCCGAGTACCGCGACCGCCATAGGCGTCAGGACGGGGATGCGGGGCTGATCGGACACCGGTCTCGATTTCCTTCGATCGTCGGGAGGCGTTGCGATTCTGCGACTGGTTCGCTTCGAATAGTCGGCGCCGAATATACGGCGTGGAATAGCGGACGGACAAGCAGGTCGGGTCGCTCGACATCGGCACGTTCGAGCGTCCCCGGAATCGGCGCGTCCGGGTGGCAGACTCCCCTCGTGGACAGTCGCGTCGAACTCGGAGTCATCGCAATCTTCGCCGGCCTACTCGTCGGTGCGGTGCTGTTCGTGCCGTTCGTCGCGGTGAGCTATCGACGCCGCGGCCGCCTCTCACTCGGACGGCTGGCACTGTTCGTCGCGGCTCTCGTCTACTTCTGGGCGCTGTGGGCGTACACCCTGCTGCCACTCCCCGACCCGCAGATGCTGGTGTGCGCCGGGACCAACACCGATCCGCTCGCCCTCGTCGACGACCTGCGGGGTGCGTGGTCGAACACCGGCAGTCCCACCGCATTCCTCCGCGACACGGCGGTCCTGCAACTGGCGCTGAACGTGCTGCTGTTCGTTCCGCTCGGATTCTTCGTCCGCGCGCTCGGGGGCCGCGGAATCCTCGTGGCGATCGCGGCCGGGTTCGCGACGTCGCTGTTCGTCGAACTCACCCAACTGACCGGCATGTGGGGTGCGTACGACTGCGCGTATCGGGTGTTCGACGTCGACGATCTGCTCACCAACACGGTCGGCGCGGCGCTGGGTTCACTGTTGGCACGTGCGGTTCCGCGCGGATTGTCGGATCCATCCGCTGATGTCGCCCCGGGAGCACCGCGCCCGGTCACCGTCCCACGCCGATTGCTCGCGATGCTGTGCGACTGGCTCGGCTACATGTTGACGACCTTCACCGTGGCGGTCGCGGTGCGGGCCTACCTGATCTATCTCGCCGACGATCGCGTGACTGCCGTCGAAGGCCCCGTGTCGTCGATCATCGGCGGCAGCGTCACCCTCGCGGTGTGGTTGCTCGTCATCCTCACCACGGGCCGGTCTCCCGGTGACCACGTCGTGCGGCTCCGGTACGCGGGTGGGTCGATGCCCGGGGCGGTCTCGCGGCTCCTGCGGTTCCTCGCCGGCATCGGCGGATACGGTCTGCTCGATCTTCTTCCCGAGGATTGGAGCATCCTGGTCACGATCTTCGCAGGTGTCGCGGTGGTGACGGCCCTGTTCACCCACAGCGGCCGCGGTCTGCCGGGCGTGCTGACCGGCCAGGAACTCGTCGACAGCCGTGCGCTCCCGCGGCCGGCGGTGGAGGTCGATTCGACGACGCGCACGTGATGGGCGCGTCCGAAAGGAGGAGTTTCGAGTAGTCCGCTACGCATGATTCCGCAGCACCCGAGCGTGAAGCTTCGTTCGAAGCACTTTTCGGCGCAGGAAAGGATCCGTCATGGCCGACCTGGACTCCCCGTCGACCCGCGAGGTCTGCGGAACGATGGCTGTGCACCACAAATTGCTGTTGCAGAGCCCCAGCTACAAGCAGCGCTGCGAGATGTTCGAGAACCGGGTGTTCGCCTACCGGACAGGACGGCGCGCACCGGCCCCGACAGGTGTCGTGACCGTTCCGGTCGTCGTTCACGTCGTGCACGATCCCGCGTCGCCGTCCCAGAACATCGGTGAAGACCAGATCCGGAGCCAGATCGACGCCCTCAACCGGGACTTCCGCGCCACCAACCCCGACCGTACAAAGGTGCCGGAGATCTGGAAGGACCTCGTCGCCGACATCCGGGTCGAATTCCGGCTCGCGACCGTCGATCCGGACGGCGCACCGACCGACGGGATCACCAGGACCCCGACGACGAAAGAGTTCTTCACGGCGGACGAGGACGACATCAAGTCGTCCGACACGGGCGGCGCCGACCCCTGGCCGAGCGACGACTACCTCAACATCTGGCTGTGCGACGACCTCCGCGACTCGATCGGTCGGCAGATCCTCGGCTACGCCCAGTTCCCCGGCGGACCGGCAGCAACCGACGGTGTCGTCATCGCCCACTCGTGCTTCGGGACCACCGGCACAGCGCGACCTCCCTTCCATCTCGGTCGCACCGCGACACACGAGATCGGCCACTGGCTGAGCCTGCGCCACATCTGGGGCGACGACGGCGACGGCTGCTCGGGCACCGACTTCGTCGACGACACCCCGAACCAGGCGGGCCACAACTTCGGCAAGCCGCGATATCCGCGGGTGACCTGCAACAACGGTCCACACGGCGACATGTTCATGAACTACATGGACTACACCGACGACGAGGCGATGTTCATGTTCACCGCCGGGCAGGCGCTCCGCATGCGAGCGTGCCTGGAAGGACCGCGGGCGTCGTTCCTGCTCGGGGCGCTGGAACCGGCCCGGACGGAATCGGTCGCACTCGGGCCGTCCGGCAACGATGAGACACGAGCCGACTCCGCAGCACGTGCGTCGCTCGCCGGCGAGGTGGACGAGTTGCGACGTCAGATCGCGTCGCTCCGGTCGCTTCTCGACCGCATCGGCGGAATCCTGGACCATGCCGGTTGACCACCCCACGGACCCGTCAGGACGCACTGTGAGCGACCCGTCTTCGATCATCGGTACCTGGTTCCATTCCTACGAGGAGGACACCGACACCGCGAGGGTCTACCGCCCTCGCGGGTTTCCGTTTCCTCGCTCGCGCGGACGACCCGGATTCGAGTTCCGGCAGGACGGC
Source organism: Rhodococcus sp. BUPNP1 (assembly GCF_002215235.1). Classification (NCBI taxonomy): domain Bacteria; kingdom Bacillati; phylum Actinomycetota; class Actinomycetes; order Mycobacteriales; family Nocardiaceae; genus Rhodococcus; species Rhodococcus sp. BUPNP1. The sequence goes on from NZ_NERM01000025.1 coordinate 46,332, forward strand.
ACCTACGTCGAATACGACGGCGGTCCCGACGATCGTGGTCGCGCGCGTGTCGGACAGTGGCAGGATCTGGGCGACGGTCGTGTCCGCACCGTCCTTCCCGAGGCGGACCCGAATCCCCATGTGCACACGGTGCTCTCCGTCGACGACGAGATCCTCACGTTCGAATCGGGGCAACCATGAACCTGAGATGAGGGGTTCCGGCCGATGCCACGCACCGGCCGGAACCCCTCGCTCGAGTACGGTCACGATCTGTGCAACCACACACCGGCGCTGCCGAACCCGATGATGTCGGCGCGACCGTCGCCGGTGGTGTCCGCCAGGAACCGCGGATGCTGGTCGACCCGCCACCCACCGGCGTCGTAACCGAAGTTGGTGACGATCAATCCGGGCGCGTCGAACCCGCCGTTGCCGAGTGCCCGCGACACGTAGACGCCGGCATTGCCGAACCCGACGATGTCCGCCCGGCCGTCACCGGTTGTGTCCGCCAGGAACCGCGGGTGCCGATCGATCCGCCATCCTCCGGCGCTGTAAGCGAAGTTGTCGACGACGCGCGTGACCGGCCCGTACGTCCCATCGGCTCGCGCCAGGGAGACATACACACCCGCCTCGCCGAATCCGACGATGTCGGCCCGGCCGTCCCCGGTGATGTCCGCGAGGAACCGTAGATGCCGCTCCACGCGCCAACCACCCGCGTTGTACCCGAAGTCGTCGACGACGCGCGTGACCGGACCGAACGTCCCGTCCGCCTGCGCCCGAGACACGTACACCCCGGCATCACCGAATCCGACGATGTCCGCCCGGCCGTCACCCGTGGTGTCGGCCAGGAACCGCGGATGCCGATCGACCCGCCACCCACCGGCAACGTAGCCGAAATCGGCGACCACCCTCGTCACCGGACCGAACGACCCATCGGCCTGAGCCCGCGAGACATACACCCCGGCATCACCGAACCCGACGATATCGGCCCGACGGTCCCCGGTCGTATCCGCCAGGAACCGCGGATGCCGCTCCACCCGCCACCCACCGGCAACGTAGCCGAAATCGGCGACCACCCTCGTCACCGGACCGAACGACCCGTCCGCCTGAGCCCGCGAGACATACACCCCGGCATCACCGAACCCGACGATGTCCGCCCGGCCGTCCCCGGTCGTATCCGCCAGGAACCGCGGATGCCGCTCCACCCGCCACCCACCGGCCTGGTAGGCGAAGTCCTTGACGACGAGGCGTGGTGTCTCGAAGCGTCCGTTGGGCTGGGAGCGCGACACGTAGACACCGGCATCACCGAATCCGACGATGTCGGCGCGGCGGTTGCCCGTGGTGTCGGCGAGGAACCGCGGATGCCGATCGGTACGCCACGATCCGGCGTTGTACCCGAAATTGTTGACGGCGAGCTGCGGCGCCCATCCGAGGTGCCCGGGAGTGAAGCCGCAGACGGTGAACGTGTTGCCCTTCATCAGGCACGGGACGCCCCCTTCGGCCGCGCAGTTCTCGCAGTTGCCGTTGGCGAGTCCGTATCGTCCGAAGGCACCGCCGCACGTGCACCCGCTGTCCGCGTACTCGTCCGGACATCCGAAGATGTGCCCGGTCTCGTGCGCGAACACCCGGTCGATGTTGTCCGGGCCCCAGCCGTCGTTGTTGTAGTCCATGACGACCCGTGGCGCACCCGCGTACGCGAAGTGACCGAGTGGATACTTCGTGAAGAAGGCGCAGTACGTCCAGCGGGTTCCGTAACGGCTGCGGATGTCCTCGACGTAGGCGCCCACGCCGTTCCAGTCGGCGTTGTATCCCAGCGCGCCCATCGCCGGATCACGCCAGTGCGCCTCGAGGTCGGCGGCGGACGGATCCGCCTGCACACTCAGGTTCACGTTCTGGATGTCGTACGAGAACGAAATGCCCGCCAAGGGGTTTGCGGTGGCGAGCCAGCCCAGACCGTTCTGGACCTCGGCGACCACCTTCACCACCTCGGCCTCGGAGAAGCTCAATGCCGCAGTCGGTCCCTGAACGATGACGATGCCGACCGCCACCGACCCCTCGAGATAGGAACTCGTCGGTCCCGCTTCCTGCTGACTGTCGCGCTCTGCCACCTGGGGCGGGACGGGCACGACCGACGTGCAGTCCCCCATGTCCCACTCTTGACCGGCGCGGGGTCGGTTCTCCTTCGCACGACGGTAGTCGGCGGATCGGCGCAGCCGTTGCGCCGCGAGGCCCAGTGTCTCGACCTCGGTGGGGTCGTCGACGAGGTCCCGCATGTCTCCGATCTCCGAGACGGATTCCTCCGCGGACTCCCCCGGAGCGGCAAGGATGGCGATCCGCCCGTAGCGGTGGATCGTTCGTTCCTGTGCCTCGTCGCTCGGATCGGCTGCGCGTACGTCGTCTGCACGTACGACGCGTTCCGTGATGTTCAGGTCGCCGGTCATGTCATGCTCCTGATGTCGAGAATGGTGTGCAAACCGGTCCGGTGTGGGTCACCGGCCGGGGATATCCGGCGGTTCGAATCCGGGAGTGTCCCAGTTCGAGCCCTCTCCGGGGCGCGTCTTCGGCGCGCGTCGGGCGGCCCAGGCGTCCACGAACAACTGCTCCTCGGGCGACAGACCGAGTGGTTCGCTGTCGGGGGCGGTGCCGTAGACACCGAGGACGCCGGGGATTCTTCGAATGTTGTCCCTCGCATCGGGATCCGCGAGGACGAGAAGCAGCCGTGGCCGGAGCAACTGGGTCACCGGGGCCGCTGCCTCGATGCCGGCAAGGGCCGCCTCGGCCTGCTCGGAGGCAAGGACGACCAGGTGCTCTCGGGGTGTTTCCACCATCGATGTCTCCCCGTCCTCCGAGGTGCCCCCTCGTTGCGGATTCGTGGCGTGCGAGCAGGCCGTCACCGACACCAGGACTACGACCGACAACACCGCCAGGACGACGGAGGCCTTGCGCATCGGGTACCGACTCACGGTGCGGTGGCCAACCCCGCGCCCGCATCGGTCTGCGGCAACGGCAGCACCTCGGCCCCGTCGACCAGCGTCTTCCAGAGTTCCTTCCCGGTCTTCGCTGTGCTCTGCACGATGAGCGCCGCCAATCCGGCCACGTGCGGCGTGGCCATGGACGTGCCGCTGATCGTGTTGTAGCGGTCCGGCATCGGCCACGACGAGTACACATCGACACCGGGTGCGGCGATGTCGATCGCGCCGCCCGGGACCACGGTGGCCCTGGCCGAGAACGCCGCCATCCTCAGGTCGGACGCCAGCGCCGCGACCGCCATGATCGACGGCGAGTTCGCGGGACTTCCGACGAATCCGGGGTCCGCGGGCCGACGCGCGTTGTTCCCCGCGGCCGCGATGATCAGTGTCCCGGCGGCCAGTGCGCGCTGTCCGACGGCCTCGTAGGCCATCACCGGCTGAGGAACGTTGGCGCCCAGCGACATCGAGACGACCTGGCACCCGTTGGCCAACGCCCACTCGATCCCGGCAAGGATCGTGGAGTCGGACCCACTGCCCTGATTGCTCAGCACCTTCCCGACGAAGATCGCCGCCTTCGGCGCGACGCCGTAACCCCGCGCGTTCGGTAGATTCCTCGGTCCACAGGACGTGCCGACACAGTGGGTGCCGTGTCCGTTCCCGTCCTGGACCGCCTGGCCTGCGATGAACGACTTGCTGATGATCGTCCGGCCCGCGAAGTCGGGATGGTTCAGGTCGAATCCGGTGTCGAGCACGGCCACTCGAACACCGGAGCCGTCGAACTGCGACGCGAGCGCACGGGTGGCCTGCAGACCCCAGGTGTGCCTGCGGCCGTCCGCCAGATGTGTCTCCATGGCGAGCGGTGCCGCCAGGGTATGGACGACATGTTCGGGTTCCACGGCCACGATCGCCGGATCCTGCCGTGCGACCTCCTCGAGCGATTCGACCTGCGACCCGTCGACCGCGGCGACAGCCACCCCGAGTCGTTCGAAGATGGTCGCGTCGGCGGATTCGAGTTCGTCGGCGGGTACCGCTTCCGGTCCCGTCTCGTCGCTGGACGCGATCGAGGTCACGCCGCTGATCGATTCGAGTGCGGCCACCCGTTCCTCGTGCGTGCTGTCCTCGGTGAAAGTGATGATCTGCCGGCCCGTGGTCTCGGCTTCGACGGGGCCGTCGACATCGTCCGTCATCATGATGGTTTCCTCTGATCCGAAGGGTGACAAGAGATGCGGGAGGACCCCGCGGGATCAGTATGGGAATCGGCCGATACCGGCGCCTGCGTAGACGACTACCCCATTTCGACCGGGCGGGTCGCGTCACTGGTGCGTAGCCGTTCTCGATTTCGGTGTTCCCGACCGCGCTGAGCGATGTCAGGAACACCGAAATCGCATCCGGTCACCGCGGGTGCGACCGCTCCGCGACGGGGCGGAACCACTCCCCCACACGCGACATCAGTGCGGGATGACCTGCGGCCGTGACAGATCCGTCCCGGACAGCACGAGACCAATCACTCCGACCGTGGGCGAGCGCCAGCAGTGCCGGGATCGACGACTCGAGATACACGTAGCGAGCCGGGTCCAGCAGCGGATCGGTGAGGTATCCGTACGGTGGCGCGCCGCGCTGCACGACCAGCCAGTACCTGCGGTCGCACCGCTGGTGGAGCCGGAACTCGAGGACGACCGGCCGGGCCGGACAGTGGCAACTACGAGTTCCCACGCTGATGATCTGGGGTGATCACGATCCTGTGGTCCCGGTGAAGGACGCGCAGGCCGTCGCGGCACTCGTACCGCACGCGCGCCTGGAAGTGCTGGCCGCGGGGCATGTACCGCAGCTCGGTCATCCCGCCCGGGTGGCGGCGCTGATCGAGGAGTTCGCCCATTCGATTCCGTGAGCGGCCCGCGGGACGCGATCAGCGCTTCGGACGTTGCAGCCGTTCGTGTTCCGACAATCCACCCCACACTCCGTGCGGTTCGCCGCTGAGTATCGCGTGGGTGCGGCACTCGGCCAGCACCGGGCAGTTCGCGCAGATGCGTTTCGCGACGACCTCGCGCCGCCTGCGGATGCTCGGTGGCTCGCCCTCCGGGGCGAAGAAGAAGTACTCGTCGGAGGTCCGGCAGTTGGCATGCTGTTGCCATCCGAGTCGTGGCCGGACACGCTCGGTCAGCACGGTCATCCGATCATCACCACCTCCAGAGTGCGGGGGCCGTGCACGCCCTCGACGCGTTCGAGTTCGATGTCCGACGTCGCGGACGGTCCACTGATCATGGTGATAGCCCGTTCCGGGACGAGCCGGGCCAGCGCTTCGGGCACTCCCACCTCGACATCGCTCATCGCCACCACGCACACGTGCAGGTCGGGGACGAGCGTGAGCGCGCGTCGCCCCTGGTCGGGGCTGCCGTCGAGGAAGATCGTGCCTGTCTCCGCGCAGGTGACGGCCGAGCCGGTGACGACCCCGTCGAGATCACCGAGGTCGGCTGCGGGCCGGTCGATGGAGTCGATTACCACCTCGCCACCGAACTCCGCCAACCACGAGCGATCCAGGCCCTCCGGGATCCCGACGCGGCGCACCCCGCGATCCGTGAGGATCTTCGCCAGCACGACGGGCAGATCCTCCGGTGTGCTCTCGTGCACGTGGGCCTTGTAGTCGACCAGCCGGTCGACCAGCAGCTCACGCCGCTCGGCGTCCGGCAGGGTGCGTCCGAGACGGTAGTCGCGCGGTACCTCGACCGGTGTCGGCGGTGCCAGAGTCTGCGCCGAACGGATCCGGCCGAGAATCGCGTCGCGGCTGCTCATCGCTGCTGTCCTTCCTCGCGTGCCTTCGCGAGTGCGGCACGTCCTTCGTCGGAGGCCCACCATTGCCGGAAGGTCTGTTTCGGCGGGGCCGGCATGTCGCGGGCGTCGGTCCAGCCGGCGAGCGGACCGGGCAGATTGGTGATCTTCCCCTTCTTGCCGGCGAGGACGCGGCCGAGACCGGCGGCCTTCTGCGCGGCCGTCCAGCGTCGCGAGGACGACATCGCCAGCGATGCGGCCTTCATCGCCGCGGCCTCGGGTCCGAAGCGGGCGTGTTCGACCTTCTGGTGGCGTAGTTCCACCAGCAGTGAGGGGATGTCGATCTTGACGGGGCAGGCGTCGTAGCAGGCACCACACAGGCTCGACGCGAACGGCAGGCTGGCGTTGGGGTCGTCGGGTTCGTCCATCCCGGCCAATTGCGGGCTGAGGACGGCGCCGATCGGGCCCGGATAGGTCGAGCCGTAGGCGTGGCCCCCGGTGCGCTCGTAGACCGGGCACACGTTCAGGCACGCCGAACACCGGATGCAGTGCAGCGCTCCGCGTCCGATCTCGTCGGCGAGCGCGGCGGTGCGGCCGTTGTCCAGCAACACCAGGTGGAATTCCTGCGGGCCGTCACCGGGGGTGACACCGGTCCACATCGAGGTGTAGGGGTTCATGCGCTCGCCTGTGGACGAGCGCGGCAGCAGCTGCAGGAACACCTCGAGGTCGCGGAAGGTGGGCAACAGCTTCTCGATGCCCATGACGGTGATGAGTGTCTGCGGCAGCGTCAGGCACATGCGGCCGTTGCCCTCGGATTCGACGACGGCGAGGGTGCCGGTCTCGGCGATGCCGAAGTTCGCACCCGATACCGCGACCGGCACCGTCATGAACTTGTGTCGCAGGAACTTTCGTGCCGCGGCGGCGAGATGGCGGGGGTTGTCGTCGAGGTCGGGGTCGACGTCCGGCATCTCACGCAGGAAGATCTCGCGGATCTCGGCGCGATTGCGGTGGATGGCGGGCACGAGGATGTGCGAGGGCTTGTCGTGGCCGAGTTGGACGATGAGCTCGGCGAGGTCGGTCTCGTAGGCCGCGATCCCCTGTTCCTCGAGGTGCTCGTTGAGCCCGATCTCCTGGGTGGCCATCGATTTGACCTTGATGACCTCGTCGGATCCCGTCTTCCGGATCAGCTCGGTGACGATGGCGTTGGCCTCGGCGGCGTCGGCCGCCCAGTGCACCACGCCGCCCCGCGCGGTCACCGCCTCCTCGAGCTGGGTGAGCAGGTCCGGGAGGCGGTTGAGCACGTCGGTCTTGATGGCGGCGCCGGCGTCGCGCAGTTGTTCCCAGTCGGGCAGTTCCCCGGTGACGTTCAGTCGCTTGGCGCGGATGGTGTGGGTGGCCTTGCCGATGTTGCGCCGCAACTGGGGGTTCGCGAGTTCCTGGTGCGCGGCGTCGGGAAATGCCTTGATACCGCGCAGATTTCCGGATCCTCGTGGCGGGACGACGGGCATACCGAGTGCGGTCACGCGGGCACTCCCTTGGGGGCGACGGCCGGTTCCACGGAGGCGAGGATCTCGGCGAGGTGGATGGTGCGGGTACCGGTGCGCAGGCGCGTGAGGCCACCGCCGATGTGCATCAGGCACGACGAGTCGCCGGCGCTGCAGTATTCGGCGCCGGTGGCGGCGACATTGCTCAGCTTGTCGGCGAGCATCGCGGTGGAGGTCTCGGCGTTCTTGATCGCGAAGGTGCCGCCGAAACCGCAGCACGAGTCGGCCTCGGGCAGTTCGACGAGGTCGATCTCGCGTACGGCACGCAACAGCTGGAGCGGCTTCTCCCCCACCCGCAGCATCCGCAACGAGTGGCAGGTGGGGTGATAGGTCACCCGGTGCGGGAAATAGGCGCCGACGTCGGTGACTCCGAGGACGTCGACGAGGAATTCGGACAACTCGTACGTCTTGGCCTTGACGGTGTCGACCCGCCCGCACAACGACGCGGAACCGTAACGGGAGGCGACGATTTCGTGCTGGTGACGGACGGATCCGACGCACGATCCGGAAGGGGCGACGACGGCGTCGATGCTGCTGTCGTCGAAGGCGTCGACGTAGTTCTCGACGAGCGGCAGCGCGTCGGGTTGGTAGCCGGTGTTGACGTGCATCTGGCCGCAGCAGGTCTGGCGTTCGGGGAAGACGACGTCGTGCCCGAGCCGGGTGAGGAGCAGGGCGGTGGCCGAAACGGCCTTCGGGAACATCGTGTCGCCGAGGCACGTCGCGAACAGGGCGATTCGCATGGAGATCTCCGCATCGGGGGTGTGGTCTGACCACATTGAACCACACGTTCCGGAGATCCGCCGCACATTTTCGGACAGTGACCGCAAATTCCGTCACGGGTCGACTGTGACGCGGACCATGGTGTACTTTCACGTGGTCTGACCACATCGGTCGAAATCAGATCCGCCGCCAACAGCGGCGCAACCACAGGAGTTTCGTGTGGCAACCCGGATATCGGCGGTGACATTCACACCCGCCACTGACGCCATCGCAGGCAGCCTCACCGCATCGGCTCTCGTGGGCCTTGCGCCGCTGCTGACCTTCTTCGTCCTGCTCGCCGGCTTCAAACTCAAGGCCTGGTATTCCGGACTCGGCGCCCTCGTCGTCGCGCTCGTCGTCGCGATCATCGGCTTCGACATGCCCGCGCCACTGGCCGGCCTGTCCGCTCTGCAGGGCATCACCTTCGGGCTCTTCCCGGTGATGTGGATCGTGATCACTGCGATCTGGTTCTACGAACTCACCGTCGTCAGCGGCCGGTTCGAGGATCTGCGGCGCATCTTCAACTCGATCGGTCACGGCGACATGCGGATCCAGGCGATGCTCATCGCCTTCTGCTTCGGCGGCATGCTCGAAGCACTCGCCGGATTCGGCGCGCCCGTCGCGATCACCGGCGCCATGCTCGTCACCCTCGGCATGCCCGCCCTGCGGGCCGCGGTCACGGTCCTGATCGCCAACACCGCACCGGTCGCCTTCGGCGCCATGGCCATCCCGATCACCACCGCCGGCGCCCTGACCGACATCCCCGCCACCGAGATCGCCGCCGTCGTCGGCCGTCAGACACCGATCCTGGCTCTCTTCGTGCCGTTGTTGCTGCTCTTCCTCGTCGACGGTCGTCGCGGTGTCCGGCAGGCCTGGCCGATCGCACTGGTCACCGGCACGACCTTCGCGCTCGCCCAGTTCTGGTGCTCGAGCCACTTCTCGTACGAACTCACCGATGTCGTCGCCTCGCTCGCCGGTCTCACCGCGGCCGTGCTGATGCTGCAGGTCTGGAAGCCGCGGACCCCCGAGGACCAGCTCTCGCGCACCCGCACCGATACCATCGCGGTCCAGGCCGGCACGGAGGGACCCGGAGCCGCTCGTGCTCCGCAGCGTCCCGTCGCCGACGAGTCGCTGACCACCTCGCGCGTCGTCATGGCCCTGTTCCCGTACCTGCTGGTCATCACCGTGTTCGGCATTGCGAAGCTGTGGACCGTCGGTGTCGATCTGCCGGAGCGTCTCGCCGCCACCGACGTCAAGATCGAGTGGCCCGGCCTGTACGGCAATCTGCTCACAGGCAACGGCGCCGCGTCGAGCAGCGCGGTCTACACCTTCTCGTGGCTGTCGTCGCCGGGAACACTGCTGCTGCTCAGCGGCGCGATCGTCACCCTCGTCTACGCACGGTGGGACAGCGGCGGTATGTTCCCGCTGACCGTCCGTAGGGCCGCGGCCACCTTCGGCACCACCGTCGTGCGGATGAAGCTCGCCATCGCCACGGTGGCCACCGTCCTGGGCCTGAGCTACGTGATGAACCAGTCCGGCCAGACCGTCGCGATCGGCACGTGGCTCGCCGGCACCGGCGCGATCTTCGCCCTGTTCTCCCCGATCCTCGGCTGGCTCGGCACCGCCGTCACCGGCTCGGACACATCCGCCAACGCCCTGTTCGCCCGCCTGCAGCAGGCCGCCGGGCAGACCGCCGGCATCGACCCGACCCTGCTGGTCGCGGCGAACACCTCCGGTGGTGTGGTCGGCAAGCTGATCAGCCCGCAGAACCTCACCATCGCCGCCACCGCCGTCGATCAGCCGGGCAGCGAATCGGTGTTGTTGCGCAAGGTGATCGGCTACAGCGTCGCGATGCTCGTCATCCTCTGTGTGCTGGTCTACCTGCAGTCCACGCCGGTGTTGTCCTGGATGCTCCCCTGATCCGGAATCGACTAGGCTCTGAAGTCATGTCGTCGTCCGAGGGTCGTGCGTGGGAGCAGGTACTGAACCACTTGGAGCAGATGCTGGTCTCGGGAGAACTCGGCCCGGGCCAGCGTCTGCCCCCGGAGCGCACGCTCGCCGCACAACTCGGCGTCGGCCGGTCTTCGGTTCGTGAGGCACTGCGGGTGATGGAGGCCCTCGGGCTGCTCAGCACCCACACGGGGTCCGGGCCGAACGCCGGCGCGATGATCGTCTCGCGACCCACCGGCGGGATGTCTATGCTCATGCGCCTGCAGGTCGCGGCGCAGAACTTCCCGGTCTCCGACATCGTCCGCACACGTCTGGTACTCGAGACGGAAGTGATGCAGACGCTGGCCAACCGGAGCCCGGCACCGGAACTCACCCCGGCCGAGGAACTGCTGGACGCGATGGACGATCCGGAGTTGGCGGCACCCGAGTTCCTCGTTCTCGACGCCCAGTTCCATGTCGCAATGGCCGACGCGGCGGGCAACCTCGTCGTCGCGGCGATGATGGCCGGTCTCCGCGACTCCATCGAGAGCTACGTCCTCGCGGGCGCACCACACACCGATTGGCCCGCGACCTGCGTGCGGCTGCGTCACGAGCACCGCGGTCTCGTCGACGCGGTCCGCGCCGGCGATGCCACGCTCGCTCGCAAGCGCATCGTCGAGCACATCCGCGGTTACTACGCTCAGAGTTTCGGCGCCGACGCGTTCTGACGCCCTGTCCGAGCGATGTCCACCGAAGGGTCTGTGACCGGTCCGGGGACGCGTGTGGATCGTCGGCGATCGACCAGCACCGCGAATATCACGATGAGCAGCAGCGACCAGCCCAGTGTCGGGCGCATGTACTCGGCGTACCGGCCGGCCTCCACCCATCTGCCCGAATACCATTCGTCGGCGCTGAGGAAGCCGTACACCGCCAGCCATGCCGGCCAGTTCCGCATCACGGACTGCGGCAGGACCACGCTCATGAGCAACGGGAACAGCAGCATCGAGTAGTACATCTGCCCGAGCGAACCGAGCAGAAACGATGCGGTCATCAGCACACCGGCACCGGTGACGACGAAGAACACCTCGTCGTGCCGGTGATAGCGGTGGAGCAGATACAGCGTGGCCGCGGCGAGGAACGCGAAACCGATGCGCAACACGAGGATCAGGGGTTCGGGCAGACCGTAATAGGTGCCGTTGCCGGTGATCGAACTGTTGAAGTAGTCGCGGGACTGCAACAGATACGGAACGGTGCGTTCGACGAACTGCCACGGATCCGCAGCCCACGGCCACGCGAGTGCGGTGAGCCCGACCGGCACCGCTGCGGCGGTCAGGAGAGTCTTGCTCTGGCGGCGCAGCACGGGAAGCAACAGCAACGGCGCGAGAATCGGTTTGATAGCGAAGGTCACCCCGATCGCGGCGCCGGCCCAGAGGTCCCGCCGCGCCAGCAACAACGTCAGGAACGCCATCTGACCGAGTAGGACCACACCGTTGATGTTGGTGAACACCAGGGTGTTGATCACCGATTCGGACGCGAAGGCGACCGTCACCGCGATCGGGAGCGCCGCGGATCGCGCTGTGTACCCGAACATCCGCACGACCAGGTACACGGCAACGAGGACGGCCGCCGCGTTGACCCCGATGAATGCCCATCGTGAGAGTTCGTGTTCGAGGGCCGCGAACGGTGCGATCAGCAGCGAACCCGACGGCGGGTAGAGGTAGTGCGGGTCGACGTGTTCGTACGTCGCTGTGTAGACCGGTTCACGGTTCCAGAAGGCGACGGCTGCGCGGTAGACACCGGTGAAGTCGTCCGTGCGTGCACCGTCGACGGCGAGGATCACCGTGCGATGGACGACGAGCATCACGGCGACCGGCCAGAAGACGCACTTCAGCAGGGCCTGCGGTGACCGCACGGTCGGCTGGACCCACCACGGCAGACCGTCCCGACCGCGATCCGAGGTATCGATCATCGCTGATAGACGTCGGGAATCCCGTCGCCGTCCTCGTCGACCTGCTCGGCCGCCCTGATCGTGCGGTAGGCACGGTTACGGGCCACGAGAACAGTCGAGGCCAGAGCGGCGCTGAGCAACGATCCGCACAGCACGGCGACCTTCACGTGATCGGCCGCGACGGTTCCTGCACCGTAGGCGAGATCGCCGATGAGCAGGGACACCGTGAAGCCGATACCGCCGAGCAGGGACACACCCAGCACGTCCACCCAACTCAGCTCGTCGTCGAGATGTGCTCGGGTGAAGCGCGCCACCAGGTAGCTGACCCCGAAGATCCCGACGACCTTGCCGACGACCAGACCGGCGATCACCCCGGCGGAGATGGGATCGGTGAGGGCGTTCGCCAGGCCGGTGAATCCTCCGACGGTGACGCCGGCGGCGAAGAAGGCGAAGACCGGCACGGCAATACCGGCGGACAGCGGCCGGAGCCGGTGTTCGACGTGCTCGGCGACCGGAATCGTGCGGTCCCCCACCTGCCGGGCGACGGGAACCGCGAAGCCGAGCAGTACACCGGCGATGGTCGCGTGCACACCGGATTCGTGGACCAGCCACCAGGTCACTGCCGCCAACGGCACCAGGAGCCACCAGGCACCGAAGCCGCGTCGGAGCGCGATGCCGAACAGCGCCAACGGGATCAGCGCCCCGCCCAGGTAGAGCAGGTTCACCTCGTCGGTGTAGAAGACCGCGATCACGGTCACGGCGAGCAGGTCGTCGACCACGGCGAGGGTGAGCAGGAACGTTCGCAGCGCCGACGGGAGATGACTACCGATGACGGCGAGAATCGCTACGGCGAACGCGATGTCGGTCGCCGTCGGGACCGCCCATCCGTTCAACGCGTCGGCGCCACCACGAAGATTGATGACGGCGAAGATCACGGCCGGGACGATCATGCCGCCCAGGGCGGCGGTCACCGGCATGGCGGCACGCCGCAGGTCCCGCAGACTGCCTTCGACGAATTCCCGTTTGAGTTCGACGCCGACGACGAAGAAGAACACGGCGAGCAGTCCGTCGGCCGCCCAGGTGCCCAGGGACAGGTCCAGGTGCCACGACGCCGGACCGATCGAGGTCTCCCGCAGGGCATGGTAGGAATCCGACCATCCTGTGTTCGCCCAGATCAATGCGATGACGGCGCCGATGAGCAGCAGGACACCGCCGACGGTCTCCTTGCGGAGGATCTCCGTCACACGGCGTGTGTCCTGCCATGTTCCGCGAGAGAGGAAGGGGACTCCGGAGAAGATGTTCGGCATCACAGGTCCTCGGAATTCTCGACCGCACGCGGTGCGCGAACGGGGACCGGCCGGGGCGGATGCACCCGATCCGCATGGGCGGCAGTACGTTCCGATCCCCGGAGTGGGATCGGGTACCGAAAACTATGGCATCCCTGCGATTTCGGCGTCGGACGCCGACACGCAGCCAGGAGGTCGATGCGACCTTCGGCGCTGCGGTGGACGTGCTTCGCGGGGGTGCCGGTCACTGCGCCGGCTGCAGAGCTCGGGCGGGACGGGTGGCGACGGGACAGATGGGTACAGACACGGGTCCTCCGGTTCGACGACGTAATTACTTCTGCCGACCAGACTTCCCGGCGCACCGAGATCGACCATACCGTATCGGGTCAGGTCGACGCGGTGCCCGTCACATTCTCCTCGGGAGCGACCCGAACGGCGACCGTGGGTTCGTTCGCACCCGCGTCCGGCGAGACGACGGTGGGATCGACGACGAGCACAGGCACATGCGAGTGCCCGATGAGATATTCCGCGACGCTGCCGAGCATCCGAGAGGACATGCCTCGTCCGCGGCGGCCCACGACGAGAACGTCGGCGTGATGTTCCTCGGCGAACCAACCCAGGCATCGACCGGCCGGGCCGGCGAGGACGGCATATCCCACCGAAATATCACCCATCGATTCGACGGCCTGCTCGAGGCGCCGTCGCACCGTGGCGAGAAGTTCGGAGTCGGGATCGCCGGCGTCGTCGTAGGAGATCACGACGACGAGTTCGAGCACTCCTCCGGCCGGCCCGAACAGTCGTCGCGCCGCGTCCAGCGCATGCTTGGCCTCGGTGGATCCGTCGTAACCGACCATCACGCGGAGTCCGCCCTCGTCGACCTCTCCGGCATGCTGCCGGGCCACCGTCGTCACTTCGACGGACCGGGGAACACGCTCGATGCGCTCGAAGGCGATGGGGACGAACAACGGTCCGAGGATGACGGCGATGATCGTCCAGCGAGGGTCGTGGCCTCGCCGTGCCATCCACAGACCGGTCACGAGTCCTGACAGCACCCATACGACGAGGAAGGCGACGAAGACGGCCCAGTTCATGGCGTGCCTCCAGATGCGTGCACCGAGAAGAGGTGTACCGATGCGTTCATGTCGTCCTCCGGGTCGTCGAAGAAAGCTGTTCCCGCCGACCAGACTTCCCGGCACACCATGGGAGACGATACCCGACCCGGCCGCGCGATCTCACCTGTTGCTCCGACAGGTCTGCGCGCGGAGGACGTCGCGCGAGATCGCCCCCGTTCAGCGTGGTGCCGGGCCCCCGGCGGCATCCGTCCGATCATCGTCCTGCAACTGCCGGATGGCGTCGACCAGTGGCGCCAGGACAGGTTCGGCCGCGGCCTCGTCGAGCGCCTCCCGCAGGGCGGTGTTGTGGGTGGGCCGGGCCTCGTCGAGCAGGCGCCGGCCGGCGTCGGTGACGTCGGTGTAGATGCCGCGGCGATCGGTGGGACATAGATAGCGCGCAAGCAACCCGCGATCCTCGAGCCGCGTGACCAGCCGCGTCGTCGCACTCTGACTGAGGACCACGGCGTCGGCGACCTGGCGCATCTGCAGGTGCCCGCCCTCCCCGTCGTGCTGACGGTTGAGCACGTCCAGCAGTGAATACTCGCGCACGCTCAACCCGTGGCCGGACTGCAGGGCGCTCTCGATCCGGTTCTCGATCCGCCCGTGCAGGAGCGACAGCGCCGACCAGCTGTTGGCCAGCGCGGTCATCGACGGGTCCGTGGCGGTCATGGTCGGCTCCTCGGTCGGCTCGTACGAAACAGGTGACGCGGGCGGTGTGCCGGCGTTGTCACATCGCTCACTATACCCGCGCTTGCAATTAGTCGGCGTCTGCAATTATTGTTGACGCCAGTAAAGCGCGTCTGCGTCTCTTCTCGATCGAAGGATCGTTCTCATGCCACTCGCTCTGCTGGCCCTGGCCATCGGCGCCTTCGGAATCGGCACCACCGAATTCGTCATCATGGGGCTGCTCCCCCAGGTCGGATCGGATCTCGGAGTCTCGATCCCCACAGCCGGATATCTCGTCACCGGCTACGCCCTCGGCGTCATGATCGGTGCCCCGATCATGACGGCGCTCGGCACCAGGATCTCCCGCAAGAACATGTTGATGCTGCTCATGGGCCTGTTCGTCCTGGGCAATGCCGTCTCTGCCCTCGCACCCACCTTCGCCGTCATGTTGATCGGCCGCGTCGTCGCCTCCCTCGCCCACGGAGCGTTCTTCGGCATCGGCTCGGTCGTCGCCGCCGACCTGGTGGCACCGCAGAAGAAAGCCGCTGCCATCTCCCTGATGTTCACCGGACTGACGGTGGCCAATGTCGTCGGCGTGCCGCTGGGCACCTTCGTCGGCCACACCGCGGGCTGGCGCGCGACGTTCCTGATCGTCGCCGCGCTCGGCGTCGTCGGCCTCGCGGGCGTCGCGAAGCTCGTTCCCGACGTATCCCGACCCGAGGGCGTCCGGCTGCGTCACGAGATCGCGGCGTTCAAGAACGTCCAGGTCGTGCTGGCCATGACCATGACGGTCCTCGGCTTCGGGGGCGTGTTCGCCGCGATCACCTACATCGCACCGATCCTGACCGATGTCGGCGGTTTCGCCGAGTCCTCCGTCCCCTGGCTGATGGCCGTGTTCGGAACCGGCATGGTGGTCGGCAACCTCGTCGGTGGACATTTCGCCGACCGCAATCTCATGCCGATGCTCTACACCGCCCTGGCCGGCCTGGCCGTGGTGCTCGGCCTGTTCACCTTCCCGGCCTCCGCCAAGACGGTGTCCGTCGCGGCGGTCTTCCTGATCGGCGCTCTCGGTTTCGCGACCGTCCCACCCCTGCAGAAGCACGTCCTCGACCATGCGCACGGCGCCCCGACCCTGGCGTCCGCTGCCAACATCGGTGCCTTCAATCTCGGCAACGCCCTGGCCGCCTGGCTCGGCGGCATGGTGATATCCGCCGGATTCGGGTACACGGCACCCAACGCCGTCGGGGCCCTCCTGGCCGCGTCCGCTCTGATCCCGGCGGCCCTGTCCCACCGACTACAGCGAAAGGACGATCACGCCAACGCAACTCACCCATCCGCAGAACCCGACCTCCACAGCACCTCCCGTGCTGCCGTCGACCCCGTCCGACTCTGATCCCGAACTACGCGAACACCCCCGAAGGAGCACCATCTCGTGACATCGTCCACGATCCCCACCGTCACCCTGAACAACGGCGTCGAGATCCCCCAGCTCGGCTTCGGCGTCTTCCAGATTCCCGAGGACGAGACCACCGCGGCCGTCAGCGCGGCACTCGAGACCGGCTACCGCCACATCGACACCGCCGCGATCTACGGCAACGAGGCCGGCGTCGGCCGCGCGCTGGCGGACTCCGGACTGTCCCGCGACGAACTGTTCATCACGACGAAGGTGTGGAATTCCGATCAGGGTTACGACGCCACCCTCCGCGCCTTCGACACCAGCCTCGCCGCGCTCGGCCTCGATCGTCTCGACCTCTACCTGATCCACTGGCCGACCCCGGCCCGCGACCTCTATGCGGATACCTGGCGTGCCCTCGAACGCCTCGTCGAGGAAGGACGCCTCCGCGCTGCGGGCGTGTCGAACTTCCAGCCGGCCCACCTCCAGCGCCTGCTGGACGGCAGCTCGCTCGTCCCGACGATCAACCAGATCGAACTGCACCCCGGGCTGCAGCAGAGCGAACTGCGCGCCTTCCACGCCGAGCACGGCATCGCCACCGAGGCATGGAGCCCGCTCGCCCAGGGCGCCGTGCTGGACGACACGGCGATCACGTCGATCGCCGGACGCACCGGCAAGTCGCCGGCCCAGGTGGTGCTGCGCTGGCATCTGCAGCTCGGCAACGTCGTCATCCCGAAGTCGGTCACGCCGTCCCGGATCCGGGAGAACTTCGCGGTCTTCGACTTCGAACTGACCGACGAGGACATGTCCACCATCGCCGGCGCCGACCGCGATCTGCGCACCGGACCCCATCCGGACCAGTTCAACTGACAGACCTCGCGGCTCCGGGCGGATCCACCGCCCGGATCCGGTAAGGCACTCGAAGAGCTGCGTTCAGGTGTATTCGACGGTCATCCTGTCGATGCTCCCGTCGAACGGGAACGGTGCCCGGTCGAAGTAGTCGAGCGAGACAGGTGAACCCAGGCAGGTGCCGATATCCAGGCAGTCGTTCGCCGTGAACAGCAACGGCGCACTGACCGGCACGACGGTCTCCCCCACCGACTGCCCGTCGACGGACATCAGGACGTTCAACGGACCACCGGGGCGCGCTTCGGCGTACTTGGTGACCACCTCGACGAGGTGGTGTCCGGGCGCGACGCGGCTCGCCGAACGCATCTTCGTCCGCATCAGGATGAACAGGTTGTACTCGTAGCAGAGATAGCCGTCGTCCGCGAAGCACGTCAGACCACCACCGTTGGCACCCAGCGCATACAGGACGCCGTGTGCCCGCTCCGGGAAGATCACCTCGATACAGACCCGGTTGTTCTTGTTTCCCAATGCGGGAGCGCAGAATTCGGGCATACGGGTGACGTCGCCGGTGAAGTCCCAACTCGTGTACGGCGTGGTGATGCGTTGCTCCGGATGGATCGCCGCGACCCAGAGCCCCCCACCGATGGGAAGGGCGTTGTTCTTGGCCGCTTCGATCGCGAAGATCTCCCGCATCTGTGCCAGTTTCTCGGGGTACTGCTCGGCCAGGTCGCGGTTCTGCGTCCAGTCCTCGTCGAGGTTGTACAGCTCCCAGGTGTCGTCGTCCGGGCTCCAATCGCGGATTCCGCCGGGCAGGCCGGGCAGCCACGGTGCGCGGGGTCCGAAGGCCGATGCCATCCATCCGTCGTGGTAGATCGCTCGGCTGCCCATGACCTCGAAATACTGGGTGAGCTTGCCCGCCGGCGCGTCACGGTCCACGAACGTCCGAGCGAAACCGGCGCCGTCGATCGGATCCTGCGGAATCCCGTTGACGGTCCGCGGTGGGGTGATGCCCAGCAGCTCGTAGAAGGTCGGCACCAGGTCGTTGCAGTGCAGGAATTGGGTCCGGGGGGTGCGATCCGGCGTGATGCGCGCAGGCCAGCGCACCACCATGGGATTGCGGGTTCCCCCAAGATGGGACGCGAGAAGCTTCATGCCCTTGTAGGGCGTGC
>NZ_NERM01000026.1:0-60927 GCF_002215235.1 Rhodococcus sp. BUPNP1
CGGAGCCGCCGATGCCGATGTTGACCACCGTGGCGATCTTCTGCCCGGTGGCGCCGCGCCAAGCCCCGGTGCGGAGGCGGTCGGTGAACTCGCCCATCCGGTCGAGCACGGCGTGGACGTCGGCGACGACATCGACCCCGTCGACGATCAGTGTCGCGTCCCGGGGCAGGCGCAGGGCGGTGTGCAGCACCGCGCGGTCCTCGGTGACGTTGATGTGCGCACCCGAGAACATCGCCTCCCGAGCGGTGGCGATCCCGGCGGTGTCGGCGAGCTCGAGCAGAGCCTGCAGGACGGGGGTGTCGAGGCGCTGCTTGCTGAAATCGATCACCAGATCCCCGGCACGGACCGTCAACGCCGAGACCCTGTCGGGTTCGGTGGTGAACAACTTCCGCAGCGACACCGATTCGAGCCGGTCGCGATGGTCTTCCAGAGCTTTCCACGGTGCCGTTGCGGTTACGTCGCTCATGTCGTCGACAGTAGTGCGCCCCGACACGGTGCGCCCGGTATGCGACCGTGCCCCCGATGTGACCGTGCCCGGTGTGACTGTGCCCGGTGTGACGAAGGGATCCCTCGGTTTCCCACAGCGAGCGACCGCGGCGCGCATGATGGGGCATATGGATGCTGCAGAACTGATTCGGTCCGTCCCCACCGACCTGTTCCTCGGCGGTGAATGGGTGGCGGCCGAGAACGGAGCCACCTTCGGAGTCCACGATCCCGCGACCGGCGACGAACTCACCCGAGTCGCCGATGCCGCGCCCGGCGATGCCCTACGGGCCCTCGATGCGGCCGTCGCGGCCGGTCCGGAATGGGCAGCGACCCCGCCGCGCGAACGCGCCGAACTGCTGCGAGCGGTCTGGCAGAAGATCACCGAGCGCGCCGACGACTTCGCGCTGCTCATGACACTCGAGATGGGCAAGGCACTACCGGAGAGCCGATCGGAGGTGACCTACGGCGCCGAATTCCTGCGATGGTTCTCCGAGGAGGCGGTCCGCATCGCCGGTCGCTACACGCCCGCCCCGGCCGGCACCGGACGCGTTCTCGTGACGAAACAACCCGTCGGTCCCTGCCTGGCCATCACGCCGTGGAACTTCCCGCTCGCGATGGGAACCCGCAAGATCGGTCCCGCCCTCGCGGCCGGGTGCACGATCATCGTCAAGCCCGCGTCCGAGACACCCCTCACGATCCAGCTGCTCGCGCAGCTCTTCGACGAGGCAGGGCTGCCCAAGGGTGTCCTGTCGGTGCTGCCGTCCTCGCATGCCGGTGAGGTCACCGGTCCGCTCCTCGAGGATCCCCGGCTGCGCAAGCTCACCTTCACCGGCTCCACCGAGGTCGGGCGCATGCTCGCCGAGAAGGCCGGTCGTTCGCTGCTGCGCACCTCGCTCGAACTCGGCGGCAACGCGCCGTTCGTCGTCTTCGAGGACGCCGATCTCGACGCGGCGGTCGAGGGTGCGGTGGCAGCCAAGCTGCGCAACGGGGGAGAGGCCTGCACGGCCGCGAACCGCTTCCACGTCCACAACTCGGTGCGCGACGCCTTCGTCGCCAAGCTCACCGAGCGCATGGCCTCGTACAAGCTCGGACCGGGAACGGACCCCGACGCGACGCTGGGCCCCCTGGTCAACGAGAACCAGAAGAAGACCGTGATCGAACTCGTGCAGGACGCGGTGTCGGCGGGTGCCTCGGTGCGCCTGGGTGGTGAACCCGCCGACGGTCCGGGATGGTTCTACCCGGCCACCGTCCTCGACGACGTGCCCAAGCAGGCCCGCATCCTGCAGGAAGAGGTGTTCGGGCCGGTCGCGGCCGTCACCGGCTTCGACACCGAGGAGGAAGCGCTCGCGGCGGCGAACGACACCCGCTACGGGCTCGCCGCCTACATCTTCACGCGCGACCTCGACCGGGCCCTGCGCGTGTCGCACGCGCTCGAAACGGGCATCGTCGGTGTGAACCGCGGTGTCGTCTCGGATGTCGCGGCCCCGTTCGGCGGAATCAAGGATTCCGGGCTGGGACGCGAAGGCGGTACCGAGGGCATCGAGGAATTCCTCGAGACCAAGTACATCGCCCTGCAGTAGGGAACTCAGCGATGGGCCGGACGGCCCCGCCGTCAGTGACTCGTACGGCCCCGCCGTCAGTGACCCAGGCGGCCACGCCCGAGGCGGAGCAGCAGCATCGCCAGGGTGTGGCCTTCCTGGCCCAGCTCGCTGAACCGCTCGAGGACCTTCATCTCGCGGCTGTGCACGAGACGGGTGCCGCCGGACGCCATCCGGGTACGCCCGATCATGCGGGAGACCTCGGTGCGCCGCTTGACCGCGGCCAGGATCTCGGCGTCGAGACGATCGATCTCCTTGCGGAGCTCCTCGATCTCGGCCTCGGTGGGCACTCCGGTGTCGTCGGCCTCGGCCGGTGTTCCGGCGTTCGCCTGGCCCGGCTCGCCGGAAAGGGAAGAATCGATGTGCGTGCTCATGTCGTCTCCTCGCATCTGCTCTGATGGATCGCCCGTATGGGAGCGGCTGTTACCGGTATCGGGTCGGGCCGGCAGTCGGGAATCGACAGCGACAACCGGAACTCGATCCGAGCCTGCAAAGGACAGAAGACATGGCCTCCAGTTTGCCACTCACCCTGTAGGCCCTGCCACTCGGCTTGATCGACTTCGTGGTCCGGATCCGTTGTCCGAGCGGTCCGGTAGTTTGGTGAAACGATGAACACTCCCGTCGCGCTCGCACACTCCCGTCCCGGATCCGATGCTCTTCTCGAAGGGCTCAATCCGCAGCAGCGGGAAGCGGTCACGCACGAAGGGGCCCCGCTGCTGATCGTCGCGGGCGCGGGCTCCGGCAAGACTGCGGTGCTCACGCGCCGCATCGCCTATCTACTGGCCGAGCGCGGCGTCGCCCCTGGTCAAGTGCTCGCCATCACGTTCACCAACAAGGCCGCGGCCGAGATGCGCGAGCGGGTGGCGGCCCTGGTGGGGCCGCGCGCGAATGCGATGTGGGTCTCGACCTTCCACTCGAGCTGCGTCCGGATCCTGCGCGCGCAGGCGGGTCTGCTCCAGGGCATGAATTCGAATTTCACGATCTACGACGCCGACGATTCCCGTCGTCTGCTCACGATGATCGCGAAGGATCTCGAACTCGACAGCAAGAAGTACTCCGCCCGGCTGCTGTCCACGCAGATCTCGAACCTGAAGAACGAACTGATCGGGCCCGAGGAAGCCGCCCACGAGGCGGAGACCGATTCGGCGGCCACCGAACTCACCCGCGTCGTCGCCCGGGTCTACGCGCACTACCAGCAGCGCCTGCGCACGGCGAACGCCTTCGACTTCGACGACCTCATCGGCGAGACGGTGGCGCTGCTGCAGGCGCATCCGCAGGTCGCCGAGTACTACCGGCGCCGGTTCCGTCACGTGCTGGTCGACGAGTACCAGGACACCAACCACGCGCAGTACGTGCTGGTGCGCACCCTCGTGGGCGATCCGGAGGAGGAATCCGCCGTTCCCCCGAGCGAACTGTGCGTGGTGGGCGACGCCGACCAGTCGATCTACGCCTTCCGCGGCGCCACGATCCGCAACATCGAGGAGTTCGAGCGCGACTATCCGCAGGCGCGCACGATCCTGCTCGAGCAGAACTACCGCTCCACCCAGAACATCCTGTCGGCGGCCAATTCCGTCATCTCCAAGAACACGGGTCGCCGCGAGAAGCGGTTGTGGACCGATTCGGGCGAGGGCGAACTCATCACCGGCTACGTCGCCGACAACGAGCACGACGAGGCGCGGTTCGTCGCCGCCGAGATCGACCGGCTCGTCGACGGCGGCGACACCACCTACTCCGACATCGCGGTGTTCTACCGCACCAACAACGCCTCCCGCGCGTTCGAGGACGTCTTCATCCGGCACGGTGTGCCCTACAAGGTCGTCGGCGGTGTGCGGTTCTACGAGCGCAAGGAGGTGCGCGACGTCGTCGCGTACCTGAAGGTGCTCGACAACCCCGACGACACGGTGAGCCTGCGCCGCATCCTCAATACCCCACGCCGCGGTATCGGCGATCGCGCCGAGGCGTGCGTGGCGGTGCACGCCGAGCGGCTCGGTGTGAGCTTCGGGCAGGCCCTCACCGACGCCGCAGCCGGCAAGGTCGCGTTGCTGAACACGCGGGCGCAGAAGGCGATCGCCGGTTTCGTCGAGATGATGGACGGCCTGCGGGCGATGCTCGTCGCGAGTGACGCCGACGGCAACGACATGGTCGACATCGGCGACGTCGTCGAGGCGATCCTCGAACGTACCGGGTACAGTGCCGAGTTGTCGGCGAGCGACGATCCGCAGGACGGCGCCCGTCTCGACAATCTCCACGAACTCGTCAGCGTGGCAAGGGAATTCAGTGCCGACGTCCGAAATGCGGCCGGGATCGTCGACGACGAGCGCGAAGAGGGGGATCCCGAACCGGGCTCGCTCGCGGCGTTCCTCGAGAAGGTCTCGCTCGTCGCCGACGCCGACCAGATCCCGGAGAACGAGGCCGGCGTGGTCACGCTGATGACGCTGCACACCGCGAAGGGCCTCGAGTTCCCGGTCGTCTTCGTCACCGGTTGGGAGGACGGCCAGTTCCCGCACATGCGCGCCCTGGGCGATCCGGCCGAACTGTCCGAGGAGCGGCGACTCGCGTATGTCGGCATCACGCGCGCGCGGCGGCGTCTCTACCTCACACGTGCCGTGCTGCGGTCGTCCTGGGGTCAGCCGCTCACCAATCCGGAATCTCGCTTCCTGCAAGAGATTCCGCAGCATCTCATCGACTGGCGGCGCCTCGAGCCCACACCCGCGCGTGGTCAGGCGATCGGCTCGGGCACCGGTTCGCGCTTCGGTGCGGGCGAGCGGCGCGGTTCGTCGGGCACACCGAGTTTCGGTGCGGCGCGCGGACGCAACAACCAGTTGGTGCTCGACGTCGGCGACCGCGTCAGCCACGACAAGTACGGTCTGGGAACGGTTCTCGAAACCCGGGGTTCGGGCCCCACGGCCACCGTCGTGATCGACTTCGGCAGTGCCGGCAAGGTGCGGTTGATGCTCGTCGGCGGTGTGCCGATGATCAAGCTGTGATGCCCTGAAAGCCTGTGGCAGGCGCGGATTCGCACGCAGGAGCGGGTCCGCGCCGAAACGGGCAAGAGGGTGGAACGGGACGCAGTGCCGAACGTACGGCGGCGAGGTCGGTCAGTCGCGCTGGACGCCGAGGGCGATACCGCGGGTGGCGAGCCACGGAACGGGGTCGATCTTGTCGACGCCGTTGAGGTGCACCTCGAAGTGCAGGTGCGGGCCGGTGGAGAAGCCGCGGTTGCCCATGGTGGCGATCTGGTCGCCGGCCATGACGTGCTGACCCACGGTCACCAGCGACTGGTCGATGTGCCCGTACACGGTGACGGTGCCGTCGGCGTGGAGGAGGCGGACCCACATGCCGAAGCCGGAGGCCGGACCGGAATCGATGACCTCACCGTCGGCGACCGCCAGGATCGGGGTGCCGATGGGGCCTGCGATGTCGACGCCGGCGTGAAGGGTGCCCCAGCGGGCGCCGAAGTTCGAGGTGAACGACCCCACGGCGGGGAGGACGAACAGCGGGCGACGGGCCGCGGCCTCGCGCGCAGCGCGTTCCTCGCTGAACCGCTGGCCCTTGGCCAGGAGATTCGAGAACTGCGACAGGTCGTTCGGGTCGGCGATGTTGAGCACCTGCGGGGCCTGCGACGGCTCGGCGTCGGCGCTCGGCGCGAACTGCGCGGCCTGGGGCACTGCAGTGGCGGTGATGATCGAGGAATCGGCTTCGCCGGCGGCGAGAGCGACCTCGGAGTGCTCGGTGTTCTGTCCCGGACCACCGTTGGCTGCGGCCTGGCCCGCGGCGACCACGGCGCCTGCGGCAACCGCGAAGACCGCGGCGCGGCCCTTGAGGGCGGTGGGGGGAGTGGGAAGTCGATGGGCTCCACCGCGGGACGCGGGAGCGGTGACGTCGGTGCTCTCGTCGGGACGATCCTGCGCGAAGCGGTCGTCGCGGACGGCGTGGCCGAAGGAGTCGGAGTAGTAGGTGGGCTCGGGACCGGGGCCGGTGTTGCGGAAGTCCATCGTGGCGGCTTCCCAGGCGTTCCAGTCTTCGGGTGCCGATTCGGGACGGCGGGTTCGGCTCTCGGCACTCGGGTTACCAGAGCGCATCGCCATCCTCCGTTCGTGACCTCATCGTTACTTCGACCAGGCGACGGTAACGAAGCGATCGCGGGGGTGGCAAGCCGTAGTTCGTCCGGCGGACGTTATGTGAGTGGCATCACAGTGCAAACCGGGGCAAATTGGGACATGCCCCAGCGGTCGGCGTCCCAAACACTGTTTTCCGACATGTCACGAGTCCGTTGCGTCGCGGCAGCGTGGGATCCGGTGTCGGAGGGCGAGTGGTTACCTGTCATTCTGAACCGAGTGCTCCGCTCGAACGTGGCGTCCGCCACGTTCCGGGAGGGGAACTGCGAAGTCGTTCCCGGACCTACGCGCGCGTGACCTGTGCCACATGGGACTGCCGCGCGTGATCCGCGGCCCGGCCGAGAAACTAGAGTCCGAAACGACCCGCTCGATACCCCGGAGCGGGCGTGAACGCAGACGAGACGGTGAGCAGATGGATCTCTTCGAATATCAGGCGAAGGAACTCTTCGCCAAGCATGACGTGCCGACGTCGGCCGGCCGTGTTACCGACACTGTCGCCGGTGCCCGCGAGATCGCGGAGGAAATCGGCAAGCCGGTCATGGTCAAGGCCCAGGTCAAGGTCGGCGGCCGCGGCAAGGCCGGTGGCGTGAAGTACGCCGCCACCGCAGACGACGCGCAGACCCACGCCGAGAACATCCTCGGCCTCGACATCAAGGGTCACATCGTCAAGAAGCTCCTGGTCGCCGAGGCCAGCGACATCGCGGAGGAGTACTACATCTCCTTCCTGCTCGACCGCACCAACCGCACCTACCTGGCCATGTGCTCGGTCGAGGGCGGCATGGAGATCGAAGAGGTTGCCGCCACCAAGCCGGAGCGCCTCGCCAAGGTCCCCGTCGACGCCGTCAAGGGCGTCGACCTCGCGTTCGCGCGCGAGATCGCCGAGAAGGGCCACCTGCCCGCCGAGGTCCTCGACGCCGCAGCCGTGACCATCCAGAAGCTGTGGGAGGTCTTCGTCAAGGAAGACGCTCTCCTCGTGGAGGTCAACCCCCTCGTCCGTACCCCGGACGACCAGATCCTCGCCCTCGACGGCAAGGTCACCCTGGATGCCAACGCCGACTTCCGTCAGCCCGGCCACGCCGAGTTCGAGGACAAGGACGCCACGGATCCCCTCGAGCTCAAGGCCAAGGAGAACGACCTCAACTACGTCAAGCTCGACGGCGAGGTCGGCATCATCGGTAACGGCGCCGGCCTGGTCATGTCGACCCTCGACGTCGTCGCCTACGCAGGCGAGAAGCACGGCGGCGTCAAGCCCGCCAACTTCCTCGACATCGGTGGCGGCGCCTCGGCAGCCGTCATGGCCGCCGGTCTCGACGTCATCCTGAACGACGCTCAGGTCAAGAGCGTGTTCGTCAACGTCTTCGGTGGCATCACCGCGTGCGACGCGGTCGCGAACGGCATCGTCAAGGCCCTCGAGATCCTCGGCGACGAGGCCAACAAGCCGCTGGTCGTCCGCCTCGACGGCAACAACGTCGACGAGGGTCGCCGCATCCTCGCCGAGGCCGACCACCCGCTGGTCACGGTCGTCGCCACCATGGACGAGGCTGCCGACAAGGCGGCCGAACTCGCCTTCGCAGCGAAGTAAAGGGACACACAGAACAATGGCAATCTTCCTTACCAAGGATTCCAAGGTCATCGTCCAGGGCATCACCGGCGGCGAGGGCACCAAGCACACCGCGCTCATGCTCAAGGCCGGCACCCAGGTCGTCGGCGGCGTGAACGCCCGCAAGGCCGGCACGACGGTCTCGCACACCGACAAGGACGGCAACCCCGTCGAGCTCCCCGTCTTCGGCTCCGTCGCCGAGGCCATGAAGGAGACCGGCGCCGACGTCTCGATCGCGTTCGTTCCCCCGGCCTTCTCGAAGGACGCCATCGTCGAGGCCATCGACGCGGAGATCCCGCTGCTCGTGGTCATCACCGAGGGCATCCCCGTGCAGGACTCCGCCTACGCCTGGGCCTACAACGTCCAGAAGGGCAACAAGACCCGCATCATCGGCCCCAACTGCCCCGGCATCATCACCCCGGGTGAGGCGCTCGTCGGCATCACCCCGGCGAACATCGCCGGCAAGGGCCCGGTCGGCCTCGTCTCCAAGTCGGGCACCCTGACCTACCAGATGATGTTCGAGTTGCGCGAGTACGGCTTCTCGACCGCCATCGGCATCGGCGGCGACCCGGTCATCGGCACCACCCACATCGACGCCATCGAGGCGTTCGAGAAGGACCCGGAGACCAAGGTCATCGTCATGATCGGCGAGATCGGCGGCGACGCCGAGGAGCGTGCGGCCGACTACATCAAGGCCAACGTGACCAAGCCGGTCGTCGGCTACGTCGCGGGCTTCACCGCTCCCGAGGGCAAGACCATGGGCCACGCCGGCGCCATCGTCTCGGGCTCCTCGGGCACCGCTCAGGCCAAGAAGGACGCTCTCGAGGCGGCCGGCGTGAAGGTCGGCAAGACGCCGTCCGAGACCGCTGCGCTCGCTCGCGAGATCCTGCAGTCGCTCTGACAGCAGCGTCGCCTTCCGTGCGCGCCTTCCGGTGGCTCCGGCCATCGGGAGGCGCGCACGCGCTTTTTCCGGCGTGAATCCGGTCAGATGTCGATCCAGTCGACTCCCGCGGGTTCGAGTTCGCCCGCCCCGGACGTCAACGACGCCACCCAGCCCTCCAGTTCGCTCCGCTCACGCCCCGCGACGGTGAGGACGACCCGGTCCGCATAGGCCACGTCGAGCACCGCGACCCCGCGCCCGCGCAGTTCCGCCTCCACGCGACCCGCCTCGCCGTGATCGATCGCGAGGGTGAACTTCTCCTGCTGCCTGCGCTCGACGAGAGGCGCCTCGTCCAAGGCCGTCGCGACCGCACCCGAGTACGCGCGCACCAGCCCGCCCGCGCCGAGCTTGATCCCTCCGAACCACCGGGTCACCACCACCGCGACGTTCACGAGCTCCCGGTGGTGCAGGACCTGCAGCATCGGGATACCGGCCGTGCCGCCCGGCTCCCCGTCGTCGCTCGACCGCTCGGCGCGTGCCGACGGGGCGTCACCCACCACGAATGCCCAGCAATGGTGTCGGGCATCGGGATACAGTCGGCGTTGTTCGTCGACGAAGGCGAGCGCGGCGTCGGCCGTGTCGACACGACGAACCGCCGCGAGGAAACGCGAGTGCTTCACCTCCGTCTCGACCACGACGTCGGGGCCCGGGGCGAGAGTGTGCGGCATGGACCCCATTCTCTCGGGTAGTCCCTAGGCTGTTGACTGCAGGACGAGTGACCGACACACACCGATCGACGGCAGGAGAATCGATGACATTCCCCGCAGGCGCATCCGCCCAGAGCAAGGTGGTGCCGTTGCTGCTGCCACTCGCGGTGGCCGTGCTCGGTGCCGTGAACTTCCTGCTCGGCCTCACACCCTTCGTGAACATCACCTTCGGCTCCCAGGTGGCGCTCACGTCCTTCGATTTCGGCTTCGCCGTCGTGCCGCTGGCCTTCCTGCTCTTCGGCGGTGTGAGCGCGGCACTGTCGCTGCTCCCCGGCCAGGATCTGCGTGCCGTGGCCGTCGCGGCGTCGGGCGTCGGTTTCGTGACGTCCCTGTTCCAGCTGTTCCATCTGCCCGAGGACACCGGGATCGCGTGGGGCGGCGTGACGATCCTCGTCCTCGGTTTCCTGCAGTTCGCGCTGGCGCTCGTCGCGTTGCTGTTCGGCCTCGGCATCCTCGTGTCCGGCCGGTCGGGTGAGCGGAGCTCCTTCGGTTCGCCGCAGGGCGCCGGGCAGTACCAGGGATTCGGGACCGGACCGGGAACCGGTCAGCCCCAGGGCTCCGGGGCGCCGCAGGGTTATGGTTCGCCGCAGGGTTACGGCCCGCAGGGATACGGCCAGCCCTACGGCGCGCAGCAGGGAGTCACCGGCGGGCAGTCCCAGTTCGGTGCGCCCCATCCCGGCCACCAGGCGTATCCCGGACAGCAGACGTCGGGTGAGTACTCCGGCGCGCAGCAGTACTCGGGGTCGCAGCAGTACGGCGGGTCCCAGCAGTATCCGGGCGCCCAGCAGTACGGCGGGCAGCAGTACAGCGGAGCCCAGCAGTTCCCCGGTTCACAGCAGTTCCCGGGCGCCCAGCAGTACGGCGGGGGAGCACAGTATCCCGGTGCGCAGCAGTACGGCGGACAGCAGTACACCGGTGCGCAGCCGACCCAGCAGTATCCGGTTCAGGAACCGCACGGCGCTCAGGACTCGACGGACCACACCGACACCCGGGCGGACGGCACAGTCACCCGGGCGGACGGCACAGTGTCCGATGACGACACGGCGGGCACGGAACGTCGCGAGGAGACCGGGACCACTGCGACCGGCGACCAGGAGGCCACGCAGGCCTTCCGCGCACCGGACGACCAGCGGTGATCGGCGCGCCTGACACCACGACCGCCGTGTCGGTGACACTCTCGAACCGATGACTTCGACGCTCGGCCGGTCCACCCGGCACGTTCCCACCGACGACGACAGCCTGGACCCGGAGCGGTTCCGCATCCTGCTCGGCACTGCGGCCCGCGTACCGGCGGTGACGCTCGCCGTCGTGGCCACCATCGTGGTGACGACGATGGTCGTCGCCAACAGCGACCTCACCGGCATCTACGCCGCGATCGCCGGCACGTGGCTCGCTCTGCACCAGGTGACGCTCACGATCGACGGCACGTCGCTCGGTGTGCTGCCGCTGCTGCCCACCGCGGTCCTGGTGTGGCAGGCGGCGCGCGGATGCGCGTCCGCGGCCGACGCGCTCGTCGAGAGCAGCGGTTACGCCCTCGATCGTCAGGACGTCTCGCGCATCACCGTCGCCGTCCTCGCCGGCCCGCTGCTCGTGACCGCGGCGTCGCTGATCGTGCTGCAGGATGCGGCGAGCGTGCTGCCGGTAACGCCCCCGAACGCCGGCGCCGCGCTCGCGTGGGTCACCGGCATCTACCTCCTCGCGGCCCTCATCGGCATCGGGTCCCGCGTGTGGAGGCCGCTGGTGCGCTATTACGCAGCGCCCGACTGGCTCGTGCTCGCCTTCCGTCCGGCACTGCGGGTGCTGCTGGGAATGTTCGCCCTCGGTGGGGTGGTGGTCGTCGCCGGACTGCTGTGGTCGTGGAACGTCGTCGGTGAACTGCTCGCGCGCGGGGATCACTGGACCGGCGTGCTGGGGCTGACGGTGATGTCGATCCTGTACCTGCCCAACGTCATCATCGGTGCCGCTGCCGTCCTGGCCGGCAGCACCGTGCACTTCGGCGACATCCATCTGAGCCTGTTCGAGGCGACGGGCGGCGACCTCCCGGCGCTGCCGGTGCTTGCGGCGGTCCCCTCGGGCCCGGCCGCAGCGTTCTGGCCGGTGCTGCTGGCCGTTCCGGCGACGATCGGTGCGCTGCTCGGCCGTTTCGCCGCGCAGCGAACCCTGCAGGCGAAGGCCGACGGTGCCCCGGTGGGCAGCGCCGACGCTTCATGGACGGTGCTCGCTGCCGCAGCGGGCGCCGGACTCGTCACGGCGCTGGCGACCTGGGTCGCGGGCGGCCCGCTCGGCGTCTTCGGCACGGTCGGCGCCAACTGGTGGCTCGCCGGAATCCTCGTCTTCGCCTGGTCGGGCCTGCTCGGCATCATCACGGCCCAGCTGCTCGTGTGGCGCGAAGGTCGCCTGGCCGCGGCGGCACTGCGCGCCGACACCGAGGTGGCCGAGGAGACCTCGGAGGACGCGGCGGACGACACCGCTGATGCAGGAGCCGACCCAGAACTCGAGGCGCCCGAGGGCGAGACCCCGGCACTCGAGGCTCCTGTGGCAGAGGACGCCGATGACGCGGATGCCGACGACGAGGAGGAATCCTCGGTCGAGGACACCACCGCCGCCGAGCGCGAGGTCGCAGAAGTCGACGGGGACGAAGCCGCCGCAGTCGAGGAGGACGAGGCTGCCGAGGACGACGCGGAGAGCCTCGAGGACGATGCGGACGCCGACGACGTCATCGACGCCGAGGTGGTCGAGGTGGTCGACGAGGATGACGCCGAGGACGAGGACGAGCCCGACGAGGAGGTCGCGAACAAGGCCGAAAAGGGCGCCGACTAGGCTCTCCTACGGCCGGTCGATCGGCCGACCCACCTCGACTTCACAGGAGTGGACCCTGACTGCCTCGCGTGACCAGCTGCCGCCCACCGCGCCGGCGCGGCTCGTCGTCCTCGCCTCGGGCACGGGCAGCCTCTTGCGTTCGCTGCTCGACGCCACCCGGACCGACGGATATCCCGCGACGGTCGTCGCTGTCGGTGTCGATCGCCAATGTCCCGCCGAAGGGCACGCCGCCGACGAAGGCATCCCGTCGTTCCGCGTCGCGTTGCGCGACTTCGAGGACCGCACTTCGTGGGACCGCGCGCTGACCGACGCGGTCGCCGCCCACGAACCCGACCTCGTGGTGTCCGCGGGCTTCATGAAGATCCTGGGTTCGGCCTTCCTCGAGCGGTTCGCCGGCCGCATCATCAACACTCATCCCGCGCTACTGCCGTCGTTCCCCGGCGCGCACGCCGTTGCCGACGCCCTTGCCTACGGCGTCAAGATCACCGGTTCGACGGTGCATCTCGTCGACGGGGGCGTCGACACCGGCCCGATCCTCGCGCAGGAAGCCGTGCAGGTGCTCGACGACGACGACGAGGACACCCTGCACGAGCGCATCAAGGTTGTGGAGCGACGGCTGCTGGCCGAGATGGTCGCCGCCGTCGCCACCCGTGGAGTTGTTTCCGATGGACGAAAGGCCGTGATCCCCGGTGACCGAACGTAAGACTGTGCGCCGCGCGCTGGTCAGCGTGTACGACAAGAGCGGGCTGGTGGAGCTGGCGACAGGGCTCCACGCGGCAGGTGTCGAGCTGGTCTCGACCGGCTCCACGGCCAAGACCATCGCCGACGCAGGCGTGCCGGTGACGAAGGTCGAGGAACTGACCGGCTTCCCCGAGTGCCTCGAAGGCCGGGTGAAGACCCTGCACCCGCGCGTGCACGCCGGCATCCTCGCCGACACCCGCAAGCAGGACCACCTCGACCAGATCGCCGATCTGGGCATCGAGGCGTTCGAGCTCGTCGTCGTGAACCTCTACCCGTTCACGCAGACGGTCGCCTCGGGTGCGAGCCCCGACGAGTGCGTCGAGCAGATCGACATCGGTGGCCCGTCGATGGTGCGCGCCGCGGCGAAGAACCACCCGTCGGTTGCGGTCGTCGTCGACCCGGCTGCCTACGGTGACGTGCTCGCCGCCGTCGAGGGTGGCGGTTTCACCCTCGAGCAGCGCAAGCGTCTTGCCGCGCAGGCGTTCCAGCACACCGCCGCCTACGACGTCGCGGTGGCGAGCTGGATGAACAGCGGCTACGCGGCGCCCGAGGGCGACGAGTCGCAGTTCCCGGCGTGGACCGGCGCGACCTGGGCCCGCTCGAACGTCCTTCGCTACGGCGAGAACCCGCACCAGGCCGCGGCCCTGTACGTGAACGAGGCGGGCGAGCCGGGGCTCGCGCAGGCCGAGCAGTTCCACGGCAAGGAGATGTCCTACAACAACTACCAGGACGCCGACGCCGCCTGGCGCGCCGCGCACGACCACAGCGAGCCGTGCGTCGCGATCATCAAGCACGCCAACCCGTGCGGTATCGCGATCGCCGACGACATCGCCACGGCACACCACAACGCGCACGAGTGCGATCCCGTCTCGGCCTTCGGTGGCGTCATCGCCGCCAACCGTGAGGTGAGCGTCGAGATGGCCGAGCAGGTCGCCGAGATCTTCACCGAGGTGATCATCGCCCCGTCGTACGCCGACGGTGCCGTCGACGTGCTCTCCCGCAAGAAGAACATCCGCATCCTGCGCGCCGATTCACCGAAGTCGGCTCCGGTCGAGATCCGTCAGATCTCCGGTGGTCTGCTGCTGCAGGAGCGCGACGTGCTCACCGCGGACGGCGACTCCACCGCCAACTGGCAGCTCGCGTGCGGCGAGGCCGCCGACGAGGCCACGCTGCGCGATCTCGAATTCGCCTGGCGCGCCTGCCGTGCCGTGAAGTCCAACGCGATCCTGTTGGCTTCGGGCGGCGCGACCGTCGGTGTCGGCATGGGTCAGGTCAACCGCGTCGACTCGGCGCGACTCGCCGTGACCCGTGCGGGTGATCGTGTCGCCGGGTCGGTGGCCGCGTCCGACGCCTTCTTCCCGTTCGCCGACGGTCTGCAGGTGCTGACCGAGGCCGGCGTGAAGGCGATCGTGCAGCCGGGTGGCTCGGTGCGCGACAACGAGGTCATCGAGGCCGCTCGCGAGGCCGGCGTGACGCTGTACCTCACCGGCGCACGGCACTTCGCGCACTAGGGAACGAACCACACACGCGCGGCACCCGCGCGCACCGCCGCTCAGGCGGCGTGCGCGTGGGTGCCGTTGTCGTGTGCGGTGTGTTCGACGGTGCGCTTGCCGCGGCCCTCGGAGATGACCAGCTTGGCAGCGCCACGGTCGAGCAGCTCGCGGATGAGATCCGCGGAGGCGGCGCCACTCTCGGTACCGCCGACCCGGCTCAGGTCGATGGTGATGGCGTGACCGGTGAGGTCGTCGGGCAGTTCGGTCGACACGGTGCCGCCGGATTCGATGCGCAGTTTCATGGTGTTTCTCCTGTCGAGGTGATCTTGTACGGGTCGCGGTCGGGGATAGAGAAAGGGCACCCGGGGCGTATGTGCCCCGAGTGCCCGAGAACGAGTCGTCGTGTGACTTCTATTCTCGGGATCGCTCCGCCGCGAAGTGGAAGAAGAAGTGAGAAAACGGTACGGAACAACCGGCTACGTACATGTGCTTGTATCGCATCGGACCGTACCTTTCTCGTGTGAACCAGTTGGTTAACGGATGACCATACACGAACAACGCGGAATGGACATTTGTTATTTCTGCGTCGTCCGTGCGTGGGGTCGGGTGCTCAGCCCCTCAGCTTGTCGAGCCACGCCTCGAAACCGGACGTGAACTCGTCGGAGAAGGGCAGGTCGGCGACGTAATCGGCGCCCGTCGACTGCTGGTCGCCGATGTCCTTGAGCACGTGGTTGGTGCGCGCCATGCGCAGCGACGTCAGGCGGGTGTGCACGAGCGCCGCGTCGAGCGCGTCGACGTCCTCGACCCGCACCTGGATGTCCTTGGACGAGACCGCGGTGAGCACCGGCAGGTCGCCGGCGACCTGTGCGGCGAGCATCCGCGGATCGAGCGCGTCCTCCTCGGCGAGTGCCTTGGCGTTGGCGGGGACGAGCCCGGCATTGCGCAACGGCTCGGGCAGGGTGTCGCTGAGGGTGCCGTCGGCGCGGAGCGACTCGACCGCGCCCGTGAGCGCGACCCGCAGTTCGTCGGCGATCTGGACGGGGAGCTGTCCCGCGGCGACGACGGCGTCGAGCTGCGCGTCGATCTGGGCGGTCAGCAGGTCGAGCAGGCGCACGGCGAGCGGTTCGAGCAGACCGAGTCCGGCGACCGCGTCGTTGTCCTGGGCGAGCGACAGCGCGATCAGCGCGCCCTCGCTGTGCCCGACGACGTAGAGCCGCTCCGGGTCGACCCCGCGCTGCGAACCGAGGAAGGCGAGTGCGTCAGCGGCGCCGTCGATGAACGTCGAGAAGCCGAGATCGGCGACGTCCTCGACGCTGTACGGGCCGAGGCCGGTGACACCGCTGCCGAACTTGTCGTAGCGCAGGCTCGCGAAGCCCTTGCGTTCGAGCACGTCGGCGAGGTGCTGCAGGGTGCCGATCGAGCCGGGGAGCAGTGCGCTGTCGCCGTTGCGGTCGGTGGGGCCGCTGCCGGCGAGCAGCAGGACGGCGGGCACCGGACCCCTCATGGAGACGGGTACCCGCAGGCTGCCGTGCAGGGTGACGTCGCCGCTGGAAAAGGTGATCTCGGTGTCCGACATGTCATGTGTCTATCAGAAGTCGCCGGGCCGGCCCGTATCGAGGGCGCCGCGGTGTGGCGTCGGTTTCGTCCGTGACGAACGGGCACGGCGCACCCGGCGGTAACCCCGCACTCCGAGCCACCCGAACAGCGCCAGCAGGGGGATGACGAGCAGGGGAGCGAGCAGCGCGATCAGCGACGTGACGAACGAGGTGACGCTCTCGACGATCGACAGCACCGGATTGCCGAAACCGGCGGTGGTCGCCGTGCTCGCGACCCGCGTACCCGTCTGCGCAGTGCTCACCGCCAGGGCGGTCGGGGCGCCGATGACGATGCCCGCGAGCGCCGCCATCGCGGGATCGAGGCTCGCGAAGGCCGCCCACGCCGCGAGCGCACCCGCGACCGGCCGGGTGACCGTGCCGACGGCGGACAGCGCGTTGTCCACGAGCGGCACGAGGTCGGCGACGACCTCCACGGCGGTGGCGATCGTCAGGGCGACGAGCGCCGAGGTGGACCCGAGCCACTGCATCGATTCGTTGAGGACCACGCCGAAGAGTTCGAAGTGGACCGCGGCCGACAGGAGCAGCAGCGGCAGGAAGGTGCGCAGCCCGGTGGCGGCCGCGAGCCCCAGCCCGAGCAGGGCCGCCAGGATCCAGGTGTCCATGCGGCGAGTGTAGGCGGACCGGTCGCGGGATCACGGATGCCGAAACGGCGGTTCGGTCGTACCTTGGGTGAGGTGACGTCACCCACACCGCGCCCCTCCACGGTCGGCGAGCTCCGCGCCTCCGGCCACGTGCAACGGTCCGTCAAGGACGAGATCCGGCACAACCTGCTCGCTGCGCTGCGCGACGGTACCGATCCGTGGCCCGGAATCCTCGGTTTCGAGGACACCGTCGTCCCGCAGCTCGAACGCGCCCTCATCGCCGGCCACGACGTGGTCCTGCTCGGCGAACGCGGCCAGGGCAAGACGCGCCTGCTGCGCACCCTGCCGCTGCTGCTCGACGAATGGACCCCGGTCATCGCCGGCTCCGAACTCGGCGAGCACCCCTACGAACCCATCACCCCGGCGTCGATCCGCCGTGCCGCCGAACTCGGCGACGACCTGCCCGTCGCGTGGCGGCACCGCAGCGAGCGGTACGCCGAGAAGCTCGCGACGCCCGACACCTCGGTCGCCGACCTCGTCGGCGACGTCGACCCCGTGAAGGTCGCGGAGGGTCGCAGCCTCGGCGACCCGGAGACGATCCACTTCGGTCTCGTGCCCCGCGCGCACCGCGGCATCGTCGCCGTCAACGAACTGCCCGACCTCGCCGAACGCATCCAGGTGTCGCTGCTCAACGTCATGGAGGAACGCGACATCCAGGTCCGCGGCTACACGCTGCGCCTGCCCCTCGACGTGCTGCTCGTCGCGAGCGCGAACCCCGAGGACTACACGAACCGCGGTCGCATCATCACCCCGCTCAAGGACCGTTTCGGCGCGGAGATCCGCACGCACTACCCGACCCGGCTCGAGGACGAGATCGCCGTCATCGAGCAGGAGGCGCACCTGCAGTCCCGCGTGCCCGACTATCTCTTCGAGATCCTCGCCCGGTTCACCAGGCTGCTGCGCGAATCGACCTCCGTCGACCAGCGTTCGGGTGTCTCGGCGCGGTTCGCCGTCGCCGGCGCCGAGACCGTCTCGGCCGCGGCGCTGCACCGCGGTGCGGTCCTCGGTGAGGACGATCCGGTCGCGCGTCCCGTCGACCTCGGCACGGTCGTCGAGGTGCTCCGCGGCAAGGTGGAGTTCGAATCCGGCGAGGAGGGAAGGGAATTCGAGATCCTCGATCACCTCCTCCGGCGCGCCACGGCCGAGACCGCCCGCTCGCGGCTCGCGGGCGTCGACCTCGGGCCGCTGGTCGCCGCCGTCGAACAGGGTGATCCGGTGGTCACCGGTGAGCGGATCACCGCGAAGGTGCTGCTCGACGAACTGCCCGAACTGCCCGTCCTCGACGCCGTCGCCGAACGGCTCGGCGCCACCGACACCGGAACCCGCGCCGCGGCAGTGGAACTCGCCCTCGAGGGTCTGTACCTGGCGCGGCGCATCGCCAAGGACACCGGCGACGACGGCTCGGCGGTGTACTCCCGATGAGCAGGTCGGCCCGCTACGGTCCGTATGCCGGGGGCGATCCGCTCGCCCCGCCGGTGGACCTGCGCGACGCGCTCGCCGCGATCGGCGACGACGTCATGGCCGGCGCGTCACCCAAGCGCGCCCTGCGGGAGTTGCTGCGTCGCGGGCAGGACGGCATGCGCGGCCTCGACAAGCTTGCCGCGCAGGCGAACCGGCGCCGACGTCAGCTGCTCGACCGCACCAATCTCGACGGCACCCTGCGCGAGGTGCGCGAACTGCTCGACCGCGCCGTGCTCGAGGAACGCAAGGAGCTGGCCCGCGCCCTCGACGACGACGCGCGGTTCGCGGAGATGCGGATCGAGGAACTACCGCCGTCGACGGCGCAGGCCGTGCAGGAACTCGCCGACTACGACTGGCGCAGCGCGCAGGCCCGGCAGGACTACGAGAAGATCCGCGACCTGCTCGGCCGGGAGATGCTCGACCAGCGCTTCGCCGGGATGAAGCAGGCGCTCGAAGGGGCCACCGACGAGGACCGGCAACGCATCTCGGAGATGCTCGAGGACCTCAACGATCTGCTCGACAAGCACTCCCGCGGTGAGGACACCGAGGAGGACTTCGAGCAGTTCATGGCCGAGCACGGCGAGTTCTTCCCGGAGAACCCGCAGAACGTCGAGGAACTGCTCGACTCCCTCGCACAGCGGGCCGCGGCGGCGCAGCGGCTGCGCAACTCGCTCACCCCCGAGCAGCGCGACGAACTCGACGCTCTCGCACAGCAGGCCTTCGGATCTCCGGATCTGATGAGCCAGCTCGACCGTCTCGACGGCCACCTGCGTGCCGCGCGTCCCGGCGAGGACTGGACCGGTTCCGAGCAGGTGCGCGGCGAACAGGGCATGGGTCTCGGTGAGGCCACCTCGGCGCTGCAGGAGCTGTCCGAACTCGACCAGCTCGCCGAGCAGCTGTCGCAGCAGTACGCCGGGGCGTCCCTCGACGACATCGACCTCGACGCGCTCGCCCGTCATCTCGGGCCCGAGGCCGCAGCCGATGCGCGTACCCTCGCCGAACTCGAGAAGGAACTGCAGCGGCAGGGCTTCTTCGACCGGGGTGCCGACGGGCAGTGGCGACTGTCGCCCAAGGCCATGCGCCGGCTCGGCGAGGCGGCCCTGCGCGACGTCGTCAATCGCATCTCGTCGCGCACCGGGCAACGCGAGTCGCGGCGGGCGGGTGTGCTCGGCGAACCGACCGGCGCGTCGAAGGCATGGGAGTTCGGCGACACCGAACCATGGGACGTCGTGCGGACCCTCACCAACGCGACCCTGCGCAGTCCCGGTCTGCCGGTGCGGATGTCGGTGCAGGACGTCGAGGTGATCGAGACCGAACAGCGGACGCAGGCGGCGGTCGCGCTGCTCGTCGACACGTCGTTCTCGATGGTCATGGACGGTCGCTGGGTGCCGATGAAACGCACGGCCCTCGCGCTGAACCACCTCGTGTCCACGCGCTTCCGCGGGGATGCGCTGCAGCTCATCGCGTTCGGTCGGCACGCTCGTGTGGTGTCGGCGCCCGAACTCGCCGGGCTCGACGGCGTCTACGAGCAGGGCACCAATCTGCACCACGCCCTGATGCTCGCGGGTCGTCACCTGCGTCGTCATCCCAACGCGCAGCCGGTGGTCTTCGTCGTCACCGACGGTGAACCCACCGCCCACCTCGAACCGGACGGCTTCGCGGCCTTCGACTACCCGCCGAGCGCACGCACTCTCGGGCTGACGGTGCGCGAACTCGACCACATCGCGCGGCTCGGCGCCCAGGTCACGATCTTCCGGCTCGGCAGCGATCCGGGTCTCGCGCGGGTCGTCGACGTGCTGGCGCGTCGCGTCGGGGGACGGGTGGTCGCGCCCGACGTCGACGGTCTCGGGGCGGCGGTCGTCGCCGACTACGTGCGGGCCCGTCGGCGGTCGTAAGGAGTCTCAGCGTCGCACCGAACGCCACGTGGTCGTCGCGGCGGCGGACAGCAGGGCGGCGGTCACCCAGAAGATCGACGCGACACCGGCGACCCCGGCGATCGCGCCGGCCACCATGGGCACCGCGACCTGCCCGAGACGGTTGCCGGTCAACCGCACCGCCAGCGCCGACGCGCGGTCGGCCGGTGCGACGAGTTCGACCACCCACGTCATCGTCAGGGGTTGGCCGACGCCCCAGAACATTCCGCACACGGCCAGCAAGGCGCCGATGACCCACGGGTTCGGCACGAGCGGCAGCAGCGCGACCGGCACGATGGTCCCGGCGGTCGCGGAGACGAGCAGCCACCTGCGTGGAATCCGGCGCAACGCCCACGGCAGCAGGGCACGCGAGACGATGGACGCCACGGTGCGGGCGGTGAGCAGGATCGACACCAGCAGCACACCGAACCCGAACTGCTCACCGAGCAACGGCAGGTAGGCGACGACGAGGTCGACCGAGGCGAGGACCACCAGGCTCGACAGCATCGCGGGCTTCATGCCCTTCGTCCCGAGCATCGACAGGATCGACTGGGGCGCGCCGTCCTCCGCGGTGCGGCCGGAGCCGGGCGGTTCACGAAGTCCCAGCACGAGTGGAAGGGAGAGCAGCGAGACCACCGTCATGGCCAGCAGTGCGCCGGTGGTCTCGACGGAGCCGTTGCCGTCGCCGGTGGTCGCGGCGATCACGCCGGAGACCGGCACACCGACGGCCTGCCCGACCGACACACCCAGCGTGAGACCGGCGAACCCGCGATCCAGTTGACCCGGCGGCGACAGGATCGACACGAACGCCTGCCCCGACACCGTGACGAGCAACTGCCCGAGACCGAGCACGACGTTGCCGGCGGCGAGCACGGGCAATCCCGAACTGAGAGCGATCAACCCGGCGCCGGCCGTGGTGACGACGATGCCCGAACGGAGAATGGCGGTCGCGTGGCCGCGGTCCACGGCGCGTCCCATCCGCACCGCCGCGATCAGCGGGACGATGGCGTAGAGCGCGGTGACGGCACCGATGGTCGTCGCATCACCGCCCAGCGCGAGGATCCGGTAGGAGACCAGGACGCGGATCGACTGGAATGCCGCGTGCAGCAGGGCTGTGGACAAGCACAGGTACAGCAGCCAGTGACGCGGAGGATGCGACATATGTCAGACGCCGGCCGTCACGACCCGGTCGCCGAGCGGCGACTGCAAGGAGACCTCGAGGGTGCCGGCGACGGCGACCATGATGCACATGCGGTCCTGCATCTCCGGCAGCGTGCCGCCGAGGAGCGTCACCGTCACCGTGTCGTCCGTTTCGGTGACGGTCGCGTCGACGCCGAAGCACTCGGGGGTGCCCGTCTCGAAGTGCAGGGCGATCCGGTCGTCGCTCACCCGCGACCACGACAGGATCGTCAGCGGATGCGCGTCGACGATGTCGGGTCGCGGCGAGAACGCCGTCGCCCCTGCCGGAACCGGTTCCTCGGGCAGCGCCGGGACGTCCGGTGTACTCGAACTCGACCCGCAGGCTGCGATGAGCAGGCACATCGCGAGGACGGTGATTCCCCGGCAGGCACGGACGACGGAACGCATGGTTCCCACGGTATTCCCGTGTCGCGTGTTCATCACGCCAGCAGGGCGGCGGTCACGCCGATCGCAGGGATGGAGGCGAGGGTGGTGACGAGTGCGGCGTCGCGGGCGAGCACCGTGCCGCGACCGTAGGCACTGGCGTAGACGAAGACGTTCTGCGCAGTCGGCAGCGCGGCGACCACCACGACGGCGAACAGTGCGTGGCCGTCGAGGCCGAACACGAATCGCCCCATCAGATACGCGAGCACGGGCTGGGCGAGGATCTTGAGCACCGAGGCGAGCGCGATGTCGCGGCGCGGGCTCGTTCCCTTCTCGAGCACCCGGACACCCTGCAGCGACAACCCGAACGCGAGCAGCGCACCGGGCACCGACGCGCCGCCGAGCAGATGGAACGGCTGCAGCAACGCCTCGGGAGGCGTCCATCCGCTGATCGCGATGGCGAGTCCGGCCGCGGCGGCCAGGACGATGGGGTTCTTGAACGGCGCGAGCAGGGTGTCGAGGCGCGAGACCCCGGCGCGCATCGTCGACAGGTCGAGCATCGTCAGTGCGATGGGGGAGAGCACGACGATCTGGAACAACAGCAGGGGCGCGACGAACGACGCGTCGCCGAGCACGAACACGGCGATGGGGATGCCGAGGTTCGCGGAGTTGACGTAACCGGCGCACAGCGCACCGATGGTCGCCTCGGGAACTGCACGTCGCAGCCAGAGCTTCGCGACGACGAAGTGCACGATCGCGACGGCGAACGCCGTGGCCGCCGCGATGTAGAGATTGGGCGAGAAGATCACCGACAGGTCGGACGTCGCGAGCACGTCGAACAGCAGCGCGGGGGTGGCGACGAAGAAGACGAGCCGGCTGAGCACCGTCTGCGCCTCGTGCCCGAGTGTGCCCAGGCGCCCCAGCGTGAAGCCGATGGCGATGATCACGAAGATGACACTGAACCCCGCGATCACACCCGACACGGTTGCCTAGTCTAAGGACCCCGGGGCGTCTCCCCACCATCGGACCGAAGCGAGCATCGAGACCGAGGTTGTTTGCGATTCTCGGCAGATTTTCGCGAACAACGTCGGTCTCGGGTGCACACACGACGACGCCGCCCCTCCCGATGGGAGAGGCGGCGTCGGAAGCTACGACCTACTTGCTGCTGACGTAGGGGAGCAGAGCCATCTCGCGGGCGTTCTTCACCGCGACGGCGACCTGACGCTGCTGCTGCGGGGTCAGGCCCGTGACGCGACGGCTGCGGATCTTGCCGCGGTCGGAGATGAAGGTGCGGAGCAGGTTGACGTCCTTGTAGTCGACGTACTCGATCTTCGCCGCGAAGAGGGGGTTCTTCTTGGGCTTGCGTCCCTCGACGGCACGCGACTTCTTCGACGGACCTCGCTTGACTGCCATATCTCGCTCCTCACCAGCTCGACTTGTGGACGCCGGGTAGTTCCCCGCGGTGGGCGAGTTCACGCACACGCACTCGTGAGAGCCCGAACTTTCGCAGGTAGCCGCGCGGGCGGCCGTCCGCAGCGTCTCGATTGCGCAATCGTACCGGACTGGCGTCGCGGGGTAGACGCTGCAGTGTCCGCTGGGCTTCGCTGCGCTCCTCGGGCGAGGACGACGGTCGGCGCACGACCTCCTTCAGTTCCGCGCGGCGCTCGGCGTACCGGGCCACGATCGCCTTCCGTTGCTCGTTGCGTGCGATCTTCGATTTCTTCGCCACGACTACTTCTCCTCTCGGAAGTCGACGTGTCTGCGCAGCACGGGGTCGTACTTGCGCAGGACGAGACGGTCGGGATCGTTTCGGCGGTTCTTCCGGGTGACGTAGGTGTAGCCGGTCCCGGCGGTGGAGCGAAGCTTGACGATAGGCCGGATCTCGCTGCGTGCTGCCATCAGAATATCTCCCCACGGGTACGCAGACGTGCGACGACGCTCTCGATGCCGTCGCGGTCGACGATCTTGATGCCCTTGGTGGACAGGTTCAGCGTGACCCGGCGTCCGAGCGAGGGTACGAAATAGGTTCTGCGCTGGATGTTCGGGTTCCACCGCCGGCTGGTGCGGACATGGGAGTGCGATACGGATCTCCCGAAACCGGGTCGCCGTCCGGTGAGTTGGCACGTGGCCGACACGTCGGCTCCTTTCGTAGGTAACGACAATCATTTTCGACAAAGTGCTTCGCCGACTGTACGCTCAGATGTCGTTAATGACAATCGTTATCGAAAGGAGTCCTGTGGACACCAGGACGCCGCTCGTCATCGTCTGCGGATGGCGCGGACGGACTGCGCAGGTCGCGCGGTCGCTCCTGCGTCCGGGCACCGCGGTCGTCCACCACGACCTGTCCAGTCTCGACCAAGGCATACTCCGCCGCTCCGTGCTCACCGTCGAGGGCGAACGCATCGAGATCCTCGAACTCGCGCACGGGTGCGTCTCCTGCACACTGCGTGAGGATCTGCTGCCGCTTCTGCGCCGTATGCGCGACTACAGCAGCGTCGACCGGATCGTGCTGCACCTCGACCCGCAACTCGAACCCGAGGCATTGTGCTGGGCAGTCGAACATGTCGTGGTGAGCGGGATCGTCGGTCGTGTCGACGGACCCGCGTCCCTCGATGTCCGGGTGGACGGCGTCGTGACCTGCCTCGACGCCGCAACCTGGCTCGAGGACGCGACGGGCGACGACGAACTGAACGAGCGTATCGACGACGACCGCACCCTGGCGCAGGTCGTCGTCGGCCAGGTCGAGTTCGCCGATGCGCTGGTGGTGCTCCCGGGAGCGGACGGCTGGCAGCAGGCGCGCCTGCACGCGGTGCTCACCCGACTCGCCCCGGACGCGCCGATCGCGTGGGCGGGGGAACCGGACGTCGAGCGGCTCCTTCGCGAGATACCCGCCACCGCCCGTCGCGGGGCGATCGACGGGGCACACTCGCCTCTCCTACGAGGTCAACCGCCCCTCGACGACGACTGCGGAATCCGCCTCGTCGAGTTCTCCGCAGACCGGCCGTTCCATCCGGAACGTCTCCACCACGCGATCGACGTGCTGCTCGACGGCGTCGTGCGCGCCCGAGGGCGACTGTGGGTCGCCACCCAACCCGACAATGCGCTGCTCGTCGAATCCGCCGGTGGAGGACTGCGGGTCGCTCATGCCGGGCCGTGGCTCGTGTCGATGACTCCCGAGCAACAGCGCGAGATCCCGCCGGAACGCCGCGCGATGGCGTCGCTGCGCTGGGACGAACGCTACGGCGACCGGGACACGAGCATCGTCGTCCTCGTCCACGACGCCGACCCGGATCTCATCGACCGCACCCTGCGCGCGGCGGTCGTGACCGACGACGAGTTCGACCGCCCCGACCTGTGGCCGACCTGGCACGACCCCTTCGGTCGATTCCACGAAGACCCATGTGACGACCTCCCGGCAGACCGCCGCGACAACGAGAGAGAGGAACACCGATGAAACCGGCCCTGCATCCCGACTACCACCCCGTGGTCTTCCGGGACGCCAACACCGGCGCCACCTTCCTGACCCGTTCCACCGCGACATCCGAACGCACGACCGTCTGGTCGGACGGCCGTACCTACCCGCTGATCGTCGTCGATGTCACGAGCGACTCGCACCCGTTCTGGACGGGCGCCGCCCGCCTGCTCGACACCGCCGGTCGCGTCGAGAAGTTCGAGCGCAAGTACGGCCGGCGCCGACCCTGATCCCCGAACCTCCCGACATCGAAGGAGAACGACATGGCAGTCCCCAAACGCAGGAAGTCCCGCTCGAACACCCGTCATCGCCGGTCGCAGTGGACGGCGAAGGTCCCCGATCTCGTGCCGGTCACGGTCGACGGAACGACAGTGAAGGTGCCCCGCAGGCTCGTCGAGGCCGTGCACAGGGGTGACGTCGATCCCCGGACCGACTGAGTCGTAGAGCCCGCCCGCCACCGCGGGTTCTCAGCGCGCTCTCAGTAGGGGCAGGCCACAATGGTGATCATGCGCATTCTGGTGGTCGACGACGACCGTGCGGTGCGGGAGTCGCTGCGCCGGTCACTGAGTTTCAACGGATACACGGTCGACCTCGCGACGGATGGGCAGGACGCCCTCGAGCAGGTCGCGGCGTCGCGTCCGGATGCGATGGTGCTCGACGTGATGATGCCGCGCGTCGACGGTCTCGAGGTGTGCCGCCGACTGCGCAGCACCGGCGACGACCTGCCGATCCTCGTCCTTACCGCGCGCGACTCCGTCTCGGAGCGGGTCGCGGGTCTCGACGCGGGCGCCGACGACTACCTGCCGAAACCGTTCGCGCTCGAGGAACTGCTCGCGCGGCTGCGGGCGCTGCTGCGTCGTGCCGCGCCCGACCCGGACTCGTCCGCCGACGA
Source organism: Rhodococcus sp. BUPNP1 (assembly GCF_002215235.1). Lineage (NCBI taxonomy): Bacteria > Bacillati > Actinomycetota > Actinomycetes > Mycobacteriales > Nocardiaceae > Rhodococcus > Rhodococcus sp. BUPNP1. The sequence continues at coordinate 26,062 of NZ_NERM01000026.1, forward strand.
GGTGCTGCGGTTCGCCGACCTCAGCCTCGACCCCGCGACCCGCGAAGTCACCCGCGGTGACCGGCAGATCAGCCTCACCCGCACCGAGTTCTCCTTGATGGAGATGCTCATGGCGAACCCGCGGAGGGTGCTCACGCGCAGCCGCATCCTCGAGGAGGTGTGGGGTTACGACTTCCCGACCTCCGGCAACGCCCTCGAGGTCTACGTGGGGTACCTGCGACGCAAGACCGAGGCCGGTGGAGAACCGCGCCTGATCCACACGGTGCGCGGCGTCGGGTACGTGCTGCGCGAAACCCCGCCGTGAGCGACCCGATGCGACCACCTCTTCTTCTGACCCGCTCGGTGCCGCTGCGCACCCGCGTCACGCTCCTCGCGGCCGGCGCGGTGGCGCTCGCCGTCGCCGTCACCTCCATCGCGGCCTACGCGGTGGTCTCGCGGGCGTTGTACTCGGATGTCGACACGCAGTTGCGGGCGCGGGCCGCCGCGCTCGTCGAGTCGAGCACCCTCATCACCTATGACCCGCGCTATATCGGTGGGGCCCAGCTCTACAGCTCCGACATCAGCGTGGCCCTGATCTACCCGGATCTCGGCAGGTACGTGCCGCCGGGCTCGTCGGTCCCCATCGGCGAATCCGAACTGGCGGTGGCCGAGGGCGACCGTGAGTCGTCGCTTCGCACCGTCGCCCAGCAGCGCGTACTGGCCCAGCGCATGCCCGATGGCAGCACGGTCGTGATCGCGCAGCGCCTGCGTCCCACCGTCGAGATCCTCAACCGCCTGGCGAGTGTGCTGTTCATCGTGGGCGGGTGCGGGGTGGTGCTCGCCGCCGCCGTGGGTGCGACGGTCGGCCGTACGGGTCTGCGTCCCGTCGCCCGGCTCACCGCCGCCGCCGAGCGGGTCGCCCGCACCGACGACCTGCGGCCCATCCGGGTGACCGGCCACGACGAGCTCGCCCGTCTCACCGAGAGCTTCAACATGATGCTGCGCGCGCTCGCCGAGTCGCGGGAACGGCAGAGCCGGCTGGTCGCCGACGCCGGTCACGAACTGAAGACACCGCTGACCTCATTGCGGACCAACATGGAACTGCTCATCGCGGCGAGCCGTCCCGGTGCACCGAGCCTGCCCGACGAGGACATGGCCGAGTTGCGGGCCGACGTCATCGGCCAGATCGAGGAGTTGTCGACGCTCGTCGGTGATCTCGTCGACCTCGCCCGTGAGGATGCGCCGGAGACGGTCTTCGAGGTCGTCGACGTCGCCGAGGTGGTGGACCGCAGTCTCGAACGCGCGCGTCGACGGCGTACCGACATCGAGTTCCGGGCGACCACCGAGCAGTGGTTCGTCTTCGGCGACCAGGCCGGACTCACCCGCGCCGTGGTCAACGTCCTCGACAACGCGGCCAAGTGGAGCCCGGCGGGGGAGGACGTCGTCGTGAACATGCGGCAGATCGCCAGTGGCCTGATGGAACTGACCGTCGACGACGCCGGCCCGGGGATCCCGGAGGAGGAACGCGAGCTGGTGTTCGAGCGGTTCTACCGGGCGACGACCGCGCGGTCGATGCCGGGATCCGGTCTGGGACTGGCCATCGTGCGACAGATGGTCACGAAGCACGGCGGGACGATCGCCGTCGAACGGTCGGATCGTGGTGGCGCGCTGATCCGCATCGTGTTGCCCGGCACACCGACCCTCGATGGAGAGACGCACCCCACCGAGATCGGATGAATTCGACAGCGAAATCGCGGGTACTTCTGAGGCGACTCTCAGCTGCCCGGTCCATGCTGGACGAAGAAGGGCGGAGGTGCTCGACGCACCCCGCATGATCGGCCACCGCACGCCGACGTCGACCCGTATGCGTCCGGTGGCCCCGGCGGACGAAGGCGAAGTGACGAATGAGTGAGGACCCCACCCGCGGCGCGGGAGCACCGCAACCGCAACCCCATCCGTACGGCCCCGGTGGATACACCGACCCCTACGCGCAGGCCGCCCAGCAGCCGGCACCTCCGCCGCCGGCGCCGGGATCGAATCACCCAGCACCGAATCACACGGCATCGAATCGCATGCCGGGCCGTACCGCCCTCGTCGTCGGTGCCATCGCACTGGCACTGGTGAGCGGCGGAATCGGTGGCGCGGTCGGTGCCTGGTCGGTACGCGACTCGTCCGGACCGGTCGTCAACTCCCTCGACGCCCCGCGACCCGAGACACAGACGATCGCCGCCGCTCCCGAGGGCAGCGTGCAGGCCGTCGCCGACAGGGTCGTGCCGAGCGTCGTGCGGATCGAGGTCCTCGGTCGCACGGGTGCCGGTGAGGGTTCGGGTGTGGTCCTGTCCTCGGACGGATTGATTCTCACCAACAACCACGTCGTGGCGGGTGGCGGGCAGGGCGCGCGCCTGACGGTCTACTTCTCGGACGGTTCCACCGCACCGGCGACGGTCGTCGGCGCGGACGCGGTCTCGGACATCGCCGTCATCCGGACGGAAGGTCGCACCGACCTCACACCTATCGAACTCGGCAGCGCCGAGAACCTGGCGGTCGGCCAGGAGGTCGTGGCCGTCGGTTCGCCACTCGGACTCCAGAGCACCGTGACGGCGGGCATCGTCTCGGCCCTCAACCGTCCCGTCTCCACGAGCGGGGACACTGCCAACCAGGCGTCGGTCATCGACGCGATCCAGACCGACGCGGCGATCAACCCGGGCAACTCCGGTGGCGCGCTCGTCGACATGGAAGGTCGCCTCGTCGGCATCAACACCGCGATCGCCACGGCCGGCGGACAGTCGGGCTCGATCGGCCTCGGCTTCGCGATCCCCGTCGAGCAGGCCCGGCGCATCGCGCAGGAACTCGTCGACACCGGGCAGGCGACGCACTCGATCATCGGTGTCCAGGTCCCGTCCCGGGACAACGCCTACGGCGCGCGCGTCGTGGAAGTCGTACCCGACGGGCCGGCCGATCGTGCGGGCATCCCGAACAACGCGCTCATCGTCCGCGTCGACGAGCGGGTCATCACCGACGGCGACTCGCTCATCGCCGCGATCCGCTCCCGCGCCCCCGGCGAGACCGTGAAGATCACCTACCGCACGGCCGACGGTGAGGAGAACACCGTCGACGTCGTGACCACCGCAGATTCCGCCGGACGATGAGGGACGACATGGACATAGCTCACATTTCGGTACAAGAGCCGCATGCTCTCGACCCGCAAACTACCGTGGACCTCATGGAACTCGAAGCTCCCAGAAAAGGCCGCGCGCTCGTCGTCGTCGTCGACGACCGCGTCTCCCACGGCGACAGTCCGGACTCCGCGGGCCCGCTGGTCACGGAGCTTCTCGTCGAAGGTGGCTTCGCGGTCGACGGTGTCGTGACGGTCGCGGCCGACGAGGTCGAGATCCGAAATGCACTCAACACCGCGGTGATCGGCGGTGTCGACCTGGTGATCTCCGTCGGTGGCACCGGTGTCACCCCGCGCGACGTGACTCCCGACGCGACCGAGGACGTGCTCGATCACGAGATTCGCGGCATCGCCGAGGCGCTGCGTTCGTCGGGCCTGGCGTCGGGTGCCGTCGACGCCGGCCTCTCCCGCGGTCTCGTGGGCGTCTCCGGATCGACGCTGGTGGTGAACCTCGCGTCGTCGCGTCCCGCCATCCGCGACGGGATGGCGACCCTGCTTCCTCTCGCGGCGCACGTCATCGAAGAGCTGTCCTGGATGGAGGAGTGACGCCATGGCCGGCGACCCTGCGGACCCGCAGGAGCCCGACGAGCCCCCGGACGAGCCCGACGAGGTGACCGAAGAGAAGCACGAGAGCCGTGCCCGGATCGACCGGGCACGGCTGGCGCGCATCTTCGGCGACGTGCTTCCCGAGACCACTCGTGACGAACGGCGGGACGACGATCCGCGCGAAGGCGGATCGGACGAATGGCTGCGACGTCAGGTACCACCTCACCACTCGGGCCCGTGATGTGTGTCACATTTGCCGGGTTGCTCTCGAGGTGATTCGAACTCGTTGACGACCGTGAAGAAACGGCGATGCAACATTTCGTTCAACTCCGCATGATCCACCATGTGGGACGCGGAGGTGTCGAACGGTCACTGAGGGCACCCTTCGAGACATGGCGGGCGAAAGCCTCGAGTCGCCCTACCTGCACAAACCGAAAAATGCGCCATACAGCGCGCATGTTGCCCGGCGTGTCGGCGTGCAATGCCGACATGTCCGTTTCGTGAACATTTTGTGTGTTCCCACGCGTCTCACGAGCCGTCTCGAGCCCTCGGCGTTACATTTTCGAGCCGTTGCTCTGGGAAAGGTCACGGTCTAATCTCCCTCTCAGGTTCAAACCGGTCGAGCCCGGGCCCTACGGCCCGGGCTCGATCACGAATCGGTAACGCAAAACCGTGCGGACGATGGACGTAACCGACACACCGACGGCTGATCCGCCGGTGTGTTCGCTGTGGACAGCGACCCGCGGGCGACAGGGCGACCACTTGTTGTCGGACGCGGTGCGCAACCCGGCACGCAGAGAACGGATGAGGCATTCATGAAGATTCAGACGCGACGTGGCTTCCGGGCCGCCCGCAACGCCACGGTGGCAGCAGCTGCTGTGGCCGGTCTGGTTCTCGGATCGGCCGGCGCCGCAGGTGCCGAGGTCAACGACCAGAACCGGATCGTCTCCAACGGCCACGAGGTCATCGTCACGCAGGAGGACACCTTCATCAACGGTGTGCCCCCGATCGGCGGCAGCCCGCTGAGCCGCGAATGGTTCCACAACGGCCGCGGCATCGCGAACATCGTCGGCCCCGAGGCGGCGGACTTCGAGGGTTCGACCTTCCAGTTCGGCTACCAGGTCGCGTGGAGCGCCTCGCTCAACGGCGCACTCGGCTTCGGTTGGGCGAGCCCTCAGCTCGAGTTGGAGGCCACGCGCGGCATCGAGAACGTCGACCAGTTCGATCAGGTGTGGAACACCAACGATGAAGACGAGTACGTCGATTACGACGGAAACGTTGTGGAAGAGGAAGATCGCGTTCCTGCGACCGATGACGGGACGGCGGAGGGTAATCCGCTGTACATCCCCAATGGCAAGACGAGCCCCGCCCCTTATGCAGAGGACGCACTCGTCACTTCGGGTCTCCTTCCTCAGGTCACAGCTGCCATCGATCTGACTCCGGCGCCCGGCATTGAAGAAATCGTCGTCGCCGAAGGCGAGTTCGACGGTGACTTCAAGGAAGTCCAGATCGCCAACGTCCACGGTGCTGCCACGGGCGTCATCGGTCCGGTTTCTCTTCGCCCGTTCGTTCGTGTGATCACCGCTAACGGCGACAACGTCACCACCTACGGCCAGGTCTGGACCCTCTAGTCCTGCTCCGCGCCATCCCGCAAGAAGTCCCCACCACCACAAACGGAGTAATCATGGGAATCAAGTCGCGTGGCTTCAAGGCCGCTCGTAACGCCGCCGTCGCCGGTGCCGCCGTCTTCGGTCTGGTGCTCGGTGCCTCGGGTGCCGCTACGGCCGAGGTCAACGACCAGAACCGCATCGTGTCCGACGGCCTTGAGGTCGTCGTGACCCAGGAGGACACCTTCATTCAGGGTGTTCCGGCTCTCGGTGGCAGCCCGTTCAACCGCGAGTTCTTCCACAATGGCCGCGGCACCGCCAACCTCATCGGTGAGGGCGCTGCCGATGCGGAGGGCACCACCTTCCAGTTCGGTTACCAGTTCGCGTGGGCCGGCAGCATCGACGGCGCCATCGGCGTCACCTACTCGACCCCCGGTCTCGGTGTGGACTTCAAGACGGACACCACCGTGAAGGTCACCGACATCCTCCCGCAGGCCTACGCCGAGCTCGAGCTGACCCCGGCTCCGGGCATCGAGGAGCTCGTCGTCGCCGAGGGCGAGTTCGACGGTGACTTCAAGACCGTCCAGTTCTCGAACGTCCACGGCACCGCCTCCGGCGTCCTCGGCGCTGTCCAGGTCCGTCCGTTCGTTCGCGCCATCACGGCCAACGGCGACAACGTCACCACCTACGGCGCTCCCTGGACCGTCTAAGTAGACATCCGGCTCACGCCGAACACAGCACGGAAGACCGGGCCCGCTCGAATCTCGAGCGGGCCCGGTCTTCTTCGTCGTCGGCCACCTACTCGAGTCCGGGGCTGGGCTTGGCGTGCGCGCCGCCCTGACCCGACTGCGCCGCCTGGGCTTCGAGGATGTCGCGGATCTGGATGAGCAGGTCCTCGGCGCTGGCCTGCTTGTCCTCCGGTTCGGTGACGAACTTCTTCTTCGCCGCGTTGGCGGGGACGATGAGCACGAAGTACACGACCGCGGCGATGATGATGAAATTGATCGCCGCGGAGATCACCGCGCCGATGTTGACGAAGGTCTCCGGGTTGCCGCTGACGATCTGGAAACCCCAGCCCATCTCGTTGTCGCCGCCCACCGCGCTGATGAGCGGTTCGATGATGTACTCGGTGAAGGCCGTGACGATGGCGGTGAACGCCGCGCCGACCACGACCGCGACGGCGAGGTCGAGGACATTGCCTCTCAACAGGAAGTCCTTGAAGCCCTTCAGCATGGTGTGCTCCTTCTCGCGGCCTGTCCGCCGGAGCCGCGCACATGAGGTAGGTCACACGGACGTCCACACGATAAACCGCGAGGTCGGCTCCTCGTGGCGATTGTGCAGGGGAAACGACCCGGACACTCCGGTAACACGGCGACTTTCAGTGCAGCGTGACGGTCAGCGCGCTCACGAGCGACGCCGCGGCGACCGCCGTGGCGGGTTCGGGCTCCAGCGCGACCAGCACGACCCTCTCGTTCCGATCCCGCGCCGACCCGCCGGATTCGGCCAGCACCACCACTGCACCCCGGGCGAGGACGTGTGCGCCGGGCAGGGGCCCGTCGTCGGTCTCCGTCACGGTGAGGACGTCGACGCGGTCGCCTTCGCGGAGCAGTTCGCTCACGCCCGCATCGGCGAGCCGGATGGGCACCACGCGGGCGTCGGCGGAGCCGGTGGCGGCTGCGGCGAGACGGGGGCCGAGAAGACGGGCGTCGACGAGCGGTTCACCGGCCGGCACGGGGCCGGCGAGGGTGTGGCCGACGGCGTCGTCTACGGCGTGCAGGGTCCCGGCGACCACAGTGGACCGATCGCGCTCCACGTGAGCGACGTCGTCGGCCGTGAGGGTGTGCCCGGGCGCGAGATCGCGAGCCGCGACGACGACACCCATGCGATCGGTGTCGGGGTCGCCGCGCAGCGCGAGGATCACCGCGAGGGCGGCGAGGAGACCGGCGGCGATCCGGCGGGCCCGGACGAGGCGCGACCAGCCGGGGCGGAGGAGTTCGACGAACCGGTCGGGGAGAGTGGGCTGCAGCGAGGCACCCGCAGAGGAGCGCGAGCGGGGCGGACGCGCGCGCTCACGCTGGAGGAACGAGAAGGGGCCGACGGGCATGCCCCGAACCTAGAAGGTGGGTATGCCCTGTCGGCCCCGATGAGCCCTCGGAAACGGCGGTCTGTGGATGACTCGACCGCCTGTGGACAAAGGAGTCCGGGAAGGTCAGCTCGCGGCGGCAGCCGGAGCCGAGGAGGTGCTGCTCGACGACGAGCTGCTGTCGCTCGACGAGGAGCTGCTCGAGCTCGTCGACGCGGATTCGCTCGCGGTGCTGCCGCTGCGGGAGTCGGTGCGGTAGAAGCCGCTGCCCTTGAACACGATGCCGACCGAGTTGAAGAGCTTCCGCAGCTTGCCTTCGCACTGCGGGCATTCGGTCAGGGAGTCGTCGCTGAAGGACTGCACGATGTCGAACTTGTTGTCGCAGGCCGTGCAGGCATATGAGTAGGTGGGCACCGGTTGATCCTCCGCCAGTTCGTCGAACCGCAGTATTCGTCGTACTGCAGTTTTGGCACTCTACCGCCGACAGTGCCAACAGCGCTAGGGAGTGTGTTGTTCCGCACGGTCGTCGCTACCGAGCCGGACCAGCCCTTTCCCGGGTGTCAGCGCCCATCCCATACGGATGTCGTGGGGGTCCTCGGGGAGTTCGTCGACGAGCTCTTCGTCGCGGACCACCGCGATGATCACGGCCTCGGGCGAGGCGAGGTGCAGGGTGCGGTCGTAGAAGCCGGCGCCGCGGCCGAGCCGCACACCCCGCGCGTCCACCGCCAGGGCCGGGACGAGCACCGTGTGGGCCTTCGCCACCGCCTCGGGCGGGAAGATCTCACCACCCGGCTCGCGGAGCCCGAAATCGGCCGCCATCAGCGTCTTCTCGCCCATGTAGCGGGCCCACGACAGCGGTTCGCCGGTGCGGGTCACCGGGACGAGCACAGTCGTTCCGGCCTCGGTCAGAGCGTCGAGGAGCGCGATCGATCCGGGCTCCGAACCCACCGGCACATATGCGCACACCACCGACCCCGCCGGGGCGAGCGTCGAGGCCACCGTGGCGAGCGCGGTGTCCTCGATTCTGCGCCTCGCAGCACTCAGCTCGCGCCGAGCTGTAAGAATGCGGTCACGCCAGACCGCTTTCGGGGGTGGGGGCATGTCCGAGCCTTACGATCGCCGAACCACCGTCCTCGGTGGCCGAAGTTTAGGGTGGGAGTCTATGACGAACAGTACGACCGGAGGCACGCGGCATTTCAAGACCGCGGTTGTCCCCGCAGCAGGTATGGGGACGCGGTTCCTTCCCGCGACCAAGACGGTCCCGAAGGAACTCCTGCCGGTGGTCGACACGCCCGGCATCGAGCTCGTGGCGGGTGAAGCCGCCGAGTCGGGCGCCGAACGCCTTCTCATCGTGACGGCGCCGGGTAAGGACGGCGTGGTCGCGCACTTCGTCGAGGATCTCGTCCTCGAGTCCAAGCTCGAGGAGAAGGGCAAGTACGAGCTCCTCGCCAAGGTCCGCAAGGCCCAGGGGCTGCTCGAGGTCGAGTCCGTGGTCCAGGAGAAACCGCTCGGCCTCGGTCACGCCGTGGCGTGCGCCGAGGAAGCGCTCGATCCCGACGAGGACGCGATCGCCGTGCTGCTGCCCGACGACCTCGTGCTGCCGGTCGGCGTGCTCGAGACGATGCAGCGCGTCCGCGCCAAGCGTGGCGGTTCCGTGCTGTGCGCGATCGACGTGCCCAAGGATCAGGTCAGCGCGTACGGCGTCTTCGACGTCGAGGTCGTACCGGATGCCGCCAACCCCGACGTGCTCAAGGTGCTCGGCATGGTCGAGAAGCCGGCCGTGGAGGACGCACCGTCGACCTTCGCTGCCGCCGGCCGCTACCTGCTCGACCGGGCGATCTTCGACGCACTGCGTCGCATCGAGCCCGGAGCGGGGGGAGAACTGCAGCTCACCGACGCGATCGCCCTGCTCATCTCCGAGGGCCATCCCGTCCACGTGGTGGTGCACCGCGGCACCCGACACGACCTCGGAAATCCCGGGGGCTATCTGCGGGCTGCGGTTGACTCGGCGTTGAACACGGAAGAGTACGGGCCCTCGCTGCGCGAGTGGCTCCTCGAGCGCCTGAAGCGCTGACTGCAGGACGGGCTGGAGGACGAGAAGCGGTATGCGGTCGGTTGAGGATCAGCAGGCCAGGGTCACGGCGGCGGCAGTCGCACCCCGGCCGGTCCGGGTGGCCATTTCCGAGGCGCAGGGTCTGCTGTGCGCGGAGGAAGTGGTCACCGAGCGACCCCTACCCGGATTCGACCAGGCGGCGATCGACGGATACGCCGTGCGCAGCGTCGACCTCCAGGCCCCGGCCGAGACCGACGGCGACTCCGCGCCCGCCGAGGTGACGCTGCCGGTGGTGGGCGAGGTGCGTGCCGGTTCGCGTCAGCCGATCCGTCTCCAGCCCCGTCAGGCGGTCCGTGTCGACACCGGTGCGCCGCTGCCGACGCTCGCCGACGCGGTGCTGCCGCTCGACAACACAGACGGCGGTGCCGCGCGCATCAAGGTGCTCGAACCGGTGCGTTCGGGCGACTACGTGCGTCGCACCGGCGACGATGTCCAGCCCGGCGACATCGCGGTGCGGGCGGGGACGATCATCGGGGCCGCCCAGGTGGGTCTGCTCGCCGCGGTCGGCCGCGACAAGGTGCTCGTCCATCCGCGGCCGCGACTGTCGGTCATCTCCGTCGGCGGCGAACTCGTCGACGTCGACCGCACCCCCGGACCGGGGCAGGTCTACGACGTCAACTCCTACGCGCTGGCTGCGGCCGCGCGCGACGCCGGTGCCGACGTCAACCGGGTCGGCATCGCGAGTACCGACCCGAAGCGGCTGCGCGAGGTCGTCGAGGGTCAGCTGATCCGCGCCGAGATCGTCGTGATCGCCGGTGCCGTGGGCGGTGGCGCGCTCGAGGAGGTCCGCGAGGCGCTGTCCGATCTCGGTGAGCTGGGCGTCGAGCGGATCGCGATGCATCCCGGTTCGGTCCAGGGCTTCGGACGTCTCGGCCGCGACGAGGTGCCGACCTTCCTGCTGCCCGCCAACCCGGTGAGCGCGCTCGTCGTCTTCGAGGTGATGGTCCGGCCGCTGATCCGCATCGCGCTCGGCCGACGCCAGCCGATGCGCCGCGTCGTCTCCGCTCGCACGGTCGCCCCGATCACCTCGATCCCCGGTCGCAAGGGTTTCCTGCGCGGCCAGCTCATGCGCGACGAGACGACGGGCGACTATCTCGTGCAGGCGCTCGGTGGCGCCGCCGGCTCGTCGTCGCACCTGCTCGCAACCCTCGCCGAGGCGAACTGTCTCGTCATCGTCGACCCCGAGGTCTCCGAGATCCGCACGGGAGACCCGGTGGACGTGGCGTTCCTCGGGCAGCGTGGTTGATGTCCCGTCATCCCGGCTGGCCGGCCGAGCTCGGGCCGCTGCGGGTGGCCGGGGGCGTGGTGACCGTCCGATCGATCCGACTGCGCGACGCCGCGGCGTGGAGCCGTCTGCGTCTGCGTGATCGTGCGCATCTCGAGCCGTGGGAGCCGACGGGAGAGGCGCCGTGGGACATGCGGCACCACATCTCGGTGTGGCCGGGGCTGTATCGGAGCCTGCGGTCGGAGGCCCACAAGGGCCTGATGCTGCCGATGGCCATCGAACTGGACGGCCGGTTCTGCGGGCAGCTGACGGTGGGCAACATCGTGCGCGGGGCACTGCGCTCGGCCTGGATCGGCTACTGGGTCGAGAAGGAGGTCAACGGCCTCGGCGTCGCGACCGCTGCCGTCGCTCTCGGTCTCGACCATTGTTTCGGCCCGGTCGGGTTGCACCGCGTCGAGGCCACCGTGCGGCCCGAGAACGAGCCCAGCCGCGCGGTGCTGCGCAACGTCGGCTTCCGCGAGGAAGGTCTGCTGAAGCGCTATCTCGACGTCCAGGGCCGATTCCGCGACCATCTGTTGGTCGCGATGACGGTCGAGGAGGTTCCGGGCTCGGTCTCGGATCGCCTCGTCCGGGCCGGTCGCGCGACCTGGTCCTGATCACTTCCCGTCTCGAGTCGGGTTCGTCCGTTATGTAACGCAGGTTACTCGCAACTCGAGTAACAATCCCCAGCGCGTGTGGGATCTCTGTGATTAGAGTGAAGAAAGTGTCAGTTGGTTTCGCGTGACTCGAGTGACTTCTGTAGTCGATTGAGTCGGCGTTTCTGTACAGGTAAGCGCAGTGATGCCGTTAGCCTCATGTAGGTCGGTGGCGTCGACGGGCTGGTAGGGCGACGACTGGAGGGAGGACCACCGGATGCCGAACTCGCTTCTGTGGATCGGGCTCGTTGCCGTGTGGTTGTTCGTTCTGGTGCCCATGCTGGTCACGAAGCGTCCTCGAATCCGGCAGACGACCGACGCCGCTCTCGCAACTCGAGTTCTGCACCGCGGAGACGACGAGCCGATCACCCCTCGGGGGCCGGCCGCCGGACACCGCAGCGATCCTCATTGGCGTCCGAGTCGTGACCGCACGCACCGCACCCCCGCGGAGGACCGCATGAACACTGAACTCGACGACAGGCCGGAGATCGATTCCGACGAGGCCGACGTCCACGACGAAGCAGCACCCGACCGTGAGCCCGTGCGCGCACACGCACCGCAGCGCCGGGGCCGCGGCGGATTCGACCCGCACGCCGATGCGGTCGCGAGCGCCGCGCGATACGAATTCCGTCAGCGGGCCGTCCTCGGCCTGCTGATCGCCGCGATCATGACATCGGCGCTCGCCCTGATCGTCTCGTCGGTCATGTGGTGGCTCGCCGGTCTCGCGGCTGTGGCCCTCGTGGTCTACCTGTTCTACCTGCGGCGCCAGGTGCGTCTCGAGCAGGAGATCCGGCGGCGCCGGCTCGCGCGACTGCAGCGGTCCCGCGCAGGCGCCCGCGGCGGCCACGACGACGTTCCGCAGCGTCTGCGTCGCCCGGGGGCCGTGGTCCTCGAGGTCGACGACGAGGATCCGGAGTTCGAACATCTCGATCGCTACGAGGACGACTACGGCATCGACCACGGCTACGACGTCCGGGCGAGCGACGGCGACGGCGAGCCCGGCGACTACGTCGTTCCCCGCGCAGTGGGGGAATGATCGTACGACGATGCTTCCGGCGGGGTCCGCACCGAATCGGTGCGGGCCCCGACCCGTCTTCGGAGCGGGTCGCGAAATCGCCCGTCACCTGCGCCGACACTCCGATTTCGTGATGGACGGGGTGGTTTGCTAGAGTTTGCGAGTCGGTTCCCTCGGAACCTACGGGGCTGTGGCGCAGTTGGTAGCGCGCTTCGTTCGCATCGAAGAGGTCAGGGGTTCGATTCCCCTCAGCTCCACCCCCGAAAGCCCCGCCCTCGGCGGGGCTTTCGTCGTATGCGGGGCCATTCGCTGGCGGGTCCTCGCCGAACCCGGCAGACTGTGTGGCATGGACCACAGGATGAGTGACGACGAGTTGCGTCGGGCGATCCGGGTACTGCGCGAGCGCGCCGACCTCGCGCGCAGCGAGAATCGCCACGACGATGTCGAGATGATCGAGCGCACGATTCGGGAATACCAGGAGGAGATGGCACAGCGGCTCTGAGTTCGATTCTGCGAGTTCCATCCGCCGGAGCCGCACGTTCCGGCTCACAGGTCGGTTCGCTCGGCGACACAGGTCGCTTCGCTCCGGCCACACAACTTGCTTCGCTCCGGCGCATCCGGTCTTATCCGTGGCGCGCCGGAGCGTCGTGTCGTCGCGGCGACGTTAGGGTGTCGCCATGGCGATCACCGACCTGCGCGGCACCAAATTCCTTGTGACCGGCGCGGCCAGCGGAATCGGCCGCGCCCTGGCCCACGCGGCCTCCGATCGCGGGGCCCGGCTGGTGCTCACCGACCTGCAGGAGGAGGCCCTCGACGAGGTCGTCCGCAGCGTTCGTGAACGCGGCGGCACCGTGCTGCACTCGGCCGCCCTCGACATCTCCGACTACGAGGCCGTCACCGCCTTCGCCCGCGACGTGCACGAGGCGTGCGGGTCGCTCGACATCGTCGCCAACGTCGCGGGAGTGTCGGTGTGGGGCACGGTCGACCGGCTGAAGCACGAGCACTGGAAGCTCATGGTGGACGTCAACCTCATGGGACCGATCCACGTCATCGAGAACTTCGTGCCGGCCATGATCGAGGCCGGTCGCGGCGGGCACATCGTCAACGTCTCCTCGGCCGCCGGGCTGCTCGCCCTGCCGTGGCACGCCGCCTACAGCGCAAGCAAATTCGGTCTGCGCGGGGTGTCGGAGGTACTGCGGTTCGACCTCAAGCGCGACGGCATCGGCGTCTCGCTCGTCGTCCCGGGAGCCGTGCGCACACCGCTCGTCGACACCGTGCAGATCGTCGGCGTCGACCGCGACCGCCCCGAGGTCCGCAAGCTCACCCAACGGTTCGTCCGGCACGCCGCGACCCCCGAGAAGGTGGCCGAACGCATCGTCGCGGGCATCCTGAAGAACCGCTTCATGGTCTACACGTCGTTCGACACCCGGTTCGGGTACTGGTGGGCCCGCAAGTTCGCGCCTCCCTACAACCTCGTCATGCAGGCCGCCAACGACTACTTCCGTCGCGTCGTCGGCACGAAGTGAATTCCGGTGGATCCGACCCCGCTGAGCGGGGCCGGATCCACCTGGATCACTCCGACGCGCGGTGCAGTTCGGCGTGTAGGTGGTGCGTCAGAGGGGTGTCGGCGTGGGCCATCCAGAAGTCGTAGACCAGCACGTCGCCGTCGACCTCGAAACGCCGCCGGACCTCGTGCACGGGCTTGGCGTCGGGTGAGCGCTCCAGGGTGAGGGTGGTGAAGTCCAGCACGCCGCCCTCCGGCCTGGCCCGCTGGATCTCGACGAAGCCGGTGGGCTGCGAGACGAGCAGTTCGACGTCGTCGCCGCTGCGACGCAGGTAGCCGTTCTCGGTGTGCAACGGGCGTCCCTCCGTGCGGTGCCGCGTACGGCTGACGTACATCAGGAAGGGCTTGCCGGGAATGGTGGCGAACTCGATCGTCTCGTCGTACGCGAAGTCGTCGATGGTGGGGTAGTGGCCGTCGCCACCTCCGGTCCAGCGTCCGGCGAACGGTGCCAGGCACCCGAGCGGGTCGTCGGCCATGAAATCTCCCTCGTGTTCTCGGTGTGTTCTTCGCAATCGTTGTCGCCGTACTCGACGCGCCTGACCCGGATGCCGCCGTCCTGCGCGATACCGTGAGCATATGAGTCATCGCTGGGGTGTCGAGTCCGAAGTCGGTGAACTCCGCGCCGTGATGCTGCACCGGCCCGGTGCCGAACTCGAACGCCTCACGCCCCGCAACAACGACCAGCTGCTCTTCGACGCCCTGCCGTGGGTGGCGCGCGCCCAGGAGGAGCACGACGCCTTCGCCGAGCTGCTGCGCAGCCGCGGGGTCGAGGTGTTCCTGCTGGCAGACCTGCTCACCGAGACACTCGAGGCCAGTGGCGCCGCGCGGGTGCAGAGCGTGTCGTCGGCCGTCGACGCGCAACGTCTCGGTTATGCGCTCGCAGAGGAGCTGACGGGCCATCTGCGTGCCCTGCCCGCTGCCGAACTCGCCCGGATCCTCATCGCGGGCATGACCTTCGACGAACTGCCCGCGGTAGGCAGTGGCGCGGCCCCGTCCCTCGTGCGCCTGATGCACCACGGCTCCGATTTCGCGATCGCACCGCTTCCGAACCTGCTGTTCACGCGCGATTCGTCGTTCTGGATCGGAACGCGCGTGGCGATCCCCAATCTGGCGCTGCCCGCGCGCCGGCGCGAGACCAGCCTCACCGACCTCATCTACGCCTTCCATCCGCAGTTCCTCCACGTGCGACGCGCGTACGAATCGCACACCGCGCCCGTCGAGGGCGGCGACGTATTGCTGCTCGCGCCCGGCGTCGTGGCCGTCGGGGTGGGGGAGAGGACCAGCCCGGCCGGTGCGGAAGCGTTGGCGCGCAGCGCCTTCGACGACGGTCTCGCGCACACCGTGCTGGCGGTCCCGATCGAGCAGCGACGGGCGTCGATGCACCTCGACACGGTGTGCACGATGGTCGACGTCGACGCGGTGGTGATGTACCCGGCGATCCGGGACAGCCTGCAGGCGTTCGCCATCCACCGCGAGAACGGCGCGGTACAGATCTCGGGACCGCGCCCCTTCCTCGAGGCGGCCGCCGACGCGATGGGGATCGAGAAACTGCGCGTCATCGACACCGGTCTGGATTCCGTTGTCGCCGAGCGTGAGCAGTGGGACGACGGGAACAACACGCTGGCCGTGGCGCCCGGCGTCGTCGTCGCCTACGAACGCAACGTCGAGACGAACACCCGCCTCGAGGATTCTGGGGTCGAGGTGCTGCGGATCGCCGGGTCGGAACTCGGTTCCGGCCGCGGCGGTCCGCGATGCATGTCGTGCCCGCTCTCGCGGGCGGTCCTGTAACTGGCGTCAGAGGATCTCGCGCACCTTGTCGACCGGACGCGCGAGCACGGTGCCCTTGTCGGTGACGACCAGCGGGCGCTCGATGAGGATCGGGTTCGCGACCATCGCGTCGAGCAGTTCGTCCTCGGACGCCTCGGCCAGGTTCAGCTCCTTGTAGAGCGATTCCTTCTTCCGGATCGCCTGACTCGGTGTGAGACCTGCCGCATCGAGCAGCGACCGCAGCTCGTCGCGGGAGGGCGGAGTTTCGAGATATTTGATGACCGTGGGTTCGAGCCCGTTTTCCTTCAGCAACGCCAAAGTGTTGCGTGACGTGCTGCAACGCGGATTGTGATAGATCGTCGCCGTGGTTGCCATGGCCCGATTCTGCCCTGGCACAGCCCATACTCCGGTGTCACTCGCGCTCGTGTTGCCCGATTCGTCCCTGTTGAAGCTGTTGGGAAGCATTATTACGATTTCCGCGCCCTGAAGTTTTCGAATTCCCTCTCAGAAAAGGCACGGAGCACGATGCTCAAAGGTTTCAAGGATTTCCTGCTGCGCGGAAACGTCGTCGAACTCGCCGTCGCAGTGGTCGTCGGCGCGGCGTTCACGTCCATCGTCACGGCGTTCACCGATCACATCGTGAACCCGCTGGTCGCTGCTGTGGGTGGCGACAACGAGATGGGCTTCGGCTTCCGCCTGCTCTCGTCGAACGACGCGACCTTCGTCAACCTCGGTGCCGTCATCTCCGCGGCGATCAACTTCTTCATCATCGCCGCCGTCGTCTACTTCGTGCTCATCGTGCCGGTCAATGCCGCCAAGGCCCGCTTCGCGCCGGAGAAGGAGCCCGAGGACGAGCCGCTGAGCGAGACCGATCTGCTCATCCAGATCCGCGACCTGCTCGAGACCGGCAGCTACAACACCGCGCCCGCCGACGCGCCCTCGGCCGAAGCGCCCGTCAAGGTCACCGAGCGCTGATAACCTGCGAGAATGCTCGACCTCACCATCGATCCCGACTCACCCGTCCCGCCGTTCGAGCAACTGCGCCGACGCATCGTCGACCTGGTACACGATGGTGAGCTGATCGCAGGTTCCAAGCTGCCCACGGTCCGGGGTCTCGCCGACACACTCGGCATCGCCCCGAACACGGTCGCGAAGACCTACCGGGAACTCGAGAAGCTGGGTGTGCTCGAGGCCCGCGGGCGGGCGGGGACGTTCGTCGCCGACACGGGCGATCCCACCCGGACGCGGGCCCAGCGATCCACCAACGAGTACGTTGCGGAGGTGAGGGCGCTCGGGATGTCCGACGAGGAGATCCTCGAATTCGTCTCGGCCGCCCTGCGCGCGGGCTGACCTGCCCGTCTTCCGGTTCGCGCAGAGTATGCAGGGTGCGTCCGAAATGTGACGATTTTCTCGGGTTCGGTGATTCCGCTCCGCAGGCGGCCGAAACTTGGAAGGTTTGTTCGCATGAACGTCCCTGGTGATCGGCCCGGGTCCGAGGAGATCGACGAGGTCTCGGGCGCCGGTGCTCCTGCAGTAGCCGAGTCTGCGGCGCATCCGCCGCAGACCGACAAGGTGGTCTTCGGAGTCGCTGCCGCGCTGGTCGCGGCGATCGTGGTGTGGGGTCTGGCCGCCACGGAGAACTTCGGGGCCGTTACCGGGAACATCCTCGACTGGATCGTCGTCGAGTTCGGCTGGTTGTTCGTGCTCACGGCGAGCGGATTCGTGTTCTTCGCGCTCTGGCTGGCGGTGAGTCGCTACGGCCGGATCCCGCTCGGCAAGGACGACGAGAAACCGGAGTTCCGCACCGTCAGCTGGATCTCGATGATGTTCGCCGCCGGCATGGGCATCGGTCTGATGTTCTTCGGTGTCGCCGAGCCGCTCTCGCACTTCGTCGAGCCGCCACCGGGCAGCAACGGCGGCACCGGCGTCGCGATGGCGACCTCGATGTTCCACTGGAGCCTGCATCCCTGGGCGATCTACGCCGTCGTGGGCCTGGCCATCGCGTACGGCACATTCCGCAAGGGCCGCAAGCAGCTCATCAGCTCGGCGTTCATCCCTCTGCTGGGACGCCGGGCCGAAGGGCCGCTCGGCAAGGTCATCGACATCCTCGCCCTGTTCGCGACCCTGTTCGGCACGGCGGCGTCGCTCGGCCTGGGCGCGCTGCAGATCGGATCGGGCTTCGAAGTCACCGGCTGGCTCGAGACGGCCGGCGTGATGCTGCTCGTCGCGATCGTCGCACTGCTCACGCTCGCGTTCATCGCGTCCGCGGTCACGGGTGTCGCCAAGGGCATCCAGTACCTGTCGAACATCAACATGGTGCTCGCCGCGATCCTGGCTGTCTTCGTGTTCGTGCTCGGACCCACCGTCTTCATCCTCAACCTCGTGCCCACCACCCTCGGTGCCTACGCCGCGGAGTTCGCCCGCATGTCGGCGCGCACGGCCGCCTCCAACGAGGCCGCAGGTGAGTGGCTGTCGAGCTGGACGATCTTCTACTGGGCGTGGTGGGTCTCGTGGGCGCCCTTCGTCGGCATGTTCCTCGCCCGCATCAGCCGTGGACGCACCATCCGCGAGTTCATCGTCGGTGTCATCCTCGTCCCGAGCCTCGTGAGCCTCATCTGGTTCTCGATCTTCGGCGGCGCCGGTATCGGACAGCAACTGGACGGGTACGACATCGCGGGCGCCGACAGCGTCGAAGGACAGCTGTTCGGGGTGCTCGGAAACCTTCCGCTCACCGGTATCGCCACGGTCGTCGCGATGCTCCTCATCGCCATCTTCTTCATCTCCGGAGCCGACTCCGCGTCGATGGTGATGGGCAGCCTCAGTCAGCGCGGCACCCTCGCGCCGAATCGTGGCGTCGTGATCTTCTGGGGCGGACTCACCGGCGGCGTCGCGGCCCTGCTGCTGTGGAGCGGCGGCGAGGAAGCGCTCAACGCCCTGCAGACGATGACAATCATCGCCGCGGCCCCCTTCCTCCTCGTGATGATCGGCCTGTGCGTGTCGCTCTACCGGGATCTGCAGCGCGACCCCCTGATCACGGGCGGGCGCAGGAAACGGACACTGCGCAAGGTCGAATGACCGAACGGTCCCGCATCGAGGGCGTCGAGTTCCTGCTCGACGTCCTCGATCCGCGTCCGGGCACGTCCGTCCTCGCGATCGACACCGGGCCCGCCTCCGCCGTGGTCGCCGAGCAGGTCGGCCCCCGCGGCCGCGTGCGCGTGGTCCCCTCGGCGACCCGTGCCCACGAGTTCGCGCAGCAGGAGCAGTTCGACCGCATCTACACGTTCGACCTTCCCGAACTCCGCACGGACACCATTGCGGTGGCCGCCCTCGCGCCGCTGCTGACCGGCGACGGACAACTGTGGGTGATCGACGAGGCGGGGCCGGGGGAGGACACCGGAACCGTCTCGATGACGGTGAGCACCGTTCTCGCACAGGCAGGATTCGCGATCGTCGACATCCTCGAACGCGGGTCGCGGGTCGCGGTGTGGGCAGCGGTCGCACAGCGGCATCACGGGTGACACACGACGCCGCGTGCCTGCGGTGAGTTGTCGTCCACCCCGAGTACGGTGTCGCCTGCCCGGCAGTTGCTCTTCGAGAGGAGTGCGCGTGACCGACACCGAACGATTCGACGAGGCCCTCGACCGCGACTGGGTCCGTTACGCCTCGCAGCTGGCCCGGCGCATCTCCGAACTCGCCGGCTCCGACGCGTTCGAGCTGCACGCCGAGACCGCCTCCGGGCCCGCGGCCTGCGTGCACGTGCACGCGAGCGCCGGCGGACACGCCACCGTCGAGGTCACCGGATCCGAGCCGGTCACCCGGCCGGTGTCCGAGGCCGACATGCTCGCCCGGCACATCGTGTCGGTGCTGCGCGGTCGCGGGAAGGTCCCGCATCCGGCCTTCCTGCAGGCACATCCGCCGTCCGCCCTCGGCGACCTCCGCGAGCGCGTGAGCGACGCACTCGCGCACGCCCTCGGGCGCCCGGTGCCGGTCGACGCCGACGGCGACTTCGTCGTGGTCCTCGACTCCCAGGTGGTCTTCGTCGTGATCGACGACGACGGCAGCATCCGGCTGTGGGCGCCGCTGCTGCACGCGATCCCCGAGAACGACACCCCGGGAGCTACGCCCGCCGCCGGTCGCACCCACGCGCTGGCCGAGCTCACCGAGCTGAACCGGACGTGGCCGCACATCAAGGTGGTGCTCGTCGAGGACCGCCTCGTCGCCACCGTCGACCTGCTCGGCGATCCGTTCGTACCCCGCCACCTGTCCGAGCTGCTCCAGCGACTCAAGGGCTTCCTCACGGTCGTCGACGAGCGATTCGCGCGCCGCTTCGACGGCGTCCGCTACGGCTCCGACAGGGACCGCGACGTCGACCTGCCAGAGGGCAGCGTGCTCGACGAACCGAACTGAACCCGGACCCTCCTCAGCGCCAGCTGGGGAGCCACAACTGGTCGTTCCAGTGCTCCGGCGTGATCGGCAGTGCCGTGAGGATCGGCCACAACCACACGAAGTTCGCGATGACGAGCCCCACATACAGGCACACCACGAGCAGCCCGGTCGTCCGCCGCTCCGTCGAGGTGTGCGGTGAACCGAGGATGTCGCCGAGCACCAGCGCGACACCCATCACCAGGAAGGGCGCCATCGGCACCGCGTAGAAGTAGTACATCTGCCGGTCGAGGCTCGCGAACCACGGCAGGATCCCCGCGCCGTAGCCGGTGAGCACCGCGGCCCACCGCCAGTCGCGGCGGACGAGCAGCTGCCACAGTCCCCACCCGAGCACCGGCAGCGACACCCACCACAGCGCCGGCGTTCCGACCAGCATCACGGCCTTGACGCACTGCTCGGCGTCGCATCCGCTGATCCGCTCGCCGTCGGCGAAGTAGTACAGCATCGGCCGCAGACCCATCGGCCACGTCCACGGCTTCGACTCCCAGGGATGCTGGTTGCCGGCCGAGTTCGTCAGACCGGAGTGGAACTCGAGGACGCTCGCGCTGTAGTACCAGAGCGAGCGCAGCGCGTCGGGCACGAACGAGAACATCCCGTCGTGGCCGATCCGCGAGCCGACCGCGTGACGGTAGACGCCGGTCTCGCTCGCGAACCACGCCCAGTAGGTCGACAGGTAGACCCCGAGCGGGACGAGCACGAGGGCGTACAACGCCGGACCGATGTCGCGCAGGGCCGTCCCGATCCACGGTCGCTGCACCCGGTAGGCGCGTCGAGTCGCGAGGTCGAAGGCGACGGACATCAGCCCGAAGAACGCGATGAAGTACAGGCCCGACCACTTGGTGCCCACCGCGAGACCCAGCAGGATGCCCGCACCGAAGCGCCACCAGCGCACCCCGAAACGCGGACCCCACACACTGTCGAGGACACGGCCCTCGGCGTGCACCTTCGCCATGCGGGCACGCACGTCGTCGCGGTCGACGATCAGGCACCCGAAGGCCGCGACGACGAAGACCGCCTGGAAGATGTCGAGCATGCCCAGGCGGGACGACACGAAGGTCACCCCGTCGACGACGAGCAGCAGCCCGGCGACCGCGCCGAGCATCGTCGAACGGGTCAGCCGCCGCACGATCCGCACGACCAGCAGGACGAGCACGACACCGGCCGCCGCGGCCGAGAAACGCCAACCCCACGCCGTGTATCCGAACAGTGCCTCGCCGATCGCGATCATCTGCTTGCCGACGGGCGGATGCACGACGAGCCCGTAACCGGGGTTGTCCTCGATCCAGCCGCCGGTGAGCACCTGCCAGCCCTGCGGGGCGTAGTGCTTCTCGTCGAACACCGGCGTCTTCGCGTCGGTGGGGTAGTTGAGCATCGTGAACCGCGTGATCGCGGCGAGGGCCGTGACGAAGGCGGTGACGATCCAGCCGCGCGCCCGATCTCCGGGGAGAGGCTCGGGTCCGGGCACCAACGGGCCGGGACCGAGAAGGCGACGATCCTGCGTTGCCGACGGACCACGGCCGGGGGCCTGTGAAGGGCTGCGGTCCGTCACGGTCACGTTCCGATCGTAGGCTGAGCCGTATGCAGGCAGCCAAACCGGTCCAGGGCGCGAATCCGGGAGAGGGCCGGCTCGTGCTGGCCGCCACTCCGATGGGAGACATCGGTGACGCCTCGGCGCGTCTCCGCGACGCCCTCGGCACCGCCGACGTGATCGCCGCCGAGGACACCCGCCGCACCAAGGCACTCGCCGCGGCGCTCGGCGTCACCATCACCGGCCGGGTCGTGAGCTTCTACGACCAGGTCGAGGTGTCGCGGCTTCCGGGCCTGGTCACCGATATCGAGGAGGGCCGCACCGTCCTGCTCGTCACCGACGCGGGCATGCCGTCGGTGAGCGATCCCGGCTACAGGCTCGTCGCGGCGTGCGTCGAGGCCGGTCTGCCGGTGACCTGTCTGCCCGGTCCGTCGGCCGTGACCACCGCACTCGCGCTGTCGGGCCTGCCCGTCGAACGGTTCTGTTTCGACGGGTTCCCGCCCCGCAAGCCGGGCCAGCGACGCGCGTATTTCGGAACGCTCGTGCAGGAGCCTCGCGCCGTGGTGTTCTTCGAGGCACCGCACCGGCTCGCGGCGTGCCTGGCCGACGCCGTCGACGTGCTCGGCGGCGACCGACGCGCCGCCGTCTGCCGCGAACTCACCAAGACCTACGAGGAAGTGCGCCGCGGCACGCTCGCCGAACTCGCCGAGTGGGCCGTCGAGGGCGCGCGCGGTGAGATCACCGTGGTGCTCGAAGGGGCGGTCGCCGTGGCCACCGACCCCGTCGACCTCGTCGACGAGGTGGAACGGAAGGTCGAGGACGGGATGCGGCTGAAGAACGCCTGCGCCGTCGTCGCCGAGGCCGCGTCGAAGTCGTCCGGAGCGACGGTCTCGAAGCGCGAACTGTACGACGCGGTGCTGGAAGCGCGTCGCGACTGACGCGGTGTTGGAAACGCGTCGCGACTGACGCGGTCTCCCGATCGAGAAGAACGCATATCGGACGCGCCGTGGGGTCCGAGGACACTGCGTGCCACCGGAGCCTAGACTCTGCCGGGTCCCGAGCGCAGACGTCACCGGCACCGGCCGGTCGGACGCTGACGGGGGCTTCGGACGATCAGGAGGACGCGGATGGATTCGGTGAACGATTTCCTCGTCGAGGTGGCAGGGGTGGTGTGGGGCCCGTACCTGCTCATCCCGCTGCTGTTGGGTACGGGCCTCGTGCTCACGATTCGGCTGAGGGGCGTCCAGTTCCGCAAGCTGTGGCCCGCACTGCGGCTGGGTCTGATCACCCGCCACGATCCCGGAGCCACCGAAGGTGACATCTCCCAGTACCAGGCACTGACCACCGCGCTCGCCGCGACGGTGGGCGTGGGCAACATCGCCGGTGTCGGCACCGCGATCTACTTCGGCGGGCCCGGCGCGCTGTTCTGGATGTGGGTCACCGGCCTGGTCGGCATGGCCAGCAAGTACTCCGAGGCGTTCCTCGGCGTGAAGTACCGCACGACCGACGCCAAGGGTGAGCAGAGCGGTGGTCCGCAGTACTACCTCGCCCGCGCCATCCCCAACAAGGCCGGTCTCGTCCTGAGCCTGCTGTTCGCGGTGTTCGCCGTGCTCGCCAGCTTCGGCATCGGCAACATGACCCAGGCCAACACCGTCGCCACCCAGCTCGACGGCACCTTCGGTGTGCCCACCTGGCTCAGCGGCATCGTGATGACCGTGCTCGCCGCGGCGGTCCTGCTCGGCGGCATCAAGTCCATCGGCAGGGTCACCGCCGGCTTCGTGCCCGCCATGATCCTCCTGTACGTCGGCGCCGGCATCATCGTCCTCGCGGTCAACTTCACCCAGATCCCCGAGGCCTTCGCGCTCATCTTCACCGACGCCTTCACCGGCACCGCGGCCACCGGCGGCTTCATCGGATCGGTCTTCATGATCGCTCTGCGCTACGGCGTCGCCCGCGGCATCTTCTCGAACGAGTCGGGCATGGGCAGCGCGGCGATCGCCGCCGCAGCCGCCCAGACCACCCACCCGGTCCGTCAGGGCCTGGTGTCGATGACCCAGACGTTCATCGACACGATCATCGTCGTCACCTTCACCGGCCTGGTCATCGTCACCACCGGAGCCTGGGAGTCCGGCGAGCAGGGTGCCGCCATGACGTCGGCCGGCTTCGCCGACGGCCTCGGCGGGGACTGGGGTCACTGGATCGTCGCCATCTCGGTCGTCTTCTTCGCCTTCTCGACGATCCTCGGCTGGTCGTACTACGGCGAGCGGTGCGTCGAGCGACTCTTCGGTCGCCGCGGCGTGGTGCCCTACCGCGCAATCTTCGTGGTCGTGGTGTTCATCGGTGCCACCACCCAGCTCGAGGTGGTCTGGAACTTCTCCGACGTGATGAACGGCCTCATGGCCCTGCCGAACCTCATCGGTCTGCTGGTGCTGTCGGGTCTGATCGCGCGGGAGACGAAGGCCTATCTCGATCGCGACCCGTACCTGTTGGGCAACCCCGTCGCGACGGACGATCCCGACACCGTCAGGTAACCGGAGGAAACGGGAAAGGGCCCCGCGATGCGGGGCCCTGAACGTATGTGGAGCATGCCTCCACGCCGACCCGGAACTACCCCTCGTCAGTCCCTATCGGCGTGGAGGCCCCCGCCCCACGCTGCAAGGTCGAACCTTGCGTGGTCACCACTCTTCCGTGTCTTCGACGGGGACCAAAAATACCGACCGGCGCGGAACCGGTATCATCCCTGCTCAGACGTGGTGAGGAATTTTTCCGCAGCGGATGTTTGCAGGCGGGGAACGGGAGTACGAGGGGCGCGGAACGGATGGCAGACACCGGCGGAAAGCCTGGTTCGGCGCAGCGTCAGTTCTTCGCCGACCAGTTGCGGATGCTCTTCGCCGCGGCCGGTCGTCCCGCCCTCAAGAAGGTCGTCTCGGATGCCGCGATCGTCGCCCGGGCAGTGGGCAGCGACCGGACCGTCTCCGTCCAGCGGGTCAGCGACTGGCGCAGCGGCAACCGGATGCCGGCCAACTTCGAGTCGGTGCATCCAGTGCTCGTGGTCCTCATCCGCGCGGCGCGGGAACTCAACGCCGAACCGCCGGCCCCCGGTCTGTACTCCCTGAAGCAGTGGGAGAACTGGTGGAAGGCCGCGCGCGGGCAGGCGAACGCTCCGCGCACCAAGGAATCGGCACCGGCCTCGGTGCCGCCCGGGGTCCGCCCGTACAAGGGACTCGCGTCCTACCGTCAGAACGACGCCCGGTTGTTCTTCGGGCGCACCCAGAGCGTGCGCAGCCTCGCCGACGTGGTGACCGCCTCCCACGGGCAGGGCCCGGTCGTGGTGACCGGCGCCTCCGGCGTCGGCAAGTCCTCGCTCGTACAGGCCGGTCTTATTCCGCAGCTGTGTTCCGCGCCGGACTGCCACCCGGTGGTCCTCACCCCCGGCACCGACCCGGTCGCACGACTGGTCGACGCGTTCCCCGAACTGGCCGACGTCGGCGACCCCGCCGACCACACCGCCGTACATGCGGCCCTGCGCGCCGCGACCTCGCGCACGTCGTCGTCCTTGCTGTTGATCGTCGTCGACCAGATCGAGGAACTGTTCACCCAGTGCAGCGACGTCGCTCTGCGCACCGCATTCCTCACTCTGCTCGAGACGGCGTCGACCTGTTCCGACGGCGACGCGCCCGCCCTCGTCGTCGCGACGATGCGGTCGGACTTCTACGACCAGGCGGTGGCAACCCCGGTGCTCGCCCGGGCACTCGAGCGGCGGACCAAGACCGTCCAGCCCCTCGACCGCGACGATCTCGTCGAGGTCATCACCGCTCCCGCCAAGCTCGTGGGGGTCCGCCTAGAGCCCGGCCTCGTCGACCTCATCCTCCACGACCTCACGGGTCTGGCCGACGGTGAGATCAGTGGCACCGAGCTTCCCCTGCTCTCCCACCTGCTCGACTCGCTGTGGGACAAGCGCAGCGGGGGCACGCTCACCGTCGCCGCCTACCGCGCGACCGGCGGGGTCCGCGGATCCGTCGCCGCCGGCGCCGAACGGGCGTGGGAGAGTCTCGCCGACGATGCCGACCGGGCCCGCGCCCGCTCGATGCTCGTCCACCTGGTGTACGTCACCACGACCGGCACGGACGTCAAGATCGCCCGGTCGTTGAACGAACTGCTCGCGGTGGGCGGCGAGGATCGCGACGCGTCGAAACGCGTCCTCGACCATTTCGTGTCGGCACGTGTGCTCGTCGTCGACGCCGACTACGTCGAACTCATCCACGACGCGGTGATCGACGCGTGGCCCCGCCTCAAGTCCTGGATCCAGCAGGACCGCGCCGGCGCCGCCCTGCGGCAGCAGATCGAGGCCGACGCATCGACCTGGCTCGCCTCCGGACGCAACCGGGAACTGCTCTATCAACGCGGACGCATGGACGTCGTGACCGAGCAGAACCCGCACCTCGCCACGGCGGGCACCCCCGAGGACCGGCGCGGACCGGTCGCGCTCAGCCCCACGGCCGTGGCCTTCCTCGACGCCTCCCGCCGGCAGATCGCCCGCGAGACACGGACCCGGCGCGTCGGCATCGCCGCGATGGCGCTGTCCACGATCATCGCGTTCGTCATGACCGGACTGGCCTGGGACGCGAAGGGACGAGCCGAGACGGCACGGAGCACCGCGCAGTTCCAGCAGATCGTCGCGCTGTCCGACTCCCTGCGCGACGAGGACCTCACCGTCTCGGCGAATCTGGCGCTCGTCGCGGCCGAACTCCAGCCCGACAGCCCGGTCGCGTACTCGAGACTCATCGCCAGCCAGGCCGTGCCCCTCGCCTACACGCTGAGCGGACACACCGGGCCGGTCTACGGCGTCGTCGTCTCACCCGACGGGTCCACCCTCGCCTCGGCGAGCGACGACGGCACCGTCCGCCTGTGGGCACTCGACGGCGACGAACCGGTCGCGGTGGGCGAGCCGTTGCAGTTGTCGTCGAAGTACATGGCGTCCGTCTCGTTCAGCCCCGACGGCCGTTTCCTCGCGATCGGTGCAGGTGACGGCGGTGTGTGGATCTACGACGCATCCGATCGTGCTGCGCCGCGCGTGGTGCTCGACCGGCAGGTCTACGCCGGCGGCGCCGTGCACAACGTGCGGTACTCGCCCAACGGCCGGGTGCTCGCCGTGCCCTACGACGACGGGCACGTCGCGCTCGTCGACACCTCGGATCCCGGATCGGGCCGGTTCCCCGTCACCCTGGTCGACGGACACGACGGTGGTGTGCGGACGGTGGCCTTCCGTCCCGGTGGGCAGATCCTCGCCACGTCCAGCGACGACCGCACCGTCCGGCTGTGGGACGTGAGCACGCCGTCGCGGCCGGTGCCGCTCGGTGAGCCGCTCACCGGTTTCGGCGACGTCGCGCATTCGGTGAGCTTCAACGGCGACGGCACGATCCTCGCGGCGAGCAGCGACGACGGTGTGCTGCACCTGTTCGACACCACCGATCCGCGTGCGGCCCGCCCGCTGGGGGTGCCGACGAACGCCCACACCGGCGGTGTCTGGAACATCGCGTTCCTCCCCGACGGCCGCACACTGGCGAGCGCGTCCTGGGACGGCACCGCGAAACTGTGGGACGTCGATCCCTCCACGCGGAGCCTCGACGAGATCGGCCCGCCGCTGACCGGGCACGGAGGCGGTGTCCCGACGCTCGCGGTGAGCCCGACCGGCACCACCATCGTCACCGGCGGACAGGATTCCAACGTCCGGGTGTGGACGATGCCGCAGACCCGGGTGGCGGTGGCCGACGGTGCGCTGACCAGACCGGCGATCGATCGTGCCGGAGCCCTCGTCGCGACCGGCAGCTACGGACCGGATGTCACGCTCTGGCGGGTCGGTCAGGGTGGCGACTGGAACCGCGCCGGTGGGATCGCCTTGTCGCGCCCGCTCGGCGGTGCGTACGTGTGCGCGCTCTCGCCCTCGGGCACGATCCTGGCCACGGCACCGACGTCCGGCGGCAGCGTGCAACTGTGGGACGTGCGCGATCCGGCGACACCGAAGCCGTTCGGCGAGCCGGTGCCGCTCGACACGAGATTCACCTCCGCGCTGGCGTTCGGACCCGACGGGACGACCCTCGTGACCGGCGCCGACGACTTCTCGGTGCAATTGTGGGACATCGCGGATCCCGCCGAACCGGTGCCGTGGGGCGAACCGCTGACGGGACCGAAGAATCTCGTGCGCAGCGCCGCCATCAGCCCCGACGGTCGCAGTCTCGTGGTCACGAGTGCCGACAGTGAGATCTACGCCTGGAACGTGACCGATCCGCGCTCCCCGCAGCGGGTGAACGTCTCGGACGGGCACGTCACCGGGGTGAACACCGTGGCCTTCGGAGGGTCGAGCGACGTGCTGGTGACCGGCGGGGACGACCACGACGTCGTGGTCTGGGACCGCACCGGGTCCGGTGACCTCGTCGCCCGTGAGACCCGGTTGAGCGGCCATACCGGCACGGTCTACTCCGTCTCGATCACGCCCGACGGAACGCGCGCGGTCAGCGGCAGCGACGATGGCACCGTCCGCCTGTGGGACGTCGCCGACCCGGGGGACATGCACGAGATCGGTGGCCCGGTCACCGACATGGGAACGGGCCGATGGCAGGTGACCTTCGCGCCCGACGGCACCATCGTCGCCGCCGGCGGCGACGGTCTGCTCCGCACGTGGGGACTCGACGCCGACGCCGTCGTCGCCCGCATCTGCCGTTCCACCTCGGTGCACCTCGAGGAGGTACTCGACCGCTACGAGTTGCCGTCGCCTCCCGACGAGGTGTGCTGAGCTGCTGCCCGCGCGTCGCCGAGCGCGAGGATGCTGGCGGCCTTGTCCAGGCATTCCTGCCATTCTGCATCGGGATCGGAGTCGACGGTGATGCCACCTCCCACACCGAGAGCGCACACGCCGTTGCCGGCATCGTCATGGCCGAACTCGACGGTGCGGATCGCGACGTTCAGTTCGGTGCCGGCGATCGGACTCGACATGCCGACGGTGCCGCAGTAGACCCCTCGCGCCGAACCCTCCCACCGGGTGAGCAGCGTTCGGGCACGGAGCTTCGGACAGCCCGTGACCGATGCGGGCGGGAACGCCGCGTCGAGCACGTCGGCGACAGTCACGCCCGGTCGCCGCTCCGCCGCGACGGTGGACACCAGATGCCACACGCCCGGGGCGGGC
This sequence comes from Rhodococcus sp. BUPNP1, assembly GCF_002215235.1. NCBI lineage: Bacteria > Bacillati > Actinomycetota > Actinomycetes > Mycobacteriales > Nocardiaceae > Rhodococcus > Rhodococcus sp. BUPNP1. The sequence continues at coordinate 54,985 of NZ_NERM01000026.1, forward strand.
CGCACGGTCAGCAGATCCTCGACCCGCACCGAACCCGTCTCGGCGACACGGCCGAGATCGTTGCGGACGAGATCGACGATCATCACGTTCTCGGCGACGTCCTTGACCGACGCTCGTAGCACGGCGGGGTCGGCGGAGCGGGGGAGAGTGCCCTTGATCGGACTCGACCGCAGCGTGTCGCCATGGAGGGAGACGAACAGTTCGGGCGACAACGACGCGATCGCACCCCACGATCCCTGCAGGTAGGCGGCGCGCGCCGGGGCGGTCCGGGAGATCCCGTCGGCGAAGAACGCCAGCGGATCGCCGCCCCACCGGCCGGTGAACCGCGTGCACACGCACGCCTGGTACACCTCGCCGGCGCGGATCGCGTCGAGACAGCGTTCGACGCCGCGGCGGTGCTCGTCGCGAGGCGGTGGTGTCCAGTCGATGTGCCAGTCGGATGCGGTCGGAGATGCGGCGCTCGACGGTGGTGCGAGCACCGCCGCGGCGAGATCGTCGGGGCAGGGTGCGGTGCCGAGCGTCTCGTACCACCAGCACCCGTCGGCGTCGAGACGCAGGACGGTGTCGGTCCACCCGCTCGCGGCGAGGGGCAATGCGGGTCGGTCCGGGATGCGATCCGGGTACGCGAGATAACCGATGCGCCCGCCCCCGATGAGCGGCCGATCGTCACCCACGGCGTCGGGAGCGTCCGCCGGGAGGGAGAAGACTCCCTCCGGTGGGACGGATTCGACGGACACGGAGGGGACAAGCACGGCCGCCGCCCCGAACCATTCGCCCGACAGTGCCGCCGGAGCGGGGACGGCGAGGATCCTGGCGCGTTCTGCGAGTGCACCGAGCACGCGATCGACGGTGCCGCCGCGGCCGAGTCGTTCCATCCGCATGGCGTCAGCTTGTCATGCCTGGTCGGAGGCATCGGGACGAGCCCCGAGATGCGCGAGCTTGTCGGGATTGCGGACCACGTAGACGCCGGTGACCAGGCCGTCGTCGATCTCGAAGTGCAACACCATGTCGAGGACACCCGCCGAGTACACGAGGACACCGGGCATCGAGTTCACCACGGCCGGCTCGATGGTCATGTCGGGCAGTGGATGCCGGACCAGTCCGAGGAACAGCCGGGCGACCTTCGCGGAGCCGAGGACCGGAACCCGGGCCGCATTGACCTTGCCGCCACCGTCGGCGAGGTACCGCACGTCGGGAGCCAACAGTGACAGCAGTCCGTCGAGGTCGCCGGTGGTGGCCGCGGTGAGGAACGCCGCGACCACCCGGTCGGTCTCGTCGCCTGCGGGAGTGAAGCGTCGCTGCCGGGCATGGACGTGCTCGCGGGCGCGATGCGCGATCTGCCGGACGGCGCTCTCGGTGCGGTCGACCGTCTCGGCGATGCGCCCGTACTCGAAACCGAACACCTCGCGCATCACGAAGACCGCGCGTTCGACGGGCGTCAACGTCTCGAGCACCAGCAGCATCGCGGTCGACACCGACTCGGCGAGTTCGACCTCGGCGGCTGCGTCGGGAGCGGTGAGGATCGGCTCGGGCAACCACGGCCCGACATAGTCCTCCCGGCGGCGCTGCGCCGAACGCAGCGAGTTCAACGCCTGACGCGTCACGATCTGCGCCGCGTAGGCCCGCGGATTGTCGACGCTGCCGGTGTCGGTGCGGGCCCAGCGGATGTAGCTCTCCTGCAGGACGTCCTCGCTGTCGGCGACACTGCCGGTGATCTCGTAGGCGATCGAGAACAGCAACCCACGATGCTCGGTGAAGACGTCGTCGCCGGTCATACGCGCGCCTTCTCCCGTGCGGCGGTGTCCGGTCCGCGTCGGGTCGGCAGGGCACGTCCGCGCGCCTGGAGTCGCATGGAGTGGATGGTCCCACGAACGACGGCTTCCTTCACCGGTGCTGCGAGCCGACCGCGCACGGCCCACCTCGACGGGGTGTCGTCGCGTGCCGACAACTGCACGACGCCGCGATCGCGGCCGAGAGAGATGCAGGTCGTGACGAAACCGAGGGAGAGCGGTGCCGGCTCGCGTCCCTGCAGCAGTTGCCACACCGTGTCGGCGCCGTGGGTGCCGAGCGGCATCGCGGCCTGGCAGCTCATGCGCAGGTGGTCGTTGCCGTCCACCACCACGGCGTCGCCCACGCCGACGATCGGCATGCTGTCGCCCACGCCGACGATCGGCGTGCCGTCGACCGCCTGCAGGGTGTCGCGCACCCGGAGACGACCGTCGTCGTCGACCCGCAGGCCGCTGCGACGAGCCAGATCGGGCACGGAGAAACCGGCCGTGCGGACCACGAGGGTCGCGGGGATCTCGGAGCCGTCGTCGAGGACGACCGAGCCGTCGTCGATGCGGGCGACCTGCGTTCCCGACCGGACCTGAACGCCCAGTTCGCCGAGCCGGTGGAGGATGTAACGCTGCGTGTTCGCAGGAAGGGCCGCTCCCGGATCGCCGACGAGGACGAGGGTGCGCCGCGGATACGACTGTGCGAGTTCGGTGACGGTCTCGAGGCCGGTGAGCCCACCGCCGATCACGACGACGGAGGCGTGATCGTCCGCCTCGAGGAGAGCGTCGTGCAGGGCCGTGGCGGAGTCGAGGTCGGCGACGGAGAACGCCTTCTCCGCACCGGGGATCGCACCGGAGCCCGAGGTGCTGCCGACGGCGTAGATCACCGCGTCGCACGGCAGGACCGTCCCGTCGGCGAGGGACACCGCGTGCGGTTCGATCCGTACGGCCGAACCGACGTGCAGCGTCGCCCGCGGGTGCAAGAGATCGGACAGTTCGTGTGTGGCGGTTCCGGATCCGGCCGCCACCTGGTGGAGCCGGACGCGTTCGACGAAGACCGGTCGCGGGTTCACGACGGTGACCGCCACCTCAGGGTGTTCGGCGAGCAGACGGTTCGCGGCCATCACGCCGGCGTATCCCGCCCCTACGACCATCACATGGAATTGCGTCGTCATCGCTCTGTTCCCTTCGCTGTCGGAAGTGGTGTCACCGATAGGACACCGCTCGTGGCGGGGATGTGACACGGCGCCGCCGTGAATTCCTGTGATGCCCGTCTCCTGCTGTCGGGCTCGTCGACGATCGGTCCGGTCAGCGACCGACCGTGCGGGATTCCGGTGTCAGCGAGGCGGTCTCGGCCGCATCGCGACCGGCGTGGAAGCCGTCGGCGTCGACGCCGTGACTACGCGAGTCGCGGGTGACGGGGAACAGCCGCCGGAACTCGGTGTCGACGGCATCGGACCGCCTGGCGAGGATGGGCGCGAGTTTCGTGATGGGCATCTGCGCGTCGGCGGCGGCGTGGGCGGTGGCCCGGACGTCCGCCTCGCGGAGACGTTCGCCGATCCGGTGCGCGTAGCCGGTGAGGAAGGCGCGGCGGAAGGAGGTCGCGGACGATCCGCGCCGCCCCGCAGTTCCGGCCGCCTGCACGGCCCGCCCGGCCTGCACGAGCAGCGAGGTGTACAGCATCTCGGCCTGCTGCAGGTCGGTGGCGGTGCCGACGATCGTCGCGATCTGCACCCGGGTGAACCACACCGTGCGCACGCGGTTCGCGTCGCCGATGGCGGTGAGGAGCAGGACCTTCTCGCGGATGTACGGGCTGTCGAGGTGGATGCGCCGGCCGACGACCGGGTCGGTGCCGGAGTCGGGCCCGGCCAGCAGCGCCGCACCCACCGCATGGCGCGAGACGAGTTCCTGCGCCTTCGCGGTGAGCGCTTCGGCCTCGTCGGGGAAGTCGGTGGACTCGGCCTTCGACAACAGTGCCCGGATGCGTTCGAGGATCCGGGTGTCGGGCGGGGTGGGCACGGACGGGTCGCCGGACCGGACGGACGGCCACCGCGACGGCGGGGGTGTGAGGATCGCGAAGGACGGCAGGTACTTCCAGGTGAAGGCGAGCCCTTCGATCTCGAAGCGGGTGACGTCGGGGCACGCGCGGAACAGACCGTCGGCCAGGGTCGGTGCCCCGGCTGCGTGGGCGGGACGCGGATGCCGGCGGGCGATCTCGTCGAGTTGCCGCACCCACTCGACGGGGGCGCGTTCGGCCGCGCGCCGGATCTGCGCGTCGAACAGCATCGTGGCCGCCGTCAGTGCGACATCGGAGGGACCACCCGAGCGGGCCGTCACGTGGAGCACGTCGGCGGGCTGCCATCCCCGCTCGTAGGCACCGCCCAGCTCGGCGAGCAGGGAGTGCTCGTTCAGACCACCGGATCGAACATGTATTCTATCGCTGCGCATGCGCCGCAGTGTGGCGCACGGCACCGACAGGTTTGCGCGGCGACGGAGAACACGCAGGTGAAAGGCTCTCCGTCGCCGGACCGGACGCTCAGTCCTCGTCGACGTAGCGCGGGAACACCGGTGCCGGGGCGGGCAGGGCGGTGCCCGGAGCCAGGCGGGTCGCGACGGCGTCGAACTGCCGTGCCTCGGGTGCCTGACCGAGGAGATCGAGGATGTTCGCGGCGGCATCGGGCATCACCGGCTGGACGAGCAGACCCACGATCCGCACGACCTCGAGCGTGACGTACAGGACCGTCGCCATCCGCTCGGGATCGGTCTTGCGCAGCACCCACGGCTGCTGCGCCGAGAAGTAGCGGTTGGTCTCGCCGAGGACGTGCCAGATCGTTTCGAGACCGAGGTGCAGGGCCTGGGCGTCGAACTCGGCGCGCACCTTCGCGAGCAGCGCGTCGGCCTGGGCGAGCATCGCCTCGTCGTCGGCGGTGAACTCGCCCGGCGTGGGCACGGTGCCCTCGAGATTCTTCGCGACCATCGTCAGGGAGCGCTGCGCGAGGTTGCCGAGGTCGTTGGCGAGATCGGCGTTGATGCGGGTGACGATCGCCTCGTGGCTGTAGCTGCCGTCCTGGCCGTAGGAGATCTCGCGGAGCAGGAAGAAGCGCAGCTGGTCGAGGCCGTACCGGTCGACCATCTCGAGCGGGTCGACGACGTTGCCGACCGACTTCGACATCTTCTCGCCCTTGTTGAACAGGAAGCCGTGGACGAAGACCCGCTTCGGCAGTTCGAGACCCGCCGACATGAGGAAGGCCGGCCAGTAGACGGTGTGGAACCGCGTGATGTCCTTGCCGATGATGTGCAGGTCGGCGGGCCAGTAGCGGCGGTAGGACTCCGACCCGGTGTCGGGGAAACCGGCGCCGGTGAGGTAGTTGGTCAGCGCGTCGACCCACACGTACATGACGTGATCGGGGTGATCGGGGACCGGAACACCCCAGTCGAAGGTGGTGCGGGAGATCGACAGGTCCTTCAGGCCGCCGGAGACGAAGCTGACGATCTCGTTGCGACGGGTGGCCGGGGCGATGAAGTCGGGCTGCTTCTCGTAGAGCTCGAGCAGCTTGTCCTGATAGGCCGACAGCCGGAAGAAGTAGGTGGACTCCTCGGTCCACTCCACGGGGGTACCGGTGTCGGTGGAGATCCGCGAACCGTCCTCGAGCAGCGTGGTCTCGCCGTCGGTGTAGAACGCCTCGTCGCGGACCGAGTACCACCCCGCGTAGGTGTCGAGGTAGATGTCGCCCGAGTCGACCATGCGCTGCCAGATCGCCTTGCTCGCCTCGAGGTGATCGGCGTCCGTGGTGCGGATGAACCGGTCGTACGAGATGTTCAGCCGCTTGTCCATGGCCTCGAACACGTCCGAGTTACGGGACGCGAGTTCGGTGACCGGGATCCCTTCCTTCGCGGCGGTCTGCTGCATCTTCAGACCGTGCTCGTCGGTGCCGGTCAGGAAGCGCACGTCGAAGCCGTCGAGACGCTTGAACCGCGCGATCGCGTCGGTCGAGATGTACTCGTAGGCGTGCCCGATGTGCGGGGCGCCGTTCGGGTACGCGATCGCGGTCGTGACGTAGAACGGCGGGCGGGTGGTCTCGCCGGTAGCCGGGCGGGAGGAATCAGGCGCAGTCATGGTGGCCAGTAGTTTATAGGGCGTGAGCGCAGCCCGTCCCGCCCCCGAAGC
>NZ_NERM01000027.1:0-59767 GCF_002215235.1 Rhodococcus sp. BUPNP1
CTGGATCACCGCAGACGGAAGAATGCGATGTCCAGCAACAACCACCCACAAAAAGTGAAGTGGTCGCACCAAATATTATTTGGCACTGACATTCATCGGCACACTGTTGAGTTCTCAAAGAACACGCGCACATCATCACGTTTCCGGACACCTGTCCGGCTCGCTCCGAGGCAACCGTTCCAAGCTATCACATCCGATTTCAGGGCCGCAAATCGCTGCTTTCCTGTTCTCTTCCGTGAGAGCCGATCGATGCGACATCGAACATGCCTGTTTCCGAACCTCTCGGTCCGGCGGGCTGTTCGGTGTCGCTCGAACGACGACTAAGTTACGCCGACGCTAACGAGCCGTCAAATCCGCTGGTCAGAGGCCCGCCAGCGTCGGCGAAGGTGTCAGTCGCGGACGACTCGCACGCCGGCGAAGTTCCGCTTGCCCCGACGCAGGACGAGCCAGCGTCCGTGCAGCAGTTCTCCGTCGCGCGGGGTCCACTCCTCCGAGGCGATGCGAACGTTGTTGACCGATGCGCCGCCTTCCTTGACGGTGCGACGCGCAGCTCCCTTGCTCTCGCACAGACCCGACGCGACGAGCAGGTCGATGATCGTGTCCGGCTCGCCGGCGCGGAGCTCCGTCACGGACGCCTCGGTCAGTGCGGCCGCGAGCGTGGCCTCGTCCAGCTCGCCCAGCTCGCCTCGTCCGAACAGGGCGCGGCTGGCCAACTCGACCGCAGCGGTGTTGTGCGCCCCGTGGACGAGCGTGGTCATCTCGGCAGCGAGTCGCTTCTGGGCCTCACGTGCGTGCGGACGCTCCGTGGTGGCGGTCTCGAGCTCGGCGAGTTCGTCCTTGTCGAGGAAGGTGAACCAGCGCAGGTACTTCATGACGTCGGCGTCGGCTGCGTTGACGAAGTACTGGTACCAGGCGTACGGGCTCGTCATCTCCGGGTCGAGCCACAGGCTGCCACCACCGGTGGACTTACCGAACTTCTTGCCGTCGGACGAGGTCACGAGCGGGACGGTCAGGGCGTGCACGCTCGCGCCGTCGGTACGGCGGTTGAGCTCGACGCCGGCGATGATGTTGCCCCACTGATCGGAACCACCGACCTGCAGCGCACATCCGTATTCGCGGCGGAGCTGCACGTAGTCGTTGGCCTGCAGGAGCATGTAGCTGAACTCGGTGTACGAGATGCCGTCGCCTTCGAGGCGGCGCTTGACCGTGTCGCGGGCGAGCATCACGTTGATCGAGAAGTGCTTGCCGATATCGCGCAGGAAGTCGATCGCGGACAGCTTGCCGGTCCAGTCGAGGTTGTTCGCGACCACGGCTCCCGTCGGGGAGTCGTCGAAGTCGACGAACCGCTCGAGCTGCCCACGGATCCGCCCTGCCCATTCGGCGACGGTGTCGGCGGAGTTCATGGTGCGCTCCCCCACGTCCCGCGGGTCGCCGATCATGCCGGTCGCGCCACCTGCGAGAACGATGGGCCGATGGCCGGCGCGCTGGAAACGCTTGAGTGCGAGGAGCGGAACGAGGTGACCGGCGTGCAGGCTCGGGCCGGTCGGATCGAAACCGGCATAGAGGGTGATCGGACCCTTGTCGAGTTCGCCTCGGAGTGCGTCGAGATCGGTCGCTTGCGCGATGAGCCCGCGCCAGGTCAGTTCGTCGAGAATGTGCTCAGTCACCGTTCGATCATCCCATCACGCTCGAGGGGCGGCGGGTGCGCGTGGGCTGCGCCGGTACGCGGAGACCCCGATCGCGCCGGGAACCCACAATCGCCACGGCCTGTCGGCCGCCACGCTGATCCCCACGCGCGGACCCCGCGCGACCTCCCCGACCAGCGGTTCGGACGGAAGTTCCACCCGTACCCGAGCGTCGGAAGCATCCACGTCGATGCCGTTGTCGGTCAGGTCGAGTCCGAGCGCAGCGGCCAGATTGCCCGGACCGCGCGCAAGATTCGCGAACGGTGTGCCGGGCGTGCGACGCGAACGGACGGCCTGTTCCCCCTCGACGACCTCGCCACCCCGCAACAGCACGGCCGCGGCGGTGCCGTCGGGACCGAGGGAGACGTTCGCGCAGAAGTGCAACCCGTAGCTGCGGTAGACGTACAGGTGCCCCGCAGGTCCGAACATGACCGAATTGCGCGGGGTCGGTCCGCGGTACGAGTGCGCGGCCGGGTCCGGCCACGGTCCGTCCTCGGGTCCGCCGTAGGCCTCGACCTCCGTCAGCAGGACGGCGGTCTCCCCCACCCGGACGGTTGCTCCGAGCAGCGCTTCGGCGGCCTCGACCGGATCGAGTCCTTCGAGTTCGCCGCGGACGGATCGACGATTGCGGCTCAGTCGGTGCTCCATCCGGCGACACCGCGCGCGGTGAAGTCCTCGTGCTCGGCGTCGGTGACCTCGCGGGCCTCGTCGACGAGGAGGACCGGGATGCCGTTCTCGATCGGATACGCCCGTCGCAGTCGCGGGTTGTACAGGACGGCGTCGTCGACGAGAAGCAACGGCCCCTTGTCCTCCGGACAGGCCAGAATGCTCAGCAACGTGGGATCGACAGCCACGGATGTCCTTTCGAAGGGCGGAACCGAACCGGACCCAGGCTACCGCGCCCCGGCGGGCGAACCGGCCGTGCCCGCCTTCCACGCCGTGGCCACGGCCTTGGTGAACCGCTTGTACGTGCCGGTGTCGGGGTTGAGGTACCAGGTGCGGACGGTGGGCACGGGCAATCCCTGTTCGCGCAGACGATCGGCGGACGGGCGGTAGGACGGGCCCAACGGGATGTCGGGTACGACGTGCACGAGATCGGGTCGTTCGTCGGCCGGGACCGAGTCGAACGCCGCCGTGATCTCCGCGGCGGTCGGTGCACGGTTGCCCCGCAGCGAGCAGCCGGCCACCGCGATGTCGCGTCCTCCCACCGAGATGCCGTAGGCGACGGCGAGATCGACGCGCGGGATCGCTTCGAGCACGTCGGCCACGCTCTGGGTGAAGACCGGGCCGTGGAAGGTGGGGATGACCGTCCGCCGACTGTCGAGCAGCCAGTAGTCGCCGTCCGCATCGCGCCGGAACAGGTTGTCGGTGGGCACCCACACGTCGCCCGGTTCGAAGACGCCGCGCATCACACCGGTGATCGCCGAGGTGGCGGGGCCGGGACGGCCGAGCAGCAGCCCGACCTCGCCGACCTGCGCCTCCCGCACGAAGCCGCGTTCGTCCTCGACGAGTCGGCCTGCGCCGGCGTCGTAGGCGGCGAGGCGCACGTCGGCGCTGCCGGGCAACGGCCGGCCCTTCGAGCCGATCTTCGAGCCGGAGACGTTCGCGAGCACGACGTTGCCCTCGGTCGACGCGTAGAACTCGAGAACCCGGGCGGGCTGGAACCGGTCGAGGGTACGGCGCCACAACCCCGGTGGCATGCCGGAACCGATGAACAACCGGATGGGATGGATGGCGTCGATGTGCAGCGACGGACTGTCGAGCACCTCACGCATCATCGACCAGGTGTAGGTGACGACGGTGACGCCGTAGCGGTGCACCTCGTCGCTGAAGAGCGACGGATTCAACCCGCGCGACAGCGCAATACGCGCCCCACCGGCCAGCGCACCACCGAAACTGACGAGCAGACCCGACGAATGATGCAGGGGCGCAAGGCAGTACATGGTGTCGCCGCGGCCCAGCGAAGCGGCGGTGGCGGTCCCGAAGGCCGACAGCGCCCATCGGTAGTTGGTGACCCGTCGCACCGCGAGCGTGTCGCCGCCACCGGAGAACAGGATGAACGCGAGTTCGCGTGCGAGTCCCGGATCGGCGACGTACCAGCCCGGCAGTTGCACGGAGGAAATGTCGAGTCGTTCGAGATCGACGACGTCGGCGCCGGGTTCGATGTCGAGGTCGCGGACGTCACCGCCGCCGAGTACCAGCACGGGCAGGCCGGTCGCGACGGCCGCGTCGAGGTTCTCGGGATCGGCGACGATCTTCTCGACACCGCCGAGTCGTACGGCCTCGGCGATGTCCGGTCCCGGCGGGATCAGGACGGACACGCCGCCGAGACGGGAGATCGCCGCGACCGCCGCCATTGCGCTGGGGCGCACGTCCATGAGGATGCCGACGTGCATCGCGGGACGGATGCCGTTGTCGACGAGCCCGAGGACGACGTTGTCGATCCGCCGGTTGACGGCCTCGAAGGTGTAGACCCGGTCCTCGAAGATGAAGCACTCCCGCTTCGGCGACTTGCGGCCGATCTCGGCGAGCAGGCCACCGACGGAGATGCGGGTGCGCGGCTGGATCTGCCCGAGCCGCGCGAGCCGGGGCAACGCGCGAGCGGCCTCACCGGTCAGATCGCGTGCTCCGCGGACGGCACCGACCGCGATCCCCGCGAGCCCCTTGCCGAAATCGGTTCCGACGTCGGCGAGCGTTGCGGCCGTATGCGTGATGCGGGATGCGACCGAGACGCCGGTGCCCTCGTCGGTGGGGTTCGGCACGGCCATCGGCGCGATGCCGACGGGCCGGTCCCCGACGCCCTCGCGCCACTGCACCCACTCCCCGACCGACGGCCACGTCTGCTGACCGGCAACACTACCGACGACCAGACCGAAATGCCCTGCGCGCAAGGTGTATTCGTAGACCTCCGCGCGGGGCGACGCCTTGCGGATGCCGCGCACGGCGAGCGGTTGCCCGATGTCGTCGACCTCACCGATGAACGCGAGGACGGGGCAGGTGATCTCGGCGAGGCTCACCGCCCGGTCGTTGATGACGAAACCGCCACTGACCATGCGGTTGTGAGCGATGAACTGGCGCAACACCTCGGCGACGGCCGGTCCGGACCACGCCACCCACCCCTCGGTGTCGAGGAACCGGCGCTGAGGTTCTCGCGGCAGCAGCGCTTCCCGGTCGTGGAGCTGGAGCAGGAAGTCGATGCGCGATCGCACGGTCTTGACCGGATCGAGCAGCTGGAAGCCGGTGCGCGCCATCCACCCCGTGATCGCGAGGCGGTTGAAGACGTGGTCGGCGAGGAAGTCCGCGGAGTGGGTCGCGACGATCTCCGGGATCCCGAAGGGCAGGGCGGCGAGGGTGTCGACCGGGCTGCCGAAGGTGATCAGGCTCGCGATGCCGCGGCTGCGCCGGTACGCCGCGACCTGATAGCAGAACATGCCGCCCTGCGAGTACCCACCGAGGTGCACGTCGCGGCCGGTGTAGGCGCGGACGCAGTCGACGACCTCGTCGAGGGCGAGGATGTGATCGGTGAGGGTGCGTTTCCAGCCGCCCTCCTCCTGGTCGGGCGACCCGAAGTCCACGACCCAGGGGTCGAGTCCCGCTTCGTGGAGGGTGCCGACGGCGCCGGCGTCACGGGTGACGTCGTACACCTCGGCGGACACCATCATCGGTGGCACGAGGACGATCGGGATGCCCGTGGAAGCGGTGTCGGACTCGGGGAAGTACCGGCGGAGCCGGTACATGGAGGTGCGCTCGACGACCTGATAGGGCGACGACGACCGGCTGGGTTCGAGGCCACCGAAACGCAGGACTTCGAGACCGTTCTGGGCAGTGGCGACGAGCCGTCGCACCGACTCGGTCACTACATCGGCGTCCAGTCCCACGGTCCGCTCCCCTTCTCGACGATGTATCCGCACCGGTCCCCGGCACCTGCGGTTCTACACCGGTACCCGCTGCATGCCGAGAGTATGTGCCAGCCTGCCACACCACCCTCACCGTCCCGGGCAACTCGGGGTGTGCCCGGGACGGCAGGCGTGTCAGCCGCGAACCCAGTCGCGCAGGTGTGTCGCGGCGTCGCGCACGCGGCCGAGCTGCTCGGCCACCCGCACGCCCGCGGTGCCACCACGCGCGTCGCGTGAGGCGATGGATCCTTCGACGGTGAGCACTTCCCGCACCTGCGGGGTCAGGGCCGGATCGACGCCGGCGAGCTCCTCGTCCGTGAGGTCCTCGAGGCCGACCCCGCGGCCTTCGGCGACCCGCACGCATGCCCCGGCCGCCTCGTGGGCGACGCGGAAGGGAACACCCTGGCGGACCATCCACTCGGCGATGTCGGTCGCGAGGGTGAATCCGGCGGGTGCGAGCTCGGCCATCCGCTCGGTGTGGAAGGTCAGCGTCGAGACGAGACCTGCGATCGCCGGGAGCAGCAGCTCGAGCTGTGCGACGGAGTCGAAGACCGGCTCCTTGTCCTCCTGCAGGTCGCGGTTGTAGGCCAGCGGCTGCGCCTTGAGCGTGGCCAGCAGACCGGTGAGGTTGCCGATGAGGCGACCGGCCTTGCCGCGGGTGAGCTCGGAGACGTCCGGATTCTTCTTCTGCGGCATGATCGACGACCCGGTCGACCATTCGTCCGCGAGGGTGACGTACCCGAACTCGGGGGTGCTCCACAGGATGACCTCCTCCGCCATGCGGGAGAGGTCGACGGCGATCTGCGCGAACACGAACGCCGCTTCCGCCGCGAAGTCGCGGGAGCTGGTCGCGTCGATCGAGTTGTCCGCCGCCGAGTCGAAGCCCAGGTCGGCTGCGATCGCGTCGGGGTCGAGACCGAGCGACGAGCCGGCGAGTGCTCCCGACCCGTACGGCGAGACCGCAGCGCGCTTGTCGAAGTCACGCAACCGGTCGACGTCGCGCAGCAACGGATGCGCGTGCGCGAGCAGGTGGTGCGCGAGCAGCACGGGCTGCGCGGCCTGCAGATGCGTCTTGCCGGGCATCACGGCATCGGGGTGCGCCGCGGCCTGGCCGGCGATCGCCTCGACCACGTCGAGGACACCGTCGGCGATGCGCCGCGCGCTGTCGCGCAGCCACATGCGGAACAGCGTCGCGACCTGGTCGTTGCGGGAGCGGCCCGCGCGGAGCCGGCCGCCGACCTCGGGGCCGACCCGCTCGATGAGTCCCCGTTCGAGCGCGCCGTGCACGTCCTCGTCGGACTCGGCGGGGCCGAACGCACCGGAGGCCACATCGGCGGCGAGTCGGTCGAGGCCGTCGAGCATCGTGGCGAGGTCGTCGTCGGTGAGGAGTCCGGCGCGGTGCAGGACCTTGGCGTGGGCCTGCGAGGCGCGCACGTCGTACGGGGCCAGCGCCCAGTCGAAGTGCGTGGACTTGCTCAGCGCCGCCATGGCGGCGGCCGGTCCGGATGCGAACCGGCCGCCCCACAGGGCACCTTCGTTGGTGCCGTGAGCCGTCATGACTACAGGCCCAGATCGCGCTTCGCGGCGACCTTCGACGACAGGCCGTGGATCTGCACGAAGCCCTTGGCGTTGGACTGGTCGAAGCTGTCGCCCTCGTCGTAGGTGGCGAGGTTGAAGTCGTACAGCGACTCGGGGCTGCGACGGCCGTTGACGGTGATGTGTCCGCCGTGGAGCACCATGCGGATCTCGCCGGTGACGCGTTCCTGGGTGTTCTCGATGAAGGCGTCGAGAGCGGTCTTCAGCGGCGAGTACCACAGGCCGTCGTACACCAGCTCGCTCCAGCGCTCCTCGACGCGGCGCTTGTAGCGGCCGAGTTCGCGCTCGAGGGTGACGTGCTCGAGTTCCTGGTGGGCGGTGATGAGGGCGATGGCGCCGGGGGCCTCGTAGATCTCGCGGCTCTTGATGCCGACGAGGCGGTCCTCGACCATGTCGAGGCGGCCCACACCCTGTGCGCCGGCGCGACGGTTGAGTTCCTGGATGGCCTCGAGGACGGTGACGTGCTTGCCGTCGATCGCGACGGGGCGACCGGCCTCGAAGGCGATGATCAGCTCGTCGGGTGCCTGCCAGTGGGCGGTGGGGTCCTCGGTGTAGTCGTAGACGTCCTTGGTGGGGGCGTTCCACAGGTCCTCGAGGAAGCCGGTCTCGACGGCGCGGCCCCAGACGTTCTGGTCGATGGAGAACGGCGAACGCTTGGTGACGTTGATGGGCAGGCCGTGCTCCTCGGCGAAGGCGATGGCCTTCTCGCGGGTCCAGGCGTAGTCGCGGACCGGTGCGATGACCTGGAGGTCGGGGGCGAGGGCGCCGAAGCCGACCTCGAAGCGGACCTGGTCGTTGCCCTTGCCGGTGCAGCCGTGGGAGACCACGGTGCCGCCGTGCTCGCGGGCGGCCTGCACGATGTGCTTGACGATCAGCGGGCGGCTGATGGCCGAGACGAGCGGGTAGCGATCCATGTAGAGCGCGTTGGCCTGGACGGTGGGCAGGCAGTACTCGTTGGCGAACTCGTCCTTGGCGTCGACGACGATCGATTCGACGGCACCGCAGTCGAGGGCGCGCTGACGCACGACCTCCATGTCCTCGCCACCCTGGCCGAGGTCGATGGCCACGGCGACGACCTCCTTGCCGGTCTCCTTGCCGATCCAGCTGATGGCGACGGAGGTGTCCAGCCCGCCCGAATAGGCGAGTACGACGCGTTCGGCCATTGTCTTTGTGCTCCTTCGTATTTCGACGTGCGTCTATGAGTGGTAGGTCAGGCGAGTGATTCGATTTTCGCGGCCAGTTCGGCTCCCGTCGTCGGTTCGCGGGCGATGACCGCGATGGTGTCGTCGCCGGCGATCGTTCCGACCACCTCGGGTAATGATGCCCGATCGAGTGCACTGGCCAGATAGTGCGCCGCCCCGGGTGGGGTGCGCAGCACGGCGATGTTGCCGCTGGAGTCGGTGGACACCAGCAGTTCGCCGAGCAACCGGGACAGGCGGTCGGTGCCTCCGGTCACGCCGCGCACAGGGCTGCCGTCCTCCGGGACGACGTACACCCCGGCGCCGCCGTCGGCCGCGCGGAGCTTGACGGCGCCGAGTTCCTCGAGGTCGCGGGACAGGGTGGCGGTGGACACCTCGATGCCGTCCTCGGCGAGGAGGGCGGCGAGTTCGGTGTGGCTGCGCACCGGGTGCGCGGCGAGCAGTGCGACGATGCGGGCCTGCCGCGCCGCGCGGGTCGGCGCGGTCGCTGCGCTGTCCGCATGGTTCGCCGCGGTGCTCACGGTCAGCTCCGGCTCTGCTCGAGCAGCCACACGAGCAGGGCCTTCTGTGCGTGGAGGCGGTTCTCGGCCTCGTCCCACACCACCGACCGCGGTCCGTCGATGACCTCGGCGGTGATCTCCTTGCCGCGGTAGGCCGGCAGGCAGTGCAGCACGATCGCGTCGGTGTCGGCGAGGGAGACGAGGTCGTCGTTCAGCTGGAACGGCCGGAAGGGTGCCTCGCGGTCCTTGCCGTCGTCCTCCTGCCCCATCGACACCCAGGTGTCGGTGACGAGCACATCGGCGCCGGTGGCTCCGATGCGCGGGTCGTCGGTGACGGTGACGCTGCCGCCGGTCTGTTCGGCCCGTGCGCGGCTCGCGGCGACGACCTGCGGGTCGGGGGTGAACCCGGCCGGGGATGCGATGGTCACGTGCATGCCGGCGGTGACGCCGCCGAGCATCAGCGAGTGCGCCATGTTGTTGGCGCCGTCGCCGAAGTAGGTCATCCGCAGGCCCGCGGTGGCGCCCTTGTTCTCGCGGATGGTTTGCAGGTCGGCGAGGACCTGGCAGGGGTGGAAGGTGTCGGTGAGTGCGTTGACGACGGGCACGGTCGAGTGCTCGGCGAGCGTCTCGATGCGGTCCTGTCCGTAGGTGCGCCACACGACCGCTTCGGTGAACCGGGAGAACATCCGGGCGGTGTCCTCAAGGGTCTCACCCTTGCCGATCTGGGTGGAGCCGGTGTCGACGACGATGGCGTGTCCGCCGAGCTGGGCGATGCCGGCGTCGAAGGAGAAGCGGGTGCGGGTGGAGGTCTTGTCGAAGAGCACGGCGACGCTGAGGGGCCCTTCGAGGGGGCGGCGGGACAGCGGTGCCTTCTTCAGTTCGGCGGCGAGTTCGAGCACCTCGGTCTGTTCGGCCGGGGTGAGGTCGTCGTCGCGCAGGAAGTGGCGGAGCACGGGTCGTCAGTTCCCTTCCCGGTCGGCGGTGTCGAGGACGGCGGGCAACGCCGTCACGAAGCTTTCGGCCTGCTGTTCGGTGAGGATCAGCGGGGGGGCGAGGCGGATCACGTCGGGTGCGGCGGCATTGACGAGGAAACCGGCCTCTCGGGCGGCGGTCTCGACGGCCGGTGCCTTCGCGGCGGTGAGGACGACACCGAGGAGCAGCCCGGAGCCGCGCACGTGCGAGACGAGCGGGTGCCCGAGTTCCTCGATGCCGGCGGCGAGGGTCTTGCCAACGGTGTTCACGTGGTCGAGCAGGTTCTGCTCGTCGATCGTGCGCAGCACCGCGAGGGCGGCCGCGGCGCACACCGGGTTGCCGCCGAAGGTGGTGCCGTGCTTGCCGGGCTGGAACAGCTCGGCGGCCGGGCCGGTGGCGAGGACGGCGCCGATGGGCAGTCCGCCGCCGAGACCCTTGGCGAGGGTCATCACGTCGGGGGTGATGCCCGCTGCCTGGTGAGCGAAGAAGCTGCCGGTGCGGGCGATGCCGGTCTGGACCTCGTCGAGCACGAGCAGGGCGCCGCGTTCGGTGGTGATGCGACGCGCGCCGGCGAGATAACCCTCGGGCGGGACGACGACGCCGGACTCGCCCATGATCGGTTCGAGGAAGACGGCGGCGGTGTTCTCGTCCACCGCGGCCTCGAGGGCGTCGAGGTCGCCGTAGGGCACGAACTCGACGCCGGCGGGCATCGGTTCGAAGGGGGCGCGCTTGTCGGGCTGGCCGGTCAGGGCGAGCGCGCCCATGGTGCGGCCGTGGAAGGCCTTCTCGCACGCGACGATCTTCGGCCGTCCGGTGAGCCGGGCGATCTTGAACGCCGCCTCGTTGGCCTCGGTACCGGAGTTGCAGAAGAAGGCGCGACCCTCGTGACCGAAGCGATCGAGGAGCTTCTCGGCGAGTTCGAGCACCGGCGGCGAGGCGTACAGGTTCGACACGTGGCCGAGCTGGTTCAGCTGCGCGGTGACGGCCTCGATGATCGCCGGGTGGCGGTGGCCGAGGCTGTTGACGGCGATGCCGCCGAGCAGGTCGAGGTACTGCTTGCCGTCGGCGTCGGTGAGGACGGCACCGTCGCCCGCGACCAGCGCGACCTTGGGCACGCCGTAGTTGTTCATCAGCGAACCCGCCCAGCGCTGCTGGAGGTCGGACGTGCCGGTCATGCGGGGCCTTCCTTCCCGGAGGACGGCACCACCATGGTGCCGATGCCTTCTTCGGTGAACAGTTCGAGGAGTACGGAGTGAGGTTGGCGCCCGTCGATGACGTGCGCGGTGGGCACTCCGCCCTGCACGGCGCGCAGGCACGCCTCCATCTTCGGGACCATGCCGGAGTCGAGCGACGGCAGCAGCGCGGTGAGCGCGTCGGCGTCGATCCGCGAGGTGAGCGAGCTGCGGTCGGGCCAGTTCGTGTAGAGGCCTTCGACGTCGGTGAGCACGACCAGCTTCTCCGCGCCGAGCGCTTCGGCGAGGGCGGCCGCGGCGGTGTCGGCGTTGATGTTGTGCACCACGCCGTCGGCGTCGGGCGCGATCGTCGAGACGACGGGGATGCGCCCGGCGGCGATGAGGTCGAGCACCGCACCGGGGTCGACGCTGGTGACGTCGCCGACGAGCCCGATGTCGGTGGCCTCGCCGTCGACGACGACCGTGCGGCGGGTCGCGGTGAACAGTCCGGCGTCCTCACCGGAGGTGCCGACGGCGTAGGGGCCGTGGCTGTTGATCAGGCCGACGAGTTCGCGTCCGACCTGCCCGAAGAGCACCATCCGCACGACGTCCATGACCTCGGGGGTGGTGACGCGGAAGCCGCCGCGGAATTCACCTTCGAGGCCGAGTCGCTTCAGCATGGCGTTGATCTGCGGGCCGCCGCCGTGCACGACGACGGGGTGGAGGCCGACGGTGCGCAGGAACGCCATGTCGGCGGCGAAGGCGGTCTTGAGAGTGTCGTCGATCATGGCGTTGCCGCCGTACTTGACGACGACGATCTTGTCGCGGAACTTCTGCAGCCACGGCAGGGCCTCGGCGAGGACGAACGCCTTCTGGTGCGAGGTGAGGTCGGCGATCAGTGCGTCGGTCACGTCGTCTCCTGTGTTCGTTCCGGTCACGACGAGTACGCCGAGTTCTCTTCGACGTAGGCGTGCGAGAGGTCGGTGGTGCGGATGGACACCTGCGCGTCGCCGAGACCGAGGTCGATGTCGAGGGCGATGTCGGCGGCGGACAGGTCGACCTCGCGGGCGCCGGGGGCACCGACACCGTCGATGCACACCGGGTTCCCGTTGAACGACACGGAGATCTTGTCGGGGTCGAGTTCGATCGGGGCGATACCGATGGCGGCGAGCACGCGGCCCCAGTTGGGGTCGGAGCCGAACAGGGCGGTCTTGACGAGGCTGTCGCGGGCGACGGTGCGGGCACCGATCAGGGCGTCGGCTTCGCTGGCGGCGCCGCGGACGGTGACGGTGACCCGCTTGGTGACGCCCTCGGCGTCGGCCATCATCTGCTCGGCGAGGTCGTCGCACACGGCGAGGACGGCGGCGTTCAGCTCGTCCTGGCTCGGGGTGATGCCGCTCGCGCCGGAGGCCAGCAGCAGCACGGTGTCGTTGGTGGAGGTGGCGCCGTCGACGTCGAGGCGGTCGAAGGTGAGCCGGGACGCGTGGCGCAGCGCGGTGTCGAGTTGGTCGGCGGTCGCGACGGCGTCGGTGGTGACCACGCACAGCATCGTCGCCAGGGCGGGGGCGAGCATGCCGGCGCCCTTGGCCATGCCGCCGACGTTCCACTTGTCGGCGTGGTGCAGGGCGGCCTGCTTGGGCACGGTGTCGGTGGTCATGATCGCGTAAGCGGCGTCGGTGCCGCCGGAGATGCCCCCGGCGAGTTCGTGGACGATCTCCTGCACGCCGGAGAGCACCTTGTCCATCGGCAGGCGATCGCCGATCAGACCGGTCGAGCACACGGCGACCTCACCGGCACCGGTCTCGGTGCCCCAGTTGCTCAGCGCGTCGGCGACGGCCTCGGCGGTGGCGTGGGTGTCCTGGAAACCCCCGGCGCCGGTGCACGCGTTGGCGCCGCCGGAGTTGAGGATCACCGCGCGCAGGCTGCCGGACTTCAGCACCTGCTGGGACCACAGGACGGGAGCGGCCTTGACCTTGTTGGTGGTGAACACGCCGGCGGCGGTGAGTTCGGGGCCCTCGTTGAGTACGAGCGCGAGGTCCTGCCTGCCGGAGACCTTGATACCGGCGGGGATGCCGGCGGCCCGGAAACCGGCGGGGCTGGTGACACCCTGGGTGCGGATCAGGCGTCCTCCGGCGATCTCGGTAGCGCCGGTGTAGACGTCGTCTGCGTACTTGTTCTCGGTCACGGAGCCACTCCCACGGTGGACAGGCCGGCGGTCTCGGGCAGGCCGAGTGCCAGGTTCATCGATTGCACGGCGGCACCGGCGGTGCCCTTGGTGAGATTGTCGAGCGCGGCGACGACGACGAGCAGTCCGGCGTCGGCATCGACGGTGACGGCGATCTGGACGGCGTTCGAGCCGACCACCGCGCCGGTGGCGGGCAGCGCGCCTTCCGGCAGCAGCTGCACGAACGGTTCGTCGGCGTAGGCCTTCTCGTAGACGGCACGGGCCTCGGCGGCGGTCACCGTGGTCGGCGCGGTGCAGGTCGCGAGGATGCCGCGCGGCATGGGCGCGAGGACCGGGGTGAACGAGACCTTCACGTCGGTACCGGCGAGAGCGGAGAGGTTCTGCTTGATCTCCGGGGTGTGCCGGTGGGCGCCGCCGACGCCGTAGGCGCGGACCGAGCCCATGACCTCGGAGCCGAGCAGGTCGACCTTCGGGGACTTCCCGGCGCCGGAGGTGCCGGAGACGGCCACGACGTTCACGACGGGTTCGACGATGCCGGCGGCGACGGCCGGGGCGAGGGCGAGCGAGGCGGAGGTCGGGTAGCAACCGGGGACCGCGATGCGGGTGGCGCCGACGAGGGCGTCGCGCTTGCCGGGCAGCTCGGGCATGCCGTAGGGCCAGGTGCCGGCGTGGTCGCTGCCGTACCAGCGCTGCCAGTCGGCGGCGTTCTCGAGCCGGAAGTCGGCGCCGCAATCGATGACGACGGTCGTCTCGGGCAGCTGCTCGGCGATCACGGCGGAGTGGCCGTGCGGCAGGCCGAGGAAGACGACGTCGTGCCCGAGCAGGGTGTCGATGTCGGTGGCGCCGAGCACGCGGTCGGCGAGCGGCAGCAGATGGGGATGGAACTCACGCAAGGTGGCGCCGGCGTTACCGCCGGCGGTGAGCGCGCCGATGACGAGTGAGCCGTCCTGGTAGGCGGGATGGCCGAGGAGCAGACGCAGGATCTCGCCGCCCGCGTAACCGCTGGCGCCTGCCACGGCGACCCGTAGCGGCGACTCGGGGGTGGCGGTGAAGTCCGGTGAAGTACCCATACGAATGATTATGCACCCTCATGCAAATCATTTCATAGGGGGTGTCCCTTTCGGGAGGATTCACTCCGACCGCAACGACCGTCGGATCTGCTCGAGCCGGTCGGCAGCGGCCGCCTTGCGCTCCTCGTACTGCTCCTCGAGCGTGCGAGCCGCCCCGGTCGCGTGAGCGAGTTCCTCCGCGCCGAGCGCGGTCGCCGAACGCTGTTCGATCTTCTCACGCACCGATTCGAAGGTCGGCACCCCGTCCGCGGTGTAACCGGTGATCTCCTCGATCGTCGGTGCGCGGACCGGGCTGTCGACGATTCCGGAGTCGACGACACCCGGTTCGACGATCTCGGCTTCGTGCACCTGAGCCTCGTGGACGTCCTCCTCGCGCGGGGTCACGTCGGGATCGGGGCTCGGCTCCGGGTCGATCGGCGGCACGTCCGGAATGTCCGGGCCCGGCGGCACATCCGGCACCGTCGGCGTCTCCGGCCCGGCCGGGGTGACGTCGGGGACGGGCTGCTCCGGCTTGTCGGGTTCCTCGGGAGACGGCACCCGGCCGGCTTCGTCCTTGCTCATGCATCCAGGCTACGTCGCTCGGCTCCCGCTGAGTCCTGTTCGGCGCGAGCCCGCAGATACGCCTCGAAGGCCTCCCGGCTGGTGTACCGCAGGCGCACACCGAGTTCCTCACGCAACCGCCGGTTGTCGAGCACCGGACGGTACTGCAGGAAGCCGACCCGCTCCGGGCCGTGCTCGGTCAGACGCAACGCGCGCCCGATCCGCAGGGCGAGCTTCAGCACCGCGGCGGGCACCGTGAGGGTCCTGCGGTTCGTCATCGCGGCGATCTCGGGCACGGTGACGACCCCGTCGCCCGCGACGTTGAAGATGCCCGTGACCGGACCGAGGACGGCCTCGGCGAAGGCCGCCGCGACGTCCGTGTGCCAGACGAACACGAACGGGCTGTCGCTGCCGGCGACGACGAGCAGCCGCTCGCGGTCGAGCAGTGCGGTGATCTGGTTGCGGACGGTCTCCCCCAGGATCGTGCCGATCCGCAGGATCACCTGTTCGAGCTGCGGATCCTCGACCCGGGTGGCGGCGAGCATCTCCTCGACAAGACGCTTGTGCCGGCTGTAGGTGAACTCGTCGTTGCCGCGGATCGGATCGTCCTCGGTGAGCGGGACCGGGTTGTCGGCGTGATAGCCGTAGGCGGCGCCCGAGGACGCCACCACCAGCCGTCGCACCCCGTAGGTCAGTGCGGCGTCGACGACGTTGCGTGCGCCGTCGACGTCGACGGCGTATTCCTGCTCCGGGGTGCTGTCACGTCCGGGGTTGACGATGGACGCCAGGTGCACGATCACGTCGGGGCGGTGGGTGCCGACGACCTCGGCGATCCGGCGGCGGTCGCGGACGTCGGCGATCACGTGGGTGACGGCGTCGTCGGCGTCCGCGGGTTCGTGAAGGTCGGCAGGTACATGGAGGTCGGCGCTGATCACCCGGACACCGCGCGAGCGCAGGGCCGCGACGACGGCGCTGCCGAGGAAGCCGTTGCCACCGGTGACGAGGGCGGTGAGGGAGGTCATGCGATCACCTTTCGAGTTGCGGTGCGACGGGACCAGACGGTGGCCAGGAGCAGTCCGGCGACGATGTCCCAGATCCCCCACCAGCCGGCGACGATCGCCATGCCCCCGAGTCCGTCGAAGAAGGTCATGACGAGGCCGAGGCCGAGACCTGCGTTGCGGATGCCGACCTCGAACGAGACCGCTCGGCGGCTGTACTCGGGCAGTCCGCTCGCCCATCCGCACAGATAGCCGAGGCCGAGGGCGATCGCGTCGTGCAGGAACACCGCGAGCAGGACGAGTCCGATGTAGTCGAGGAAGTCGGCGAAATTGCCGGCGAGCCCGGCGACGATGAAGGCGAGCAGTGCGAGCAGGGATCCGTTCTTCACCCACGGCTGGGCGCGGGACGCGAGGCCGGGCGCCTTCTGCGCAGCCCAGATCCCGAGGACGAACGGCAGCCCGATGATCAGGGCGATCTGCACGACCATGTCGAGGCCGTCGAGTTCGACCGAGCGCAGCAGCGCCCGGGTGTCGTCGCTGCGACTGCCCCAGAACGCGAAGTTGATCGGCATGAGCACGATGGCGAACACGTTCGACACGGCCGTCATCGACACCGACAGGGCGACGTCGCCGCCGGCCCGGTGGGTGAGGACGTTGGAGATGTTCCCGGGCGGGCAGCACGCGACGAGGATCATGCCGAGCGCGATCGACGGCGCGGGGTCGAGCAGCAACGTCAGCAGCCAGGTCACGGCGGGCAGTGCGAGGAACTGCGCGGCGATGCCCACCGCCATGGCCTTCGGTGCGCGCAGGGCACGGCGGAAGTCGTCGACGGAGGTGTCGAGGGCGATGCCGAGCATGATCGCCGCGAGCACGACGTTGAGGACGAGCAGCGAACCGGAGTCGAAGGAGAGCCTGACGTCGTCGACGTTCACCGCACGCCCGCCCCGGTGGACGAGCCGGCGGCCTCGCGGACCGCGCGGGTCTGATCGCGTAGCGCCGTGCGATAGGCGTCCTTGTTGACGTAGTAGGCCATCCGGCCGAGCTTCAGATAGCGGTAACCGCCGGTGAGGTCCGGGGGCGAGGCCGCGAGGGCCGCCCGCCATCGCGCCGCGGCCGCCGGGTCGGTGTCGGTGAGACCGATCGCGGCGGCGACGAGTTCGGCCTGTTCGTAGCGGCCCTGCCAGCCGAGCCCGGACGACTCGACCATGCCGAGCACGAACAGGTTCGCGAACCGACGGCTGATCATGTTCAGCAGCAGGTCGGGTGCGTGGCCGCGCCAGTCGAGCAGGTCGCGGTCCAGGAACGGATAGTCGAGGACGTAACCGGTGGCGTACACGATCATGTCGTAGCCGGCGGCGGAGCCGTCCCGGAACCGGACCTCGGCGCCGTCGTACCGCTCGATGTCGGGCCGCACCTGCACGTCCCCGTGACCGAGGTGATGCAGGATCAGCGAGTTGACGACCGGGTGCGATTCGTAGAGACGGTGGTCGGGTGCGGGCAGCCCGAAGCGGGTGGGGTCGCCGGTGAACTGGCGCAGCAACAGCGCGTCGAGGCGCTGTTTGATCGGCGCCGGCAGCGGCCGCCCGCGGGTGAGGGTGTCGGCGGGACGCCCGAACAGGTACTTGGGCACGAAGTGATAGCCGCGGCGCACGCTCAGGTCCACCGACCGGGCGTGATGGACGGCGTCGACGGCGATGTCGCAGCCGCTGTTGCCGGCGCCGACGATCAGGACCCGCTTGCCGCGGAAGCTCGTCGGGTCCTTGTAGGCGCTGGTGTGCAGGATCTCGCCGTCGAACTCGCCGGCGATCTGCGGGTGGTTCGGTGTCGCGAGGGTGCCGTTGGCGACCACGACACCGCGGTAGAGCTCGGTGGTCGCGGCGCCGTCCCGGTCGGCGGCGGTCACCCGCCACCGGTCGCCGTCCGGTTCGACGCGGGTCACGGTCGTTCCGAAGCGGTAGTGCTCACGCAGGCCGAAGACATCGGCGTAGTCGCCGAAGTACCGGGCGAGTGCCGCGTGCCCCGGATAGTCCGGTGTCTGCGGCGGCATGGGGAACTCGGCGAACTCGGTGGTCGTCTTCGAGGAGATCAGGTGCGCCGACTCGTAGACCGTGCTCGCCGGGTTGGTGATGTCCCACAACCCCCCGACGGTGCTGTGGGACTCGAAGCCGACGAAGTCGATGCCCTGCCGGGAGAGCGCGCGGGCTCCGGCGAGTCCCGAGGGGCCCGCCCCGATCAGCGCATACTTCTGCTCCGTCTCCATGTGTCGTAGGCTCGCAGGCCGCACGAATTCGGCACGGATTTTGCAGGATAATGACGAAATGGACGATTCCGAGTACGGAACTTCGCGATCGATCGATGAAATCGACCTGAGAATTATCAATGCGCTCCAGTGGTCTCCGCGCTCCACGTGGGATGCGCTGGCCGGTCCGCTCGGTCTCGATGCCGCCACGGTGGCCCGGCACTGGCGCCGCCTCGAACGCGAACGTCTGGCGTGGACCACGATCACCCCGGGGCCGCGCATCCTCGCGCAGGTGACCACCGCGCTACTGGAGATCACCATGGCACCCGGCGCAAGGAGATCGGTGACCGAGGTGATGACCGGGCGTCCGCACGCGGTGACCGTCGAGGTGCCGTCGGCCGGCGCCGACCTGCTCGTCACTGCCGCGACCGCGACCTACGAGCAGATGACCCGGTTGGTCGTCGACGACCTGGCACAACTGCCCGGCGTCGCGTCGATCCGCACCCACGTGGTCTCGGAGTGGTTCACCGAGGGCGGGGCGTGGCGACTGAACGCGCTCGGGCCGGGCGAGCGAGGGGAACTGACCTCGGGCTCGCGGCGGGTAGGTGAGCGGCGCGGACGCACGGCGATCTCCGCCACCGATCGCGCGATCCTGTCGGCGCTGGCAGTGGACGGCCGCACCCCGATGCGCACCCTCGCGGAGATCGCCGGGGCCGGCGCGGCAACGGTCAAACGCCGGGTAGAGGCATTGCTGGCCGCAGACGTCGTCGGCCTACGGTGCGAGTTCGCGCATCCCGCAGCGGGTTTCGCGGTGCTCGTCACGTTGTGGTGCACGGTGCCCGTGGAGCGGTTGACCACCACCGGGCGGGTGGTGAGCCGGGAGCCGGAGGTGCGCAACTGTTTCGCCGTCGTCGGCGCCGCGAACCTCGTGGTGCAGGCGTGGTTGCACTCCCCCGCCGAGGTCCCGGACTTCGAGGCCCGGCTGCTCGCACGATGCCCGGACCTGACCGTGCGGGACCGGGTGCTGGTGTTGCGCATTCACAAGCTCGCCGGGCACATCCTCGACCGTGCGGGCCGCAAGGTCACCACGGTCCCGCCCGACGTGTGGCTGCCGGGCGGGGACGCGGGCGTCGTCTCAGGCGCGTAGCTCGGCACCGACCGCGGTGGCCGCGGCGGCGACCGCCGCCTCGCGGGCGGCGCTGGCCTCGTCCTCGGTGAGGGTGCGATCGGGAGCGCGGAAACGCAGCGCGAATGCGAGGGACTTGCGGTTCTCCCCCAGCTGGGCGCCCTGGTAGACGTCGAACAGACGGATGTCCTCGAGCAGGTCGCCGCCACCCGAGCGCAGGGCGCTCTCGACGTCGGTGGCCGGCACGTCCGCGTCGACCACGACGGCGACGTCCTGCAGGACCGCCGGGAACGGCGAGACCACCGGCGCCGGAAGCGATTCCACGATCGGCAACGCGTCGAGGTCGAGTTCGAAGGCGCACGTGCGGGCGGGCAGGCCGGCCCGTTCGATCACCGCGGGATGCAGTTCGCCGGCGTGGCCGACGACGACCCCGTCGACGAGCAGTTCGGCGCAGCGGCCGGGATGCCACGGCAGGTACTGCGCGGCGCGGCGCTCGAGGCGCACCCCGGCGGCGCGTGCGACGGTCTCCGCGGCGGCGAAGGCGTCGAAGGCATCGGCGGCGCGGCCCGTGCCCCACGGACCGGCCGGTTCGCGCAATCCGGCGAGCACACCACCGACATGGACGGGCTGCTTCGGCAGCGACCCTTCGAGCAGGGCGATCTCGTCGTCGGTGGGACGACGGTCGACCGGCAGCAGGTCGACCGGCTTCGTCTCGGAGGTGGGCTGCACGACCTGCGCGATCGCGTAGAGCGACAGGTCGCGCTGTCCGCGCGAGACGTTGCGGCCGAGGATCTCGAGCAGACCCGGCAGCAGCGTGGTGGCCAGCTCCGGACGGTCGGACTCGAGGGGGTTGAGCACCTTGGTGGTCACCCGTCGCGGGTCGTCGGCGTCGAGCTTCCAGGTGTCGAACACACCGGCCGGCAGGAACACCGGGGCGAGCACCTCGACGTAGCCGTCGTGGGCGAGGGCACGGGAGACGGCGCGGCGACGCTTCTGCGTGGCCGTCAGACCACGACCGGCGGGGGCGGTGGGCAGCACCGACGGGATCTGCTCTAGACCTTCGAGGCGCAGCACCTCCTCCACGAGGTCGGCGGGCTGACGCAGGTCGGGACGCCAGGTCGGCGGGGTGACGACGAGCTGGCCGTGGCCGTCCTCGCCGACGCCGACCTCGACCGCGCACCCGATCTGTGTGAGGCGGCGGGCGGCGGTGCCGTTCGGGTAACTCACCCCGGCCATGCGGTCGGGCAGGTCGATGTCCATGCGGATCGTCGGGCTCTCGGTGGGCACGACCATGTCGGTGAGGGTCGATTCCACCTGTCCACCGGCGATCTCGACGAGCAGGCTCGCGGCCCGGTCGAGCGCGGCGCGGGCCAGGGCCGGATCGACGGTGCGTTCGAAGCGCTTGCCGGCCTCGCTGCTGAGCTTGTGCCGGCGGTTGCCGCGGAAGACGGCGAGCGGATCCCAGGTGGCGGCCTCGAGCAGCACATCGGTGGTGCTGTCGCCGACCTCGGTGGTGGCGCCGCCCATGATGCCGGCGAGGGAGATCACCCCGGAGTCGTCGGTGATGACGACGTCCTCGGGATCGAGGTCGCGCTCGACACCGTCGAGGGTGGTGAGCTTCTCCCCTGCCCGGGCGCGCCGCACGACCAGTTCACCCTGCAGGGTGGCGGCGTCGAAGGCGTGCAGCGGCTGGCCGAGCTCGAGCATGACGTAATTGGTCACGTCGACCGCGGGCGAGATCGGGCGGACACCGGCGGTGTGCAGGCGGCGCTGCATCCACCACGGGGTGACGGCCTTCGGGTCGATGCCGGTGACGCGCCGCGCGGCGAACCGGGTGGCCTTCGTCTCGGGTTCGAGCCGGATCGGGTAGGCCTCGCCGCCGTCGGACGGCAGCGCCGGCACGGCCGCGGGATCGGCGAATTCGAGGTCGAAGCCGCACGCGAGTTCGCGGGTGAGTCCGCGGACGGAGAAGCAGTATCCGCGGTCGGGGGTGATGTTCAGTTCGATGACGGTGTCGCCGAGGCCGAGCAGATCGTTGGCGTCGGTGCCGGGTTCGGCGGTGCCGGGCTCGAGCACGAGGATGCCGGAGTGGTCCTTGCCGATGCCCAGCTCGGACAGCGAGCAGATCATGCCGTCGGAGACGTGCCCGTAGGTCTTGCGCGACGCGATGGCGAAGTCGCCGGGGAGCACGGCGCCGGGCAGGGCGGCGACGATGAGGTCGCCCTCGGCGAAGTTGCGGGCGCCGCACACGATGCCGCGCGGTTCGTCCTCACCGACGTCGACCTTGCAGAAGCGGATGGGCTTCTTGAACTCGGTGAGCTCGGTGATCTCCACGACACGTCCGACGACGAGGTTGTCGATGCGGCCGAGGGTCTCGATGTCCTCGACCTCGAGTCCGACCCGGACGAATCCCGCGTCGAGTTCCTCGGCGGTGACGTTCCACTCCGGGGTGGCGCGCTGCAGGATCTCGGTCAGCCAGGACTGCGCTACTCGCACTTGTGCTCAGCTCTTTCGTTCGGTCGTCGGTCGGTGGAGTCGGTGTCGGGAGCGGGCTCTCAGCCCTGCACGCCGAACGGCAGGGTGAAGCGCACGTCGCCCTCGACGATGTCGCGCATGTCGGGGATGCCGTTGCGGAACTGCAGGGTGCGTTCGAGGCCCATGCCGAACGCGAACCCGGTGTACACGTCGGGGTCGATGCCCGAGGCCCGGAGCACGTTGGGGTTGACCATGCCGCAGCCGCCCCACTCGACCCAGCCGGCACCACCCTTCTTGTTCGGGAACCACACGTCCACCTCGGCGGACGGTTCGGTGAACGGGAAGTAGTTCGGACGCATCCGGGTGCGGGTCTCCGGACCGAACAGCGCCCGCGCGAACGCGTCGAGGGTGCCGCGCAGGTGCGCCATGGTCAGGCCCTTGTCGACGGCGAGGCCTTCGACCTGCGAGAAGACCGGGGTGTGGGTGGCGTCGAGTTCGTCGGTGCGGAAGGTGCGGCCGGGGCACACGACGTAGATCGGGATGTCGCGGTGCAGCATGGTGCGGACCTGCACGGGCGAGGTGTGGGTGCGCAGCACCTGCCGCGAGCCCTCCGGGGCGATGTGGAAGGTGTCCTGCATCGTGCGCGCCGGATGGTCGGGCAGGAAGTTCAGGGCGTCGAAGTTGAAGTGCTCGGTCTCGACCTCGGGGCCTTCGGCGACCTCCCAGCCCATCGCGACGAAGACGTCGGCGATCTCGTCGGAGATGATCGAGATCGGGTGGCGGGCGCCGAGCGCGCGGCGGGTCGCGGGCAGGGTGACGTCGACGGCCTCGGCGACGAGGACCGCGGCGTCGCGCTCGGCCTGCAGCGCGGCCTTGCGGTCGTCGAAGGCGGCCTGCACGGCGGTGCGGTGGGCGTTGACCCGCTTGCCGGCGTCGGCGCGCTCGTTGCCGGGCAGCGAGCCGAGGGCGCGCTTGGCGAGGGAGATGGGCGCCTTGTCGCCGAGGTGGTCGATCTTCGCCTGGGCGAGTTCGTCGAGGTCGGTCGCAGCGGCGAACGCGTCGATCGCGGACTTCTCGGCGGCGGTGAGCGCGTCCTCGGTCAGGGCGCTCGGATCGACTGCCGGCGGGGTGCCGCCCTCTTTCTTGGCCACGACCGGTGCATCTCCTTCTTCGGACGAACGGGTGATCTCGGTAGGTGCGGTCCGGGCCGGAGGCCGCGGAAGCACGGGGAAATCCTATGTGATGGGCCGAGCGGCCCGATGTTGCACCCGCGCGCTCGCATACAGGCAGATCGAGGCGGCGGTGGCGAGGTTGAGCGATTCGGCGCGTCCGCGGATGGGGATGCGGACGCGGTGGTCGGCGCGGGCGGCGACCTGCGGGTCGAGTCCGTGGGCCTCGTTGCCGAACAGCCACGCGGTGGGTGCGGCGAGCAACTCGTCGGCGTCGTCGAGGTCGATCTCCCCGTCGGCGGCCGTCGCGAGGATCTGCACGCCGGCCTCGGCGAGCGTGGCCAGCACCCGGTCGGTGTCGCGTTCGCGCGCGACCGGCAGATGGAAGATGCTGCCGGCCGAGGAGCGCACGCACTTGCCGTTGTGCGGGTCGACGCTGTCGCCGGCGAGGACCACGGCGTCGGCGCCCACGGCGTCGGAGACGCGGATGAGGGTGCCGGCGTTGCCGGGTTCGGCGACCGCGACGGGCACGGCGAGGAGCCGCGACCGCGGCGTCACCGCTTCGGCGAGCGGCACGTCGAGGGTGTCGCACACGGCGACGAGGCCGGGCGGGGTGACGGTGTCGGACAGCCGGGCAGCGGCCCGCTCGGTGACGATCCCCACGCGCACACCCTTGCGGTGTGCCTCGTCGACGACCGTCGCGTACCGGGCGGCGGCCGCCTCGGTGACGAACAGTTCGTGCACGCGGGCGGCGGCGAGCGCCTCGGTGACGGAGTTCTCACCCTCGGCGAGGAACCGCCCGGTCTTGCGACGCTCGGCGGTCCGGAGCAGTTTCACAGCAGAAACGACCCGTGGTGTGCGCTCGGTGAGCGTGTCCACGGGTCGTTCCTGGATGTTGTCGTAGCTCAGGGCAGCACTCAGGCAGCCGGAGCGTTGACGTCGGCCGGCAGGGCAGCCTTGGCGACGGCCACGAGGCCGGCGAAGGCCTCGGCGTCGGAGACGGCGAGCTCGGCGAGGATCTTGCGGTCCACCTCGACACCGGCGGCCTTCAGGCCCTGGATGAAGCGGTTGTAGGTGATGTCGTTGGCGCGGGCAGCAGCGTTGATGCGGCTGATCCACAGCTTGCGGAAATCACCCTTGCGGGCGCGACGGTCGCGGTAGGCGTAGGTCAGCGAGTGAAGCTGCTGCTCCTTGGCCTTGCGGTACAGGCGCGAGCGCTGTCCGCGGTAGCCCTTCGAGGCCTCGAGAATCGAACGACGCTTCTTCTGGGCGTTGACGGCCCTCTTCACGCGTGCCACTGGTTATGTGTCCTGTCAGAGTTCGGGGGACGAACGAGGTGTCCCCGGATGGATCGGTCGGAGAGGCTCAGAGCCCGAGCATGCGCTTGACGCGCGGAGCGTCGGCATCGGCGACGACGGCCTTGCCGTCGAGGCGACGCGTCACCCGCGAGGACTTGTGCTCGAGCAGGTGGCGGCGACCCGCCTTCTGGCGCAGGACCTTTCCGCTACCGGACACCTTGAATCGCTTCGCGGTGCCGCTGTGGGTCTTCGACTTGGGCATGGAGTCCTCAGTTCTTGTCGTGTGCGTACATCGGTGCTCACGGACAGCACCGGATGTGCTGCCTGAGCGGGCTAGTTGCTCTGGGCGTCGCCCGTCTCGGGAGCCGGCGCGGACTCCGTGGACGGGGCTGCGGAGGCTGCCGGGCGCGGAGCGGACTTCGCCGGTGCGGCCTGCGCGGCTTCCTGAGCCTTCGCGCGGGTCTTCGCACCCTTGTGCGGGGCCAGCACCATCGTCATGTTCCGGCCGTCCTGCTTCGGACTGGTCTCGATGAAACCGAGCTCGGCCACATCGGCGCCGAGGCGCTGCAGCAACCGGAATCCGAGTTCGGGGCGCGACTGCTCGCGGCCGCGGAACATGATCGTGACCTTGACCTTCGAACCGGCTTCGAGGAAGCGCACGACGTTGCGCTTCTTGGTCTCGTAGTCGTGGTCGTCGATCTTCGGACGGAGCTTCTGCTCCTTGATCACGGTCTGCTGCTGGTTCTTGCGCGATTCGCGCGCCTTCTGCGCGGCTTCGTACTTGAACTTGCCGTAGTCCATGATCTTGCAGACCGGCGGCCGGGCGTCGGGTGCCACCTCGACGAGGTCGAGGTCGGCTTCGATTGCCAGGCGGAGGGCATCTTCAACACGCACGATTCCGACCTGTTCACCGCCGGGTCCGACGAGTCGGACTTCGGGAACTCGGATGCGTTCGTTGATGCGGGTCTCAGCGCTGATGGGGCCTCCTAGGTAGAGCGGTGTGGTCGGTCTGACCGCACCGCAGCACGTGGCCCTACTCCTCGACAAGAAGACCCCGCTGTGGTGCCGAGGCTCCACGCGGGGTCCGATACCGACCGGTCGACGGCCACCCGGCTCGCGCCGGATGATCCGCACCGCCCGATGAAGGGCGGACGTCCGGGGCTTCCGCACCCGGAGGACCGGACCCCTGAGCTGCATCGATGTGCCGCCAGAGGTGGGAGTCGGACTCCACTTTGCTGCCCACGGAGGATCACCGCGGGCGGTCGTGGGATCAAGTCTAACAAAAAGCCACGTCGACGACGAATCGGCGCGTCGGCGCCCCACCCGCGCGGTCGGCGAGGAGCGGCGCAACCCTATGCTCGACGCTATGACGGATGCTCCCGAGACCCCCGATCAGGACGCTGCGGCAGAGGATGTGCGCGAGCTCGCCGACATCCCGGCCGTCGAGGTGATCAGCCGCGCAGCCGTGATGCTCATGAGTTCGGCTGCCGAGAAGCTCGGTCTCGCCGACGAGGATCCCGACAGCAGCGCACGACGCGACCTCGACGAAGCCCGCCGCGTGATCACCGCACTCGCCGGCCTGATCACATCATCGGTGGAATATCTCGGTCCGCACGCCGGTCCGCTGCGCGAAGGGCTGCAGGCCCTGCAGCGCGCCTTCCGTGAGGCGTCGGCCGTGCCCGACGAGCCCGGCAAGGGCCCGGGCGAGAAGTACACCGGCCCGGTCTACTGAGCCGAACCGGCACTTTTCGCCTACGTCACGATCCACAGCCCGACTTCATCATCGACGCGACCGAGCCGCCCACCGCTGAGGTGGGCGGCTCGACTCGTCAGCTCGCGGCGGCCACCTTCTTCTTGGTGGTCTTCGCCTTCGCCGCCGTCTTCGCGGCGGCGGTCTTCGTCCCGGCAGTCTTCGCCGCGGAGGCCTTGGTCGTGGCAGCCTTGGTCGTCTTCGCCGCGCGCTTGCGCGCCGGCGCCGGAGCGGGCGCGGTGGTCCGCCCGTCGAGGATCTCCGCGAGGAAGCGTCCGGTGTAGCTCTCCTCCACCGTGACCACCTCCTCCGGAGTGCCCTCCGCGACCACCGTGCCGCCACCGGAACCACCCTCGGGACCCATGTCGATGATCCAGTCGGCGGTCTTGATGACGTCGAGGTTGTGCTCGATGACGATGACGGTGTTGCCCTTGTCGACCAGACCGTTGATGACCCCGAGCAGCTTGCGGATGTCCTCGAAGTGCAGACCCGTGGTGGGCTCGTCGAGGATGTACGCGGTGCGCCCGTTGGAGCGCTTCTGCAGCTCGGCGGCGAGCTTGACGCGCTGCGCCTCACCACCGGACAGGGTTGTCGCCGGCTGGCCCAGGCGGACGTAACCGAGACCGACCTCCACCAGCGTGTTGAGGTAGCGGTGGATGGAGGTGACCGGCTGGAAGAACTCCGCGGCCTCCTCGATCGACATGTCGAGCACCTCGGCGATGGTCTTGCCCTTGTAGTGCACCTCGAGCGTCTCGCGGTTGTAGCGGGCGCCGTGGCATACCTCGCACGGCACGTACACGTCGGGCAGGAAGTTCATCTCGATCTTCAGCGTGCCGTCGCCCGAGCACGCCTCGCACCGGCCGCCCTTGACGTTGAAGGAGAACCGGCCCGGCTGGTAGCCGCGCACCTTCGCCTCGGTGGTGGACGCGAACAGGCTGCGGATCTTGTCGAACACACCGGTGTAGGTGGCCGGGTTCGACCGCGGGGTGCGGCCGATCGGCGACTGGTCGACCTGGACAAGCTTGTCGAGCTGGTCGAGTCCGTTGATGCGGGTGTGCCGTCCGGGGACCTGCCGCGCGCCGTTGAGCTTGTTGGCCATTACGGTGGCGAGGATGTCGTTGACGAGTGTCGACTTCCCGGAGCCGGACACACCGGTGATGCAGGTGAGAACGCCGAGCGGGAACGACACGTCGATCTCGCGCAGGTTGTTCTCGCGGGCACCGACGACGGTGACCTGCCGACCCTTGTCGATCGGTCGCCGGAGCGCGGGGATCTCGATCTCCTCGCGTCCGGACAGATAGGCACCGGTAAGCGATTCGGGGTTGTCGAGCAGTTCCTTGTAGGTGCCGCTGTGGACGACCTTCCCGCCGTGCTCGCCCGCGCGCGGTCCGATGTCGACGACCCAGTCGGAGGCGCGGACGGTGTCCTCGTCGTGCTCGACGACGATGAGCGTGTTGCCGAGATCGCGCAGTCGCGTGAGGGTGTCGATGAGACGACGGTTGTCGCGCTGGTGCAGACCGATGGACGGCTCGTCGAGCACGTACAGCACGCCGACGAGACCGGAACCGATCTGCGTGGCGAGACGGATGCGCTGGGCCTCACCACCGGAGAGGGTGCCCGCGGCACGCGAGAGGGTGAGGTAGTCGAGTCCGACGTCGAGCAGGAAGCCGAGTCGGGCCTGGATCTCCTTGAGGACCTGCCCGGCGATCGCGGCCTCGCGCGCGCCGAGGACGAGGCTGTCGAGGAAGCGTGCGCACTCGGCGATCGACAGGTCGCTGACCTCGGCGATGGACATCGCACCGAAGTCGCCCGCGCTGACCGTCACGGCCAAAATCTCGGGACGAAGGCGGGCACCGGCGCAGGCCGGGCACGGGATCTCCCGCATGTAGCCCTCGTAGCGTTCCTTGGCCTGCTCGGACTCGGACTGCTCGAGGCGGCGGTGCAGGAACGGCATGACACCCTCGAACTCGGCGTAGTACGAGCGGACGCGGCCGTAGCGGTTCTTGTAGCGCACGTGCACCTGCTCGGTGCTGCCCTCCAGCACGGCCTTGCGCACCTTGGCGGGCAGTTTCCGCCACGGGGTGTCGATGTCGAATTCGAGGGCGTCGGCCAGGCCGGACAGCAGTCGGCCGAAGTATTCGGCGCTCTGACCCATCGACCAGGGCGCGATCGCGCCGTCGGCCAGGCTCAGATCCGGGTCGGGCACGACGAGATCGGGATCGACCTCCTTGCGCACGCCGAGACCCGCGCACTCGGGGCACGCGCCGTAGGGCGAGTTGAAGGAGAACGACCGAGGTTCGAGTTCGTCGATGGACAGCGGGTGCGCGTTCGGGCACGCCAGGTTCTCGGAGAACCGGCGCTCGCGGTCGGGGGCGTCCTCCTCGCGATCGACGAAGTCGAGCACGACGACACCCTCGGCGAGCCGCAGCGCGGTCTCGATGGAGTCGGTGAGGCGCTGCTGGGCACTGGGCTTGACGGCGAGGCGGTCGACGACGACCTCGATGTCGTGCTTCTCCTGCTTCTTCAGCTTCGGCGGATCCGACAGGGGGTGGACGACCCCGTCGACGCGCACACGGGAGTAGCCCTGGATGGTCAGCTGCTCGAAGAGATCGACGAACTCGCCCTTGCGGGTGCGCACGACGGGTGCGAGGACCTGGAAGCGGGCCCCGGCCTCCATCTCGAGCACCTGGTCGACGATCTGCTGCGGCGTCTGCCGGGAGATCTGCTCACCGCAGACCGGGCAGTGCGGGGTGCCGGCACGCGCATAGAGCAGACGCAGGTAGTCGTAGACCTCGGTGATGGTGCCGACGGTGGACCGCGGGTTGCGGTTGGTGGACTTCTGGTCGA
Organism: Rhodococcus sp. BUPNP1; assembly: GCF_002215235.1. Classification (NCBI taxonomy): domain Bacteria; kingdom Bacillati; phylum Actinomycetota; class Actinomycetes; order Mycobacteriales; family Nocardiaceae; genus Rhodococcus; species Rhodococcus sp. BUPNP1. Next base: position 28,718 of record NZ_NERM01000027.1, read on the forward strand.
TCGACACCGCGGGCGACAGGCCCTCGATGAAGTCGACGTCCGGCTTGTCCATCTGTCCGAGGAACTGGCGAGCGTAGGCCGACAACGACTCGACGTAGCGCCGCTGCCCCTCGGCGAAGATGGTGTCGAACGCGAGGCTCGACTTGCCCGAACCCGACAGTCCGGTGAAAACGATCAGACTGTCGCGCGGCAGGTCCAGGTCGACACCACGCAGGTTGTGTTCCCGGGCTCCACGCACGATCAGGCGGTCTGCCACGCCACATCCTTCCTGTAGACAAGGCCGGAGTTCGGCCCTCAGCCATGGTAGGCGCGGGTACCGACACGTTTCCGTGACGAACACCGCGCGCCCGGGGCTCACGCGCGTGCACGCGAAGGTAGGTTGGCTGCATGACGCAGCAGCCCGTGATCATCGAGGACACCTACACCGGCGACGTCACTCCCGGCGGACCCGCGCAACGCCGAAGGATTCCCGGAGCGAGCATCGTCAAACTCGCCGTCGGCGAGATGAACAACAACACCTATCTCGTCACCGACGACGCCACCGGCAAGTCCGTCTTCATCGACGCCGCAAACGAACCCGACCGTCTCGTGCAGTTCCTCCGCGACAATGCGCCGGAGCTCGAACTGATCGTCACCACCCATCAGCACTGGGATCACTGGCAGGGCCTCGAGCGGGTCGCCGCCGAGACCGGTGTGCCGACCGCCGCGCACGAGCTCGACGCCGGTCCCCTGCCGGTGCAGCCCGACCGGATCCTGACCGAGGGCGACACCGTGCAGATCGGTGAGCTGAATCTCGAGGTGATCCACCTCTCAGGGCACACTCCGGGGTCGGTTGCGCTGGTCCTCACGGAACAGGGCACGGGTCGCACGCACATCTTCACCGGCGACTCGCTGTTCCCCGGCGGGGTCGGCAAGACGCCGAACGACGACGCTTTCCGATCGCTCCTCGGCGACGTCGAGTCCAAGATCTTCGACCGGTTCGACGACGAGACGATCTTCTACCCCGGACACGGCAAGGACTCGACCCTCGGAGCCGAGCGTCCGCATCTCGGCGAGTGGCGCGAGCGGGGTTGGTGACGGTCCCGTACCGGGCCCGCAGAGGCAGGAGCCCCCGTGCACTCCGATCGCGATGACGTGCCGCCGCCGTTCACCCTCTGTTCGGACGTCGACGGCATGCGGTACGTCATCGTCGACCCGGCGGATGCGGACATGTCCGGATGGGCCGTCGAGCTGATGGATGCGAACATCCGGTGGCCGGATCCGAACGCCCTGACGTCCCTCTCGTCGTTCGAGCAGGACACCTGGTTCGTGACGGACAACGGGCACTGGAACGGCCTCGGCTACGGCACACCGAAGACCGCATGGTGTGCGATCGCAGCCCACGGGGCCAGGATCAGTGCCTGGATCGGACCCGCCGGCACTCGGTACGAGCCCTAGCTCACAGCACCGCCTGCGACACCCGAGCGCACTCGCACGACGTCTAGTCGGGGGCACCCTCCCTGTCGGTCCCCGCCTCGCCCCTGCCCGCCTCACCCGTGCCCGCGTCGGCGTGCTCCTCGCTCGAGTGCTCACCCACCGTGTCGGCGAAGGCCGTTCCCGAGACCATCCCGTTCGTGCCCGGCACGACCGTGGTCGGTCGTGCTCCCGGCTCGTACATACGGTCGATCTCCTCGGCCTTCTCCTTCGCCTGTCTTTTCTCTTCGTCGTCGAGCCGATCCCAACGGGTCGGATCCTCCGCGTCGGTCATGTCCGGGCCCCCTTCCAGCACGCGGCACCGACCCGAGCGGGCCGATGCGGTGGCGTCCGTTCCAGGGTGCGCCCCGTCGCGGAGTCCCGGAGGTCGAACGAGGATCGGAGTTCGCCGGAATCCTCCTGGGCACCACTGCCGCGAGTACGCTCGAAAACCGGACGAGCTCGCACGAGCACGGAGGCCTGACACTGTGGCGGATCTCGTACTGGGGCCGGTGCTTCGGCACATCGGCGACACGGACGCCACGATCTGGGTGGAGACGTCCGAGCCCTGCACGGTGCACGTGCTCGGCAGCTCCGAACACACATGGACGGTCGCGGGACACCACTACGCGCTCGTCACGGTCCGAGACCTCGACCCCGGATCGGTGACGTCCTACGAAGTGGATCTCGAGGGCCGGGTCGTGTGGCCGCCGGCCGGGGTTGCACCGCCGCTGATCAGGACAGCGGGAGACGACCCCGACGGCTTCGTGCTCGCCTTCGGGTCGTGCCGGGTGGCATCGGAGAGCGCGGAACCGACAGCCGTCCTGGGAAAAGACGCTCTCGTCGCCTACGCGCAGCGCATGCGTTCGCTGCCGATCGACGAATGGCCCGACGCGCTGTTGCTGCTGGGAGATCAGGTCTACGCCGACGAATTGTCGGAGGAGATGAAGCGACGGGTCGGTGAGCGTCACGATCTGTCGGAACCGCCCGGTGCCCAGGTGCGCGACTTCGAGGAGTACACCTGGCTGTACAGCCGGTCGTGGTCCGAGGACAACGTCCGATGGCTGCTGTCGACCGTCCCGACCTCGATGATCTTCGACGACCACGACGTGCACGACGACTGGAACACCTCCTATTCGTGGCGCCGGGAGATGGAGGCCTCCGCATGGTGGGAGGAACGCATCGTCGGGGCGTTGGCGTCGTACTGGATCTATCAGCACATCGGGAACCTCTCCCCCGCCGAACTGGATGAGGATCCGCTCTACGACCGGGTGCGGAACTGTGCCGGGGACGCCGAACCGATCCTGCGTGCGTTCGCGTCCGGCGCCGACGAGGAAGCCGACGGCAGCGCTGGGGTGCGGTGGTCGTACCGCCGTGATTTCGGACCGGTGCGTCTGCTGGTGATCGATTCGCGGTGCGGCCGGGTGCTCGCGCCCGACCGGCGCGACATGGTGTCCGATCCGGAGTTCGACTGGATCGAGGAGCAGACCGACGGCGACTACGACCACCTGCTGATCGGCACGTCGCTGCCGTGGCTCCTGCCCCGCGCGATGCACGACCTCGAGGCGTGGGACGAGAAACTTGCGTCCTGTGCGCGCGGTGCCCGACCGGCACGCTGGGCCGAGAAGCTCCGCCGCGCCGCGGATCTCGAACACTGGTCGGCCTTCCGTGATTCGTTCGAGCGACTCGCACGGCTGCTGCGGGATGTCGCCGCCGGACGTCGCGCCGGAACGTCCGGCCGCGCGCCCGCGACGATCTGCGTCCTCTCGGGCGACGTGCACCATGCCTACGCCGCCCGCGTCCGATTCGCGACGCCGACCGCCGGCGCGGTCTACCAGCTGACCTGTTCGCCCCTGCACAACCACGTCCCGGCAGCCGTCCGGGTCGCCTTCCGCGCAGCGTGGAGCAGCACCGCCGAGCGTGTCGTGCGACTGCTCCTCGGCCGGGTCACGGCCGTTCCCGAGGCGTCGTTCTCGTGGTCGAAGGTGACAGGTCCGAGCTTCGGGAACCAGATCGCCACCCTGCGGACGCGAGGACGCGCCGCGCGTCTGACCATCGAGCGAAGCGTCGAGATCGCGTCGGGTCCGCGTCTGTTCGAGACCGTCGCGGAAGTGCCCCTGACCACCGAGGGTCGGCCGCCCGAGGTCCCGTCCGCTCGCGCGGAGGAACAGTCGTCGAGGTGAGCCCGGACGGGTGGCACCCACCGGCATCCGATTCGGGATTTATTTGATTTCCGTACGCTCCGAAATACCGCTTCGTGTCCTTCGGCCCTGCTTCGCGAATATTCCCGTGACGCCCGGGGTACCTGTGTCAGGGTTTGGAAACACAGCCGACCACGGGAGGAACCACATGCTCGTCCGGAGAATTGCGCGGCCCATGCTCGCGTCCATCTTCATCGCCGGGGGTATCGACGCCCTGCGGAAGCCCGAGCCGAAAGCAGGTGCCGCGCAGCCCGGGCTCGATCAGGCTGTGAACGCCCTGCCGGCGTCGATCACCGACCGGCTCCCCAGCAATCCCGAGACTCTCGTCCAGATCAACGCCGCAGTGCAGATCGGCGCCGGGACCCTGTTCGCACTCGGCAAGGCACCGCGCCTGTCCGCTCTCGCCCTGATCGGTAGTCTCGTACCGACAACCGTTGCGGGCCACGACTTCTGGAACGTCGAGGATCCCGATGCCCGCGCCCAGCAGCGCACCCAGCTCATCAAGAACGTGAGCCTGATGGGTGGTCTGCTCATCGCTGCCGTGGATACCGAGGGCAAGCCGTCGCTCGGCTGGCGGGGCCGCCGCGCCGCACGTGCCGCGCAGAAGTCGGTGGCCGCCGCGCTCCCGGGCCATGCCTCCGACGGCCACACCGCCGAAGCGCTGCACACCGTCGCCGAGCGGGTGAAGACGCTGACCGAGGAAGCCGGCGAGCAGGGCGGTCACTTCCTCGAGATCGCCAAGGAACGGGCACCGGAACTCGCGGAGGCCGCGCGCGAGCGGGGCAGCGGACTGCTCGAGGTCGCCCGCGACCGCGGCCCGGTGCTGACCGAACGGGCGCGCGATCGCAGCGCCGAGATCCTCGGTGTCGCGCGGGAGCGCGCCCCCGAGCTCGCCGAGGGCGCCCGTGAACGCGGCACCGAACTGCTCGGACTGGCGCGCGAGCGCACCCCTGAGCTCGCCGACGTCGCCCGCAAGCGAGGCTCGAAACTGTGGGACACCACGGTCGATCGCAGCTCGGAGTGGGCCAAGCTCGCCGAGGAGCAGTCCTCGATCCTCAACGCTCGGGCCCATGTCGCCGCGGAGAAGGCCCGTCTGCGTGCCGAGGCCGCGCGCAAGCAGGGCACGAAGGCGGAGAAGAAGCTCGCGAAGAACCTGAAGGCGCTCGAGAAGAGCATCGAAAAGAAGAAGTAGTCCGGTACGGCACCGTGGTGCGGGCGTGCGAGGGAATCGCACGCCCGCACTGCTGTGATCAGGCTTTCTGCCCGTTTCCCTCCTGCGGCGACTAGACTTCTCGGGCACTTTCGTCGACGCGTCACCCCTGCGGCGGCGAGCGATCTCGTCCTGTCTATCCCCGAGGAGTCCCTGTGCCGGTTGATGGCGCGTCCCATCCGGAGCTCGATCGCGAGCAGGCCTACGTGGCGATGCTCTACACGCATCTCGACGGTCTGCGCGACTACGCGAAGACCCGGCTGGCCCGCGTGCTGCGCGAGACCGGAGGCACCCCGCAGGCGCGCAGCGAACGCGAGTCGTACACCCACATGTACACCGAGGACATCGCGAAGTACGACGCCGCCGAGCACGGTCTGTGCTTCGGCCGCATCGATGTGCGGGACGACGGGACGGACACCTCCGGACCCGTGACGGAGGACGGCGCGGAGACCCGCTACATCGGCCGCCTCGGCATCCTCGACGAGGACAACGACTACGAGTCGCTGCTGCTCGACTGGCGCGCACCCCAGGCCCGCCCGTTCTACCTCGCGACCCCCGCCGCTCCCGACGGCGTCGTGCTGCGCCGCCACATCCGCAGCCGCGGCCGCTCCGTCACCGCACTGCACGACGAGTACCTCGACCTCGACGCGGCGCTCGAACACGCCGACACCCCACCGGCCGGTGGCGTGGCCGGAGAATCGGCGCTGCTCGCCGCTCTGAACGCCGCGCGTACCGGGCAGATGCACGACATCGTGGCGACGATCCAGGCCGAGCAGGACGCGGTCATCCGGTCCGAGCATCGCAGTGTGCTCGTCGTCCAGGGCGGTCCGGGCACCGGCAAGACCGCTGTCGCGCTGCACCGCGCGGCCTACCTGCTCTACACCTACCGAAAGCAGCTGGCGAAGAGCGGCGTGCTCATCGTGGGCCCGAACAGCCGCTTCCTCGACTACATCGGTCAGGTGCTGCCCTCGCTCGGTGAGACCGGGGTGCTGCTGTCGACGGTCGGGGATCTGTATCCGGGGGTCACGCCGACCGTCGAGGACGGTCCCGTGGCCGGCGAGCTCAAGGGCTCCCTGGACATGGTGAAGGTGCTCGAGAAGGCCGTCCGCGACCGGCAGGAAGTGCCCCGCTCCCCCGTTCCGCTGAGCTTCGACACCTACGCGCTCACCCTCGACCGCAAGATCGTGACCCGTGCGCGGGGTCGCGCCCGGTCGTCCCGCCGACCGCACAACCTTGCCCGGCCGATCTTCGTGAACGGGGTCATCGACGCCCTCGCCGACCAGCTCGCCGGGATCATCGGATCGAATCCGCTCGGCGGCGCGAACCTGTTGAGCCGGGAGGACATCCACGATATCCGGTCCGAGATGCGTTCGGATCCCGACATCGTCGCTGCGATCGACGCACTGTGGCCGGAACTGTCCCCGCAGCAGGTGCTCTCGGATCTGCTCGCCTCCCGCGACCGGATCGCGTCGGCGGCTCCGACGCTGACCGACGAGCAGATCGACGCGCTGCACCGTCCCGATGCACCGGGGCATTTCAGCGCCGCCGACGCTCCCCTGCTCGACGAGCTCGCCGAACTGCTCGGTGTGGACGACGCCGCCGAACGTGAACGCGCGAAGCGGCGCTGGCGCAAGCAGATCGCCGACGCGCAGGGCGCACTCGACATCCTCACCGGTTCGGCACCGCAGGATCTCGAGGACGATCTCGATCCCGAACTGCTCATGGCATACGACCTGATCGACGCCACTCAGCTCGCCGAACGACAGAACCACCGTCGCCACGAGACCACGGCGGAGCGGGCGGCCGGTGATCGCACCTGGACGTACGGCCACGTGATCGTCGACGAGGCGCAGGAGTTGTCGGCGATGGCGTGGCGAACGATCATGCGCCGCATCCCGAATCGCTGGATGACCCTGGTGGGCGACACCGCGCAGACCGGGGATCCGGCGGGAACCGAGTCGTGGCAGCAGATCCTCGAACCGTACGTCGCGAACCGGTGGAAGAAGACCGAACTGACGGTCAACTACCGCACCCCGGCGGAGATCATGAGGATCGCGCACGCGGTGCTCGCGGAGATCGATCCCGACCAGGTGCCGCCGCAGTCGGTGCGCGAGTCCGGTTTCGAGCCGTGGGCGCAGCACGTCGACGCGGACGCGGTGCTCACCACCGTCCAGGCCGCGCTCGACGCCGAGACCGGCCCGGGCACGACGGCCGTGCTCGTTCCGGCGCGGCTCGTGGCTGCGTGGGAGCATCTCGCGTCCGAGTCGGTCACGGTCGCGACCGTGAAGGAGGTCAAGGGCCTCGAGTTCGACGCGGTACTGCTCGTCGAACCGGCGGAGATCCTCACCGATTCCTCACGCGGGATGAACGACCTGTACGTGGCGCTGACCCGAGCCACCCAGCGTCTCGGGGTGGTGCACTCGGAGGCGTTGCCGGAGGTGCTGGCCGGTCTCGCCGCGCCGACACACTGCTGAGCCGACACGGTTCGGCAGACACCGCCGAGCGGACCCCAGGACCGGTCACCGGACGGTACCGTCCTTCGGGGCAAGGGACTGGGACGGATCATCCGCGGAGGGAACGAACACGTGGCCTATGGGGCAGCGCACCACCGGATACGTCGAGCGGGGTGCGCGGCGATCGCGGCGCTGAGCGGGTTCCTCGTCTCCGCCGCGTGCGGATCGGCGACGCCGACCCAGGACGAAGCGCAGGCCGCGACGTCCACGACGTCGATCGCCCCGACCTCGTCGACGCCGCCCGACGTGCGGTTCCTGCGGGTGAAGGAGGCGCTGGACGCGTCCGGACTGGTCGCCGATGTCAAGGACGACACGGTGCTGGCGGTGGTGCGAGGGGTGTGCGACCAGTTGAGCGCGGGCGTGCCGGAGCACGACGTCCTCGTCACGCTCCGGCCGATCGCCGCCTATGCTGCGGGCGCCTCGGGGTCGCGCATGTCGGCGGACGATGCCGCCGCGCGCTACCTCGAGACCGTCCGCGAGGAGTACTGCTGATCCGTCAGCGGACGGTGTGCACCACCAGCACGTCGCACAGGGCCTTGCGGGCGACGTCCGACGGGACGGAACCGAGCAGGCGCCCGGTCAGCGTGTTGAGGCCGCGGTTGCCGATGACGATGAGATCGGCGTCGACCTCCTCGACGAGCGTGAGGAGCGATTCGACGGGGGCACCGACGATGGGGCGCTCGGTGATCTTGCGGGCGCCGGCCACGGTCGCCTTCTCCCGTGCGGTGCGCAGGATCTCGTAGGTCGGTGCCGAGCCGGTGACCTGGTACGCCTCGTCGCGCAGCGCGTCAGCGGCCTGCGCGGTGTCCTTGGGGTCGGCCGGGTAGTAGGCGCAGGCGATCACCAGTTGGGCGCCGGCGTCGCCGGCCAGAGCAGCTGCCTTCTCCACGGCCCGATACGACGATTCGGAACCGTCGGTTCCGACGACTATGGTCCGGTAGGCGCTCATTCATCCTCCATCAGGTGTGTGGTCCATCGACGCGTGCCGCCGATGCCGTCGTCGACGGAGGACACGCACGCTCCCCCGCCATACGCTGCGTCGACAGTAGCGGGATGGGCGGCCCGGGTGGGACGTTTGGGTCTCATCCCACAATCGCGTTTGATGTTACCGCGCGTCACCGTAACGCGGGCCGAAGAGGCCGGCGGGGAACACCTCGGCGTCGACGAAGGCATCGCGCCACGGCAACGCGAGGTCGAGCAGACGCTCCACACCCTCGTCACCGAGCGCACTCCACGGCGCGACCGCCAGGTCGTCGGTGAGATCCTCGACGAGCTCACGCACCTCGAATCCTTCGCCGGTGAGCTCGCCACGCTTGTCGAGCAGCCCGCGCCCGCGCAGTTCCTTCTCGGCGTCTGCCCACTCGTCCCGCGACCAGCCCCGCAGCTTCCGGGCGGGATCGGTGGCGAAGCCGATACCGGTCGCAGTGTGGGTGACGAGTGCGTCGAGACCCGACAGTCCCGCGGTCTGCAGCGCCGCGACATGGCCGTCGCCGCGATATTCGCGCAGCAGCGTCAGGGCGTGCCACAGGCGCAGGTGCGCCTCCTCGGGCCAGGGCAGGTCGGCGTGAGCAGCGTAGAGCGGGCGCCCGTCGGGACCGGGGATCGCCCGCGCCGCGGTGGTCGCGAGGTCCGCGGCCTCGTTCATCTCCGCAGAATCGAGCACGTCCTGCCCGAGGACCCGCCGGTGGAGAGCGTCGAGTCCGCGCAACCGCGCCGCGATGATCGCGGCCGGCTCGGCGCTCTGCCACACGGCCGGGACGGCCGATGCCACCAGGCGGGGCGAGAAGCTGTAGAACGTCGCGGTCACGACCCCGGGGCCGACGGCACCCAGAGGCGCCGCGCGTCCCCCGAAGTACTGCGCAGCCGGGCCGTCGACACCGAGCGCGGCGAGTTCGCTCGCGACGTCCGGCGCGAAGTAGACGCCCGAGTGCAGCAGTTCGAGTGCGCGGGCAGCACGCCCGGCCGAAGAGGGATCCATGGGAAGCGACCCTACCGAGTCGCCGGCGCCGACCGGGCCGTGCGACTACTTCAGGCCCGCGGCGTCCATCCCGCGCAGTTCCTTCTTCAGATCGGAGATCTCGTCGCGGAGCCGTGCGGCCAACTCGAACTGCAGGTCGCGGGCGGCCTGCATCATCTGATCGGTGAGCTGCTGCACGAGATCGGCGAGTTCGGCGCGCGGCATCGTCGAGGTGTCGCGACCTTCCACGACACCGGAGCTGACGGCCCGCCCGGACTCGCCCTGGGCTCGGCGACCACGCGAGGCGTTGCGGCCGGAGCCGCCCACCTCGACGGCCTCGGTGTCCTCGGCCTCCTGATAGACCTGGTCGAGGATGTCGGCGATCTTCTTGCGCAGCGGCTTCGGATCGAGACCGTGTTCGGTGTTGTAGGCGATCTGCTTCTCGCGACGCCGTTCGGTCTCCTCGATGGCCCGCGCCATCGAGTCGGTGATCTTGTCGGCGTACATGTGCACTTCGCCGGAGACGTTGCGGGCCGCGCGGCCGATGGTCTGGATCAGCGAGGTCGTCGACCGCAGGAAGCCTTCCTTGTCGGCGTCGAGGATCGCCACCAGCGACACCTCGGGGAGGTCGAGACCCTCACGGAGCAGGTTGATGCCGACGAGCACGTCGTATTCGCCCAGACGCAGCTGTCGCAGCAGTTCGACACGGCGCAGGGTGTCGATGTCGGAGTGCAGATAGCGCACCCGGATACCGAGTTCGAGCAGGTAGTCGGTGAGGTCCTCGGCCATCTTCTTGGTGAGCGTGGTGACGAGGACACGTTCGTCGCGCTCGGCGCGTTCGCGGATCTCGTGCACGAGATCGTCGATCTGACCCTTGGTGGGCTTGACGACGACCTGCGGGTCGACGAGGCCGGTGGGGCGGATGACCTGCTCGACGAACTCACCGCCGGTCTGCCCGAGCTCGTACGGACCCGGGGTCGCCGACAGATAGACCGTCTGACCGATGCGGGCGGCGAACTCCTCCCAGGTCAGGGGTCGGTTGTCGACCGCCGACGGGAGACGGAAGCCGAAGTCGACGAGGTTGCGCTTGCGCGACATGTCGCCCTCGTACATCGCGCCGATCTGCGGCACGGTGACGTGCGACTCGTCGATGACCAGAAGGAAGTCCTCCGGGAAGTAGTCGATGAGCGTCGCGGGCGCGGACCCGGCGGGGCGGCCGTCGATGTGACGGGAGTAGTTCTCGATGCCGGAGCAGAAGCCGACCTGCCGGATCATCTCGATGTCGTACTGGGTGCGCATGCGCAGACGCTGCGCCTCGAGCAGCTTGCCGCGGTTCTCCAGATCGGCCAGGCGCTCCTCGAGCTCGGCCTCGATGCTCGCGACGGCGCGTTCCATGCGCTCGGGACCGGCCACATAGTGGGTCGCCGGGAAGATGCGCAGGGAGTCGACCTTGCGCACGACGTCGCCGGTGAGCGGGTGCAGGTAGTACAGCGCGTCGATCTCGTCGCCGAAGAACTCGATCCGCACGGCGAGTTCCTCGTAGGCGGGGATGATGTCGACGGTGTCGCCCTTGACGCGGAACGATCCGCGGGTGAACGCCATGTCGTTGCGGGCGTACTGGACGTCGACGAGCAGGCGCAGCAGCGCGTCGCGCGGCACCTCCACACCGACCTCGAGCTGGATGGACCGGTCGAGATAGGACTGCGGGGTACCGAGACCGTAGATGCACGAGACGGACGCGACCACCACGACGTCGCGGCGGGACAGCAGCGACGAGGTGGCGGAGTGCCGCAGCCGCTCGACGTCGTCGTTGATCGACGAGTCCTTCTCGATGTAGGTGTCGGTCTGCGCGATGTACGCCTCGGGCTGGTAGTAGTCGTAGTACGAGACGAAGTACTCGACCGCGTTGTTGGGCAACATGTCTCGCAGTTCGTTGGCGAGCTGCGCGGCGAGGGTCTTGTTGGGCGCCATCACGAGGGTGGGTCGCTGGACACGCTCGATGAGCCACGCGGTGGTGGCGGACTTGCCGGTACCGGTGGCACCGAGCAGGACGACGTCCTTCTCCCCCGACTTCAGCCGGCGCTCGAGCTCGTCGATGGCGGCCGGCTGATCGCCGGCCGGTTCGTACTCGCTGACGACCTCGAAGCGGGCCTCGGTGCGCTCGATCTCACCCACCGGCCGGAACTCGGAGTGTGCGACGACGGGATGTTCACTTGCGAACGCCATGGAATCCAGAGTAAGCGCTCCCACCGACACGCATCGCGGTCCTGCGTGCGGCACGGTTCGCCCGCTAGCGTGCATCCCGTGTCCGCGACCCCGCATCCCGTGAAGACCGAGACGTTCGACGTCGCCGCGAAGACCAACATCGACCCGAAGGGCTTCGTGCGCGCGGTCGACGAGTACCGCGTCGAGGAGTGGGGCCTGTACATGGCGCGACCGTCCGACCACCCGCAGTTCCACTATCTCGAATCGTGGCTGCTGCCGGACCTGCGCCTGCGGGCCTCGATCTTCCATTTCACTCCGGGCAACGAACGCGACCAGGACCGGTACGTCGACGTCGGCGAGTTCCGGCGCGAGGGCGACATCTGGTACTCCCGCGACCACTATCTCGACCTGATCGTCCGTACCGGCCGCGACACGATCGTCGAGGACATCGACGAACTGGTGGTCGCGGTCACCACCGGGATGATCGACGCGGCCGCGGCCGAGACGGCGATCGACACGGCGCTGCGGGCGGTGGACGGCATCGCCGCGCACGGCCACGACCTCGACGCGTGGCTGCGGGAACGGGGTGCGCCCGTCTCCTGGCGCTGAGGCGCAGGATCTCCGCGCAGGTGTCGTCACCTGCGCAGACAGCGGGGGCGCAGGAGCGAAAAAGTTACTGCCGCAAAGGACATGGTAATCTGCCCCGGCCGGCGAAGCAGTGCACCGAGAAGGCGACCATCGGGGCCGGCCCGGATCGCCCCTCCGCGTGCACATCGCCCGACCGAGGACACCCCTCGCGCCGGCGGCGCGCGCCCGTGCAGCCCACGAGCGCCGACGAGAACGCCGCCGATCCCTTCGTCGGCACACGCCCGGATCCGGGCGTGCCCTGCTGGAGCGGTATGCCGCGCCCGCCGGCCCGTGGCCGATCGGGCGCTCGACGCATGCCCACCGTCCGGTGGTGGATCGGACCGACACCGAAGCGGAACCGACGGACAGGACGCGCACAGCGCGCCCTGGGTTCCGCTGCGCTCCGATCGCCGCGGACGTGACGCGAACACGAAGGAGGTCGCAGTGAACGGCACCGAGCTCGTTCAGTTCAGCGCCGCGACGATCGTTGTCCTGCTCGTAATCTTCTATGGTGGAACGCTTCTCATCTCCGCCCGGATCGGGAAGAAGGACGAGAACGCCGACGGCTACATGACCGCCGGCAACAAGGTCGGTTTCGGGGTGTCGGCGGCCAGCATGACCGCCACCTGGATCTGGGCGTCCTCGCTGTACGCCTCGGCGACCTCCGGATACACCTACGGCATCTCCGGCCCCATCCACTACGGGCTGTGGGGCGCGCTGATGATCCTGTTCATCTACCCCTTCGGCAAGCGGATCCGCGCGGTCGCACCGAAGGCGCACACCCTCGCCGAGGTGATGTTCGCCCGACACGGACGGTCGAGCCAGCTCATGCTGGCCGGGTCGAACCTCGTCGGCAGCCTGATCAGCCTGATGTCCAACTTCATCGCCGGCGGTGTGCTCATCTCGCTGATCTCGCCGTTCGGCTTCGTCCAGGGCGTCGTCTTCATCGCTGCCGGCGTGTTGCTCTACACCCTGTGGTCCGGCTTCCGCGCGTCCGTGCTGACCGACTTCGTGCAGGTCGTGGCGATGCTGGGCGCGGTCGTCGTCATCATCCCGGCGGTCTTCTTCATCACCGGCTTCCCCGACGCGTTCGACAGCGGGTCCGCGAACCTCACCGACCAGCAGGGCGACTTCTTCTCGAGCGATGCCTTTCTGAACCAGGGCGCGCCGTACATCGCGGCCGTGCTCGCGTACGCCATCGGCAACCAGACGATCGCGCAGCGCCTGTTCGCGGTGCGCGAGGATCTCATCAAGCCGACCTTCGTCACCGCGACGATCGGCTACGGCGCGACCGTCATCGGCGTCGGCATGTTCGGCGTGCTCGCGCTGTACCTGGGCGTCGACCCGATGGACGGCGACGTCAACAACATCGTGCCGCAGATGGTGGCGTCGTTCCTGCCCACGGCACTGGTCGTCGTGTTCTTCGTCATGATCATCGGTGCGCTGTCGTCCACGGCCGATTCCGACCTGTCGGCGCTGTCGTCGATCGTCATGGCCGACATCTACGGCCAGAACATCGCCGGCGGCACCCGCAATGCAGATCCCAAGCGGATGCTGTTCATCGGGCGCGCCACGATGGTCGTCGCGACCGCCGCTGCCGTGGCGTTCGCGAGCATGCGGTTGAGCATCCTCGACCTGCTCGTGTTCGTCGGCGCGCTGTGGGGTGCGCTGGTCTTCCCCGTCATCGCGAGCTTCTACTGGCACAAGGTCACCAACAAGGCGTTCACGACGTCGGTGCTCGTCGCCCTGGCAGCGTTCCTGCCGGTACGTTTCGGGTGGTTCCCGATGGACGGCGTGCTCGCCTGGGCGGTGGACATCGCCTCGGTGGTCGGTGTCGGCGTGATCGCGGGTCTGATGGCGTTCGGCTTCTTCGGACTCCGGGCCGCACGCGTCGTCGGTGTCGTCGCCGCGGTGGCCGTGGCACCCTTCGCGCTCGGCTCGGTCCACGACTACGCCGTGCTCAGCGCCTCGCTCGTCGCCTACGCGGTCAGCACGGTCGTGTGCTGGGCGATGTCCGTGAACTCCGACGAGAACTTCGACTTCGAGGTCATCGCGCAGCGTGTCGGTGACTTCGACGTGGTGGAGGACAACGCACCCGAGAACGACGCTGCGCCCGAGAAGAACCCCGCAGCAACCACTCCGGAGAAGGAGACCCGATGAGCACGCTCGCGCTGACCGTCTACGTCCTGATCTGGCCCGTACTCGTCGCCGGCGTGTTGGCGGCGCTCTGCCGCGGCTTCGTCAAGGAGTGGCTGCAGGCCCGACGGAACGGCGAAGATCTGATCTGACCCTCCCGGCGGGCATCTCAGCCACAAAGCCGGTCGCTCGAGATTCTGTCGTGCGGTTCGTCAGATCGTTCGTCCGGACAGGCATGTTCGCTATCTCCGCTCCAGAAGTGGCGGCTGACGAACGCGACCAGGGAACGAGCATCCTTCTGGCGCGATTCTGAGAGCTCTCACGAGACGGTTCCATCCCTTGGTCTCGCTCACGCCAGGAAGCGTTGACGTCGAATGAGCTCGCAATCGGAAGGCCCGCATCGGGACGGCGCCGAGTGTCCCAGCCCTGGGATGGGCACTCGGCAGTGCTCAGCCGCTACCTCATGGTTCGACCGTGAAGTCAGGAGGATCTTTCACTGCGTAGTACGACGGGGGGCGTTTCGTCGCATGAGGACGGCGACGGTCCCTGTCCAGATGAGCAAGTAGAGGGTGGCACGTAATGGATGCCAGTCTTCGGCCAGTTCTACGAGGGCAATGACTGTCGCCACTACGAGAACGGCGAAAGGGACGGTGGCATAGTTGCGGATCGTCTCCACCTATCCCAACTTTCGGCGAGCTTCGAAGGCGGACCAAGCTGCGACGGCCACCCAGAGAACACCGATCCCTGCGATATACGGGGAGGGTGCTGCAATGTACGCGGCTCCGATCCCAACTCCTGCAAGGATGGAGGAACACACACCGGGGTCTCTGACGTAATGCCGCACGTTGTCCCTTTCGTCGGTTTCTCCAGACTAGTCGAATCCCCGGATGTGCTGGGCCGATCACTTGGAACTCACCACGGTGTCTCCACGTCGACCCCACCTGCCCAACCGACTGTCCCGAGTAAGTACCTACGGCCTCGCAACTGGGGATACCCCGGCAACACTGCGAGCCTGGTCGGGCTCGTCGCGACGATCGGTGTAGGCGCCACAGTCGCCGCCACGGTCTTCCAGTAGGACCGCTCGTGACGATTCGATGTGAATGGCATCACACATGATCCTGGGCAGGCACATTCATGCGGTCCGCGCTCTCCGATCCGCGTCACGTATCGATCCGTGTTCGCACACCGAGGAGAGAGCCGACCCATGCGTACATCTCGTGCCACGCGCGCCGTCCTGGCGGTCGCGACGGCAACCATCCTGGCGGCCGCCGGGTGCGGTTCCGACACGACCGTCACCGGAAACGGGACCGAACCCGCAACCCCTCCCGGGCAGGAGAGCACCGAAGGAATCGACCTCGCCTCGTTGGACACCGGAGAGTATCGGGTCGAACCGCGCGACTTCGTCGGGGAGAACTTCGCTGCCGGTGAAGCCGGACCGGTGATCGAGGGACAGCGGATGGCCGAGTTCGTCGTCCACCCCCACGACATCGATCCGACGCTGACGACGGAAGGATCGCGTACCGGTGTCTCGGTGTCCACCGACAGGATCCTGGCGGACGGTGCCGGCAATCTCCTCGAACCCTTCGGGATGATCACGGGATTCCGGACCTCCCGCAGCACCGAGGACGAGTCGGGAATGCTGCAGGTCGCGGTGGCGCGGTTCGCGACTCCCGAGGACGCCGCGCGGGCCGCGCAGGTCGTGCACGACTTCGAGCGGGTCGACAGGACGACGCCGCTCGCCAGCGATCCCTCGATCGTCACGGGTATCCCGCCGGCGGTGCCGGTCGCCGTGCCGGGGGCTCCGGAGACTCTGGCCTCCGTACGGTCGTGGGACGTGATCGGTCGCGTGACCACCACGACGATCACCCCGCAGGGAAGCTTCGTCATCCACACCTATGCGAGCAGCGAGACCGGGGACGTCGCCTGGACCACCGACATCGCCGCGCGTGCCGCGCGGGCCCAGGCGACGCTGCTCGACGGTTTTCCTGCGACGCCGGTCGAGGAGATCGGCGATCTTCCGATGGATGTCGACAGGGTCCTCGCCCGGGCGGTGGGCCTGCCGGAGGGGGCGCTCCCCCGCCTGTCCGACCTCGCGGTCTACGGGCCGGACGGATGGCTGCACTTCGATTCGCATCCCGCCCGTACCGAGAGGATCTTCGAGGTCACCGGAACCGACCGGATCGCCAAGGCCGCGTCGAACGTCTACCGCACTGCCGGTCCTGCGGAGGCGGAGCTCCTGCGGGACGATTTCGTCGAGACGATCCGGGAGATGCATCCGGACCTCGTCGAGGACGAGACCGTTCCGCAGGACATCCCGGGAACACGTTGCTGGTCGGGTGACGTGGCGCAGGGGCGGGCGAGTGTGTGCTGATTGTCCACGGGCGGTACATGGCGGAACTCTCGGGGCTGCGGCCGGTGGGAACGAGGCTCCCGAGAACGACTCGCTTCGTACGATGTCACAGCGGTTGGCCACCCAGTACGTGAAATTGGTCCGATCCCAGGAGATGGGCTTGGGCGAGAACTGATCTCGCGGTATTGTCGACGGGTGGTCGACGCTGCCCCCGACGGCGTCGACCACTTCGAACCACGGTATATTCGTAACTCCCCCGCCCGTCGAGCAGAGGCTCGAATGTGCATGCGGGACAATGTGACTGCTCGGGATGGTGAGGGGACTCGATGAGCGAGGCCGAGTTGATCGAGCGGTGCCGGGCAGGCGATCGGGCAGCGTTCGCCGAACTCGTCGCACCGTCACGCGAACGTGTGTGGGCGGTCTGCGTCCAGATCACAGGAAACCGGCACGACGCCGAGGACGCACTGCAGGATGCACTGATCGCGGCGTGGAAGAATCTCGACAAGTTCCGTGGCACAGCAGCATTCGGAACATGGCTGTATCGCATCGCGAGCAATGCGGCGCTCGCCGTCGTGCGCAGACGACGTGGTGAGGTCCTCGGCGAACGGGTCGGGGACGAATATACATCCGGGGAAACACTTCTCGCCGACAGCGTGGTCGACGGTGATGCGGTCCGTCGGGCCCTTTTCCTTCTCCCCGAACAGTTTCGGGTTGCGATCGTGCTGCGCGAGTATGCACAACTCGGTTACGCCGAGATCGCAGCCCATCAAGGGGTGGGTGTGCAGACGGTGAAGAGCCGGATCAGTCGCGCCCGTAGGCAACTCGTCGATCTGCTGAGTCCGGCACTGCTCGGCGCAGAATGAGTCGCCTCCGACCGGCGGTCGGCCCGTATCGATCCGGCAACGACGATCGGATCGGCCGGCACGGAGGGCACCGAACGGCCGGAGAATCCCCGGAAGGATGAGCAATGACGCGAAGCGAACCGAATCCGTTGCCCCCGTTGGGGGAATCGCTGGGTCTCGACCTGATGGACCGGATACCCGAACTACCCGGGAGCGTCTGGTGTCGGGTGCTCGATATCGCCACCGATCCCCTCACCCCTCGCATCGGAACCGAACTGGTTCCTGCCGAGGGAATCGATGAGGACGATATCGAGCACCCCGTCATCGACGACCTGCCGATCGAACACCTCGGCGATCTCGACCTCACTGATACATCGGATCCGGAAATCGTCGTCGACACAACCGATCCCGACTTCTGATCGTACGACCTGCCGAGATTCGTCCTGCATCATCGCAGCCCCATCCCTGTCGATCCGAGATCGACGACCACCTCGTGCAGTGGTCGCCCCACCGGACCGACCGCCAGCAGGCCGCGAATCGTCGCCGTGAGGACCATCATCGAGAACCCCTCGTGGTCGAACTCGGGAAGGTCGCGATGAGCCTCACCCAGGCGTTCGTCGGCGCTCAGCCGTTCGGCGACGTCGTCGCGTTGCTGCTGGAGCCCCGAGATCCGCTCGAGTTGCGCTTCCTCGGCCACCGCGAAGTTGATCGCGGTGCTCGCCACCGCACTGGCCAGAGCGACAGCGACGTCGGGGGTGTACCCGCGGCGCACGAGAGCTTCGACCTCGCTCGCCATCAGACGCTGCCCCGCTTCCCCGCGCGGGAAGAGCGTCTGCATGTAGGTTCCCAGGCCCGCATGAGCCAGGACGAACGCGCGGAGCTGCAGACCGAACGACAGCAGGTGCTGTTCGATGTCGTGTGCCGGATCGTCGCGCAGAGCGAGATCGCTGAGCAGACTCTCCCCCACGACGAGTTCGAGCCCCCAGCGACCGTCCACGTGGCGGTACAGCGCCGCCGTGGAGACGTCGAGTTCGGCAGCGACGGCGTTGAGGCTCAACTGTCGCAGCCCGATCGCCCGACCGACGCGGATGATGTCCTCCACGTCGATCTTGCGTGCACGCCTGCGGACGCCGGCCACCCCGCTCGCCCCTCCGATCGCCTTAAGTTAGACCCCATAACTTAAGGAACTATAGGTGTGCCCCTCGGGAACGGCAAGTCGCCGAGCCGCATCGCAGCAATCCCTGTTGACACACCCTCCGTCCGTCGGGGATGAACGAGACAGATCTGTCTCGATATTGGATCCCACCACGGAGGCGAATCATGATCGTCGGCGCACGCAGACCCGGTACCGGCACCATGCCGGCCGCCCGCCACGAACAGTGGGGGTCTCCCCTCGGGATCGTCGATGTTCCGCGGCCCGAACCCGCTGCCGGAGAAATCCGTATCGCCGTCGAGGCGACGAGCGTCAACCGGATCGACATGTACACCGGGCGCAATGCCGGCTACGAACAGTCGATGCGACTCCCCTTCGTGCCCGGATGGGATGTCGCCGGCGTCGTCGACGCCATCGGGTACGGCGTCACGCGGTTCGAGGTGGGGGATCGGGTATTCGGTCTGGCCCGGTTCCCCTACCCCGCCGGAACGTACGCGCAGTACACGGCCGTGCCCGCCTACCAACTGGTGCCGCTGCCCGCGTCGGTCCCGTTCGTCGAGGCAGCGTGCCTTCCGATGGCGGCGCTGACCGCGTGGCAGATGCTCGACGCGGCCGGAGTGGGCAGTGGGTGCCATGTCCTGATCAGCGGCGCTTCGGGTGGGGTCGGACATCTCGCCGTGCAGATCGCGGTCGCACGCGGCGCGACGGTCGTCGCACTCGCGCGTCCCCACGACCACGCCGCCCTGTACGAACTGGGCGCCCGGTCGTGCGTGGACTACACCGACCGTCCTGCTGTCGCCGCCATCGGGACGGTGGATGCAGCACTCGACCTGGTCGGGGGCGATTTCGGTGTCTCGCTCTTCGATTTGGTCGCACCGGGTGGGACCGTCGCGCTCGCGACCGCGTGGTCGATCCCGCGGTACCGGGCGGCGGCCGAGGCACGCGGAATCCGGGCGGTCGCGTGCCTCGTCGAACCGGATCCCGTAGCACTCACGGCGATCGCCGGTCTCGTCGATGCGGGACGCATCCGGGTCGTCGTCGGCGCGCGGTTCGATCTGTATCGTGCGGTCGAGGCCCAGGCCTGGGTGACGAACCGTCTCGGCTTCGGCAAGGCGGCGATAGTGGTGGGCGACCGGGAGGGACGACGTGAGCGAGGCGACCAAGCAGGTACGCGGGGAGGCCCTGCGTGAGAAACTGGTCGACATCGCAGCAGAGCTCTTCTACGCCAACGGTGTTCGCGCAGTGGGGGTCGACGAGGTCGTTCGCCGCGCCGGAGTGGCCAAGGCGAGCCTGTACCGCTGGTTCCCGAGCAAGGACGACCTCGTCCTCGCCGTGCTCCAGCGGCGCGACGACGACTTCTGGGCGAAATGGGACAGCACCGCCGCGCAACACCCGGACCCACGTGAGCAGCTCGACGCCCAGCTGGCCTGGATCCAGGACCTCGCGATGCGGACCGATTACCGCGGCTGCGCATTCGTCAACACGGCAGCGGAATTCGACGGCGACGAGTCGCAGCACATCAGGAATCGCTGCCTCGACCACGAGGAAGAGCTCCGCCGCAGGCTGCGTGCCCTGACCGGTGAGCTCGGCGGGCCCCACAGCGACCGGCTGGCCGATCGACTGCACATCTCGATCGTGGGG
The DNA here is from genome assembly GCF_002215235.1 of Rhodococcus sp. BUPNP1. Lineage (NCBI taxonomy): Bacteria > Bacillati > Actinomycetota > Actinomycetes > Mycobacteriales > Nocardiaceae > Rhodococcus > Rhodococcus sp. BUPNP1. The sequence goes on from NZ_NERM01000027.1 coordinate 49,005, forward strand.
GCACTCGCGGTCGGCGGACTGTATCGGGTGAACGGCCCGGCGGCCGAGCTGCGCGCTCTCCCGCGGACCTGCTCAGTGCCTACCTCCCCGCCGACTGCCGACCGGCCCGCGACGTGGGGGCTCATCCCAGGTGAGCACCGAGCAGTTCCCGGAAGGACGGTCCGTCCGTGCGGACCGCGTTGCCCGACGCGCGCGGCCGTCCGGGGGGCGAGACTTCCGAGACCCCGTGTGGTGAGCCCGTGCTGCGGGTGATCTGCTCGGCGAGTTCGTCCGCCGCCCGGTCCATCCGCCCCCGCAGTGCCGTGGCGGCCTCGCCCGCGCCGAAGTCGTCGGTGGCCGCGAAGACGCCGGTGGGCACGACGAGCGCGCGCAGATAGCTCAGCAGCGGCCGCATCGCGTGGTCGAGGACCAGCGAGTGCCGGGCGCTGCCCGCGGTCGCGGCGATCACCGTGGGCACACCGGTGAGCGTGTCCGGGTCGAGCGCGTCGAAGAACATCTTGAACAGGCCCGAGTAGCCGGCGGCGAAGACCGGGCTCACCGCGATCAGCCCGTCGGCGGTCGCGAGTTGTTCGCGGGCCCGCGCGACCGCCGCGGTGGGGACACCGGCGGTGAAGGTGGTGGCGAGATCCGTCGCGAGGCTGCGCAGTTCGATCACCTCGATCTCCGCGTGGTCGCCTCGCGCACCGACCGCGACGCGAGCGGCCTCGGCGATGCGGTCGGCGAGCAGACGGGTGGTGGACGGCTCGGACAGGCCACCGCTGACGACGACGATGCGGCGGGTCATCGGGCGTCCGCCTCCTCGGGCACGAGGTCGACGCGGGCCGGGATCACCTGGCGGTGCGCCGAGTCGGCCCCCTGCGCGGCGAGGGTGGTGTGCGTGGGCGGGTCGGACGGCACGTGGGCGGGGCGGCGACGTTCGAATTCCGTACGCAGCACCGGCACGACCTCCCGGCCGAGGATCTCGATCTGCTCGAGCACGACGTCGAGCGGCAGACCCGCGTGATCCATGAGGAACAGCTGACGTTGATAGTCGCCGGCGTAGTCGGCGAAGCCGAGCGTGCGTTCGACGACCTGCTCGGGTGTGCCGACGGTCAGCGGTGTCATCGTCGAGAAGTCCTCGAGCGACGGGCCGTGACCGTAGACGGGCGCGTTGTCGAAGTAGGGACGGAAGATCCGCTTCGCCTCGGCCTCGGTCTCCGCCATGAACACCTGGCCGCCGAGTCCGACGACAGCCTGGTCTGCGGCGCCGTGACCGTACTGCTCGAACCGCTGCCGGTAGAGGGCGATCATCTGCTGGATGTGTTCCTTGTTCCAGAAGATGTTGTTGTGGAAGAAGCCGTCGCCGTAGAAGGCGGCCTGCTCGGCGATCTCCGGCGAACGGATGGAGCCGTGCCAGACGAAGGGCGGGGTGTCGTCGAGCGGCCACGGGGTGGAGGTGTAGCCGTGCAGCGGTGTGCGGAACTTGCCCTCCCAGTCGACGACGCGTTCGCGCCAGAGCCGTCGCAGCAGGTGGTAGTTCTCGATCGCCAGCGGGATGCCCTGCCGGATGTCCTTGCCGAACCACGGGTAGACCGGTCCGGTGTTCCCGCGCCCCATCATGAGGTCGACGCGGCCGCCGGAAAGGTGCTGCAGCATCGCGAAATCCTCGGCGATCTTCACCGGGTCGTTGGTGGTGATGAGAGTGGTCGCGGTCGAGAGGATGAGCTTCTCGGTCCTCGCGGCGATCCAGCCGAGCATCGTCGTCGGCGAGGACGGGACGAAGGGTGGATTGTGGTGCTCGCCGGACGCGAAGACGTCCAGGCCCACCTCCTCGGCCTTCAGCGCGATCTTCGTCATCGCGACGATGCGCTCGTGTTCGGTGGGGACCCGACCCGTCGTGGGGTCGCGCGTGACGTCGCCGATGGTGAAGATGCCGAACTGCACGGTCGAACCTCCGTCAAGTAGTTGAACTATCAACTACTCTAACGGATGGGGCATCCGGAAGATTCCCGGGCGGGTCCCCGCCTGGGGTCCGGACTCCCTAGGCCGACCAGCCGGTGCTCTGGGCCCACTCCCACGCGCGATGATGCGCCCGGTCGAACCACGGGGCCTTGAGCGCCGCGTAGGCGGCGGCCGCCTCGGCAGGATCCGACTTCTGCGCCGCTTCGGCTGCAGCATCGGCCTTGAGGTCGGCGTACTCGCGCTTCGCGGTGTCGACCGCAGACAACCAGTCACGCAGCAGCAACGCGAACTGCTGGGCGGGCCAGCCGTCCACCCTGACCGCCACCCGCGACGGACGGCCGGGATCGGCGCTGCCGTGCAGCCGCATCTCCCACACCGCCGGGTCGGTCTCTCCCCCGGCGCCGTAGGACGGCTTCGGTTCGTCGGTCACCACATCGTCGATGCGCGGGAAGCCCGCAGCGGCCAACGCGGGTGCGAGCGCGTCGGCTGCCGCAAGGTCGCCGACGGTGATCTGCAGGTCGATGACGTCGACGGCGGCCAGACCGGCCACCGCGGTGGAACCGATGTGGTCGATGCGCTCGGCCGCTCCCCCGGCTGCAAGGGCCAGCCGGGCGATGAGCCGCTGCGCCTGCCGATGCCACTCCTCGCGCGCGGGCACGAGCACCGGATCCGCCTCGACCACCGTGCCGGTGCGCAGATTCTTCTCGAACGGCACCAGACGGTCGTTCCACAGCGTCCGGACCTGCTCGACCAGCACCTGCTGATCACCGGTGTTGTCGAGCCACACATCGGCGACCTCGCGCCGTTGTTCCTCCGTCGCCTGCGCCGCGATCCGCGCGCGGGCGTCCGCCTCGGGCATGCCGCGCAGTTCGACGAGACGCCGGATCCGCTCCGTCTCGTCGGCGTGCACGACGGCGACGAGGTGGAAGGCCGGCGCCATCCCGCCCTCGACGAGCAACGGGATGTCCTGCACGACCACCGCGTCGTCGGGCGCAGCGGCGACCAGCTCGGCGGTACGGCGCCCGACCCGGGGATGGGTGATGGCGTTGAGAACCGCGCGGGCATCGTCGCTGGCGAACGCCTTCGCCGCGAGGGCAGGGCGGTCGAGGGTGCCGTCGGACTGCAGGATGTCCTCGCCGAAGGCGTCGACGAGCTCGGCGAGTCCCTCGGAGCCGGGAGCGACGATCTCCCGGGCGACGACATCGGAGTCGACGATCACCGCCCCGAGTTCGACGAGCTCCTTGGCGACGGTCGACTTGCCCGCGCCGATTCCTCCGGTCAACCCCATTCGCAGCACGCTGCCCAGTCTCGCATCACCGCGTCGCCGGGGCACCTTCGCGGTCCCTACGACGCCTCGCGCATCGTCAGCCCCGACAACGCCACGACATATTCGCCCGCCTGTTCGTCGAAGTCGACGGTGTACACCGTCGGGTAGTAGCCGGTCCGTTGGTACGACGACGGTTGTTTCACGACCTCCCGCAGGGACGGCTTCGCCGCCAGCCACTCCCGCGTCATCATCGGCTCGATGAAGATGAACTCCCCGTCCCACGACCCGTTGAGCAGCACCTCGGTGAACTCGAAGGATCCGGGGATCACGCCGTCGGCAGCGTCCGTCCAGTGCATGCCCATGAACGGCACAGTGTTCTCGACCGGCGGACCGGGCGGTGGGATGTACCCCTCCGGAACGTATTCGGGGTCGGGGAGCCGCGCCGCGCGCTCCGCGAAATCGGGCGCGCCCGGGTCCACCTCGCGGTCGGCGTCCGTCGTGTAGAAGTGCATGTCGAAATGGGGCGCGCCGTAGAGGATCTCCGGATCGTGCCCGTTCGGGTTCCAGTCCAGCATCACGTGGTCGAAACCGGTGTCCGGGGCGCCGGCGGGAAGATCCAGCATGAGCATCGTCATCTCGGCGTCCGGGCCGTCGGGAAGGCCGGTGAGCACGGACTCGGACATCCGGATACCGACCTCACGCGGCCTACCCTCGTGATCGACGACGACGTAGGTGCGGGAGATGCCCTCCCCCAGTTCGCTTTCCGGTCCGTAGAGGGTGGTGACACCGTGATGGTGTCCCGCGGTCTCTGCGCCCTCGGCGGTCGGGACGGATCCGTCGCCGCAACCCGTCAGGGCGAGAACGGCGCAGGTGGAGAGGGCGAGTGCGGTGATCGATCGAGAAGTTCGCATTGCCTGCCTTGTGGGAGTGGAGGGGCTCGGGGCGGGAGGTGTCGGTCTCATCGGGGCCGGCGAACGACCTGCCCGACGCGCAGCACGCCGTGGGTGTCGTGCTCGTCGGCGAGGGCGCCGAGCCAGTGCGCGGTGTCGTCGTCGTAGGTGCGCGCGATGCGGTCCGGATCCGAGGTGGCCGTGAAGTTGGGCAGCGAGGTGCCCGTGGTCCACGGCGCCAGCGCCCGGTCGATCACGTGGGTGTGTGCGACGACGGCGTCTGCCGAGGGTGGCGCGAGCACACCGATGACGAAGAGGGTGAAAGCGGCGTCGCGGTGGCAGAAGGCGCTGCGATGCCGCGGTTCGCGTGCCAGGGCTCCGCCGAGGAGCCGTACCTCGACGATGGTCTGCGGCGAGTGCGAGCCCGGTCCCGCCACCGAGAGCAACGCGTCGATCGCGTCGTGCGTCAGTTCGCGGGTCAGCGCACTGTGTTCGTGGGTCGGCATCGGGTCGACCGGGTCGGCGTGCACCGCTCCCAGTGCCGCGTACGGCAGGGTGGCGATGCCGTCGAGGATCGGCGCCGCGACCGTGCGCAGCGCACCGAGGATCGCCTCGGACTCGGCTTCGCCGGCGACGCTCGCGAAGCGGACGGCCACGGTCGCGCGGCCGGCCAGCGGTTCCGGGACTCCCGGCAGCGGCGGCAGTTGCAGGAAGGCCAGCGAGGTCGAACTGTGCTCGGGCAGGTCGGCGCACAGGTCGAGCCAGGCGTGCGCCACCGTGGCCGCGTCGGCGCCGTCGAAATACAGCGCCCCACCGTAGAAGTGCGGCAGGGGCATGAGGTCGATCTCCACCGCGGTGACGATGCCGAGGGTCGCCTTGCCACCGCGCAGGCCCCAGAACAGTTCGGCGTGCTGCTCGGGAGTCACCCGGAGCAGGTCTCCGTCACCGGTGACGAGATCGAAGGCGCGCACGTGGTCGGAGGACAGTCCGTAGGTGCGGACCAGCGGTCCGATTCCCCCGCCGGTCAGGAAACCGGCGACGCCGACGTGGGGTGACGATCCCGCGAGCGGGGCCAGACCGTGGGGTGCGGCCGCGTCGACGACCTGCTGCCACACCAGGCCGGCTCCGAGACGGGCGGTGCGGGTGTCGGGGTCGATCAGGCATTCGGTGAGGCGGCCGGTGTGCACGAGCAGCACATCGTCGCCGAGGGGCACGGCGCCGTGCCCGGTGCGCTGTACGGCCACCTTCAGGCCGTGTTCGCCCGCGAACCGGACGGTGGCGCTGACGTCGAGGGCGTTCTCGACCGCGATCACCGCGCGGGGACGGACCGGGACCGCCACGTTCCACGGGGTCGCGGCGTCGTAGCCGGGTTCGCCCGGCAGGGAGATCGATCCGGTGACCGCGGTGCGGAGGGCGTCGAGTGGGTCGGTGCCGACGGTGGGCGTCCGGAGGTTCATGTGCACTTCCTTTCGTCGCACGGGATGAGGTGCGACGAAAGAGTGCCGGGACCGGCTTGGCGGCTTCTTGCGGCGACGTGGGGGCGTCGTCCAAGTGTCCGCCAAGAACCGGTCAGGTGGGGATCGAGCGGGCGTGGGCGGCGAGGCCGAGCATGCCGGTGCGGGTGGCTTCGTCGGCGATCGCGACGATGTCCCGGCTGCGTTCGGGCGAGACCGGGCGCAGTTGGGCGCGCAGCAGACGGCACCGCAGCAGTGTCGGTGGGCTCGATGTGCGGGTCGCGAGGTCCTCGGCCCGGTCCAGCAGCACTGCGGCGTCGTCGGTGCGTCCGAGCAGTGCGTGCAGGCGCGCGCAGACCTCCGCCACCGAGCCGATCACCCCGACCTGTCCCACCGTCGCGATGCGATCGGTGAACGGATCGAGGAGCTCGAGGAACATCTCGGCGTAGTCGACGAGGGCGAGGTCGGCGACGACGCGCGCGATGAGTGTGCGGTGACCGAGCGTCGTCCAGGTGAAGGGTGCTCCCTTGGCTACCCACTGTTCGATGTCGCGGATCACCGCCGCGGTGTCCCGGCGGGCGCCGGCGATGGCGATGCTCCAGGAGTCCGGTTCGACGGTGCCGGGATCCGCGTCGGCGAGGGTGCCGTACTCCCACTCGAGGGTATTGGTGGCGAGATCGGAACTGCCCGCCGTGTACAGCTCGGTCTGCAGGTGGAACTGTGTGGCGGTGTCGTAGTGGCGCCGGGTCTCGGCGAAGTCGCCGTGCCACGCCGCGAGGGTCGCCTCCATCCATCGCAGCTGTACGCGCAGCACAGGCAGACGCAGCAGGTCGCAGCCGGCGATGCCCCGGCGGACGTGGAACGTGGCGGCGTCGACGTCCCCGAGGTTCATCTGCGTCATGCTCGCGACGGCGTGGGCGATCACCTCGTCGAACCGCGCCTGCTGGTGCGGAAGCGCGAGAAGTTCGTCGGTGAGACGGGCGGATTCGTGACTGTGTGTCGCGACCCCCGAGTAGAGGAGGATGCGGCCCAGCAACGCGTCGGCGACGACGTCCGGGTCGGCGAGTTCGCGTGCGATCTCCAGCGCGGTGCGGCTCATCCCGTCGGGGACGGACGAATCGGGGTGATAGCAACTGCCCACGGCGAGCGCCGCGAGCACCCGGGCATGCGCCGCGCGGTCGGTCGCGACGAACGGTTCGAGTGCGGCGAGGCGGTCGAGGACCGGTCCCGGATCCTTACCGTAGGACACCCACGGCCACGCGCCGGCCGCGCGCAGCAGCGCTGCAGCCAGGCGCCCGGCCGTCGACGTGCGGCCGTCGCGGACCGCGTCGAGCAGACCGGCGTCGACGACATCGAGTACGGTCTGGCCGCGACCCGCCCGGGCGAGTGCCTCGACGCGCGCGACGAGCAGATCGTCGCGGTCGCCCGGGGATCGTTCCGCGGCGGGCAGCAGGTCGAAGGCCCGGACGGCATCGTCCCACCAGCGTGCCGCCTCCTCCGAGTTCCACCTCTCGGTGGCCTCGCGGGCGGCGGTGACGCAGGCGTCGAACACGATGCGAGGGTCGACGAGCGGTAGTGCCGCCATGAGGTGCCGGGCTCGTCTGCCGGCACGATCCGGGTCGGAGGAGTCCGCCAGGACCTCCGCGACGCGTGCGTGCATGCGTTGGCGGCGGATGGCGGGAATCGCCGCGAGGACCTCGTCGCGGAGCAGTCCGTGGGCAAAGGCGTACCCCCGCAATCCGGGATCGGCGACGATGATGCGTTCGTCGGCGGCGTCGTCGAGGTAGTCGGCGAGGGTGTCGGGATCGAGGCGGGTCGCACCGGCGAGGATGTCCATCTCGATGGTGTCGCCGACGACCGCGGCCACTCGGAGCACCTGCAGGACGGCGGGTTCCACCGCGGCGAGCCGCCGCGCGAGGACCGAGCGGACCGCCATGGGGATGCCCCCGTCGAGGCGTTCGTCCCGGGGAAGACGTGCGTATTCGGACACGAACAGCGGGTTACCGCCGGTCCGTTCGGCGAGCAGGCGGGCCTCGTCGGCGTCGAGCGGTGCGCCGCTCACATGTCCCGCCAGGGCGGCGACCTCGGATTCGGCGAGCGCCGGGACGTCGATGTGCCGGTTGCCTTCACCGTGCAGCACGGCGTCCACGAAGCGCTGGACGGTGGGGGTCGTCTCCGAGTCGCGGAGTGTGCACACGAACCAGACGCCCCGCTTGTGCAGGGCTCCCACGAGATACAGCAGGCAACGTAGGGAGGTCGGGTCGGCCCATTGGATGTCGTCGAGCACGATCGTGAGCACGGGAGTCTGCGCCGCGGCCGTTTCGACGACGCCCAGAATCCGCTCGTAGACCGCGAAGCGCGCTTCGTCGGATTCCACTCCGGTGGGCGGGATCAGGGTGGTGTCGGCATCGGCGCCGAGTTCGCGCAGGATGCGCCGGATCGGCCACCAGGCGGGCGCTCCGTCGTCCTCGAGACACCGCGCCCACACGGTGGTCCCGCCGATCGCGGCGGTCCTGGCGTCGCATTCCTCGGCGAGGCGGGTCTTGCCGATGCCGGCGGGTCCGGTGAGGACGACCCACCGGGTCGCGCCGGAGCGGACCTCGTCGAGCATGCGGTCGAGGGTTCCGGTCTCGGAGGTGCGCCCGACGAAGATGCGTCCGGGGCCCGGCGCCGGGGTGGGCGCGGGGACGGCGGGCGCGGCCGGTGCCGGAACCTCCTCCGCGCCCGTCCATCCCGGGGTGCGGGGCCACGCCGCGAGTCCCGGTTCGTGCCGGAGGATCGCGCCCTGCAGGTCGGTGAGTTCGGTGCCGGGCCGCAGCCCCAGCTCGGCGTCCAGTCTCGTCTCGTGGACGCGGAACTGTTCGAGTGCTTCCGACGAACGCCCCGCTCGGTGCAGGGCGAGCATGCGCAGCCAGCAGGTGCGGTCGCGGAACGGGAACTCGCTGCACAGTTCGGTGGCGTCGACGAGGGCGGGAGCGAGGCGACCGAGGGCGAGCAGCGCGGTGATCCGGGTCTCACGGCATTCGGTACGTACCTCGTCGAAGGATGCCGCCGCGACCTCCACCCAGTGTTCGTCGCGCAGGTCCTCGAGGAGATGCCCCCGCACCGAGTCGAGGGCACGGTCGGCGGTGTCGAGTGCGAGCTCCCATTCCCCGTTCTCGGCGTGCCGACGGGCGGCCTCGGCGTCGTCGAGGAAGCGGGCCAGGTCGACCGACTCGGCCGGGATGTCGAGGACGTAGCCGGGAGGTTGGCGCACGATCGGGGAGGCCGCACCGCTCTCCCCTCTCAGCACCCTGCGCAGATTGGAGATGTACGCCTGGATGCTCGCCATCGCGCTGGCGGGCGCGTCGTCCTGCCACAGGGCGTCGATCAGCCGGTCGGTGGAGACCACCCGCCCCCGGTTGAGCAGCAGGACGGCGAAGACCGCTCGCTGCTTGCGCGGACCCAGATCGACCTGCGACTCCGACGAGGGCCCCGCCGGGTCACTCGTCGACGCGACCCGAACCACCTCCAGCGGTCCGAGCAGTCGGTACATCATGTGGTGAGCCCCCCTCGACCCCGGCCGAACTATGCGATCGTTGCAGTGTAAGGACAGTTTTCGCCGGGTGCGCGGCGACTTCTCATCCCGTCACGGCCGGGAATTCGACCGTGTCGCCCTCGGTGTCCCCGAACGCAGGTACGGTCTGCCGCCGGGTGCGCAGGCAGGCCACACACACCACCGCTCCGAGGGCCGCGACGACCGCCGCCGCCACGAGCGCCCCCTGCAGGCCGGCCACGAAGTCCTGCGGTGACCCGCCGGGCAGCAGCGACTCGGCGGGCAGGAACACCCCGAGCACCGCGACGCCGACGGCGATGCCGGTCTGACGGAACGCGTCGTTGATACCGGCCGCGAGACCGGAATGATCCGCGGTGCTCTCCCCGAGGACGATCCCGCTCATCACCGGGTTGAAGACACCCGCGGCCGCGCAGGCCACCACGAGTCCCGGCAGCAGGACGTACTTCGAGCTGTCCGCCTCGGCGACCGTCATCATGAGCAACCCGACGGCGACGAGCGCCAGCGAGCACGACAACGAGACCCACGCGGGGACGACACGATCGAGTTTCGCCGTCGTACCGGCGACGACGAACATGGCGACGGTCGCGGGCAGGTACACCAACCCCGCCTGCACCGGCGACAACAGCAGGACGTTCTGCAGGTACAGGGTGGTGTAGACGAACACCGCGAACAACGACGCCGAGATGGCGAAGGCCGCGACCTGCGCTCCGGCGAAGGCCCGGTTGGCGAGCAGATGTGGCGGCAACATCGGTTCGGCGGTGCGCATCTCGTGCACGACGAAGGCGACGAGGGCACCGGCAGCGACGACGAACGCGAGCACCGGCTGGGCATCGGACCACCCGATCTCGTGGCCGCGCAGCACGGCGAACACGAGCGCCGCTAGTCCCACCGCGGCCAGGAACTGCCCCGGCACATCGACGCCGCGCGGGCGGGGATCCCGCGATTCGGGCACCCAGCGCAGGGACAGGAGCAGGGTCACGAGGCCGATCGGCACGTTGACGAAGAAGATCGCGCGCCAGTCGAGCAGTTCGGTGAGCAGACCTCCGACGAGCGGGCCGACCGCGAAGGCGCCGCCGATGGTCGCGCCGTAGGCGGCCAGGGCCGACGCCCGTGCCGGCCCCCGGTCGAAGACGTCGGCGAGGAGGGCGAGCGAGCAGGCGAACAGGACCGCCCCACCGATGCCCTGCACGGCCCGGGCGAGATCGAGGAACCAGATCGTCGGGGCGAGGGCGCACAGCAGCGAGGCGACCGTGAACCAGACGAGGCCGGCGACGAACACTTGGCGGCGGCCGCGGCGATCGGCCCACGACCCGGCACCGAGGACGACTGTGGCCAGGGCGAGGGTGTAGGCGTCGATCACCCACTGCAGTGAACTCACGCCCGCGTCGAGGTCGACGGCGATCGACGGCAGTGCGGTGTTGACGACGGCGATGTCGAGCATGAGCATCGCCGTCGTCACACATACCACCAGCAGCGTGATCCGCTTCGTCGCGGTGCTTCTCGCAGGGATCGGTGTGGTCATGGAACGTCCCTAAGTTTGTAGGTGTCTGGGGTTGGTGCCCTGGATGCCCAGAGCGGTGGGGTGTAGCTGATGGATTTCTGCTTCGGTCGAGGCTCGGAAGGACTGGCTGCCCCATCGCGCTGGACGCTCCGAC
>NZ_NERM01000028.1:0-58298 GCF_002215235.1 Rhodococcus sp. BUPNP1
CCCCACCGACAGTCCCCGCCCCCGATACGACCCCGACGGAGATCTCATGAGCAGCGCCCGATTCCGCCCCACGCGTGCCGGGATCATCAACCTGTGGGACTACCGCGACCAGGAGTTCTCGTTCGCCGACGGACGACTGGTGCTGCGCGGACCGAACGGGTCGGGCAAGACCAAGGCGCTCGAGGTGCTGTTCCCGTTCGTGCTCGACGGCCGGATCGAACCGCGACGTCTGAACCCGTTCGCCGGCGAGGAGCGCACCATGCGCTCGAACCTGCTGTACCGCGGCCAGGACAGCGCCCACTCGTACGTGTGGATGGAGTTCTGCCGCGGCCGCGCCGACGACCCGGAGGCCGTCACCGTCGGTATCGGGATGCGCGCCACTCGCGGCAACGACAAGGTCACCCGCTGGCATTTCGTCGTCGACGGCCGTGTGGGAGTCGACTTCTCGCTGCTCGACGACGAGGACCGACCGCTCACCCGCAAACAACTGGTCGATCAGATCGGGGCCGACGCGATTGCCGATCGTCCCGTCGACTACCGGGCCGCGATCGACGCGCGCATGTTCGGGCTGGGCGCGCAACGCTACGACCAGCTGATCAACCTGATCCTCACGCTGCGCCGCCCCCAGCTCGCCAAGAACCTCGACCCGAAGGGCCTGTCGCAGGCGCTGACCGACGGCCTTCGCCCCCTCGACGACGATCTCATCGTCGAGGCCGCCCGCTCGTTCTCCGCGATCGAGGAGGTCGAGCGCACCCTCGAATCCCTCGCCGCCGCCGACGATGCGGCGCAACAGTTCGTCAAGGTGTATTCGAAGTACATCCGTCAGCAGGCGCGCACCGCCGTCGACAAGGTCGCCACCCGTCTCGGAGTGGTGGACACCGCCGTCCGGTCGCTGCGCGAGGCGACCGAAGCCCGCACCGAGGCCGCCGCCGCTCGCGCGGCCTCCGAGGAACAGCTCCTGGTGGCCGAACGCGACCACGAACAGGCACGCACCACCCTCGAGGCACTGCACCGCTCCAGCGCCTACGAGGGCAAACAGCAGCTCGACGACCTCGCGTCCGCGGTGAAGAACCTCGAGCGCACCACCGCCGCGCAGGCCGAGCAGGCGAACCGTGCCCAGGCCGTCGTAGCCGACCGGCTCCGCGACCACGACAGCGCCCGCGACGCCCTCGAAACGGCGACGGTGGCGCGTCGTCGCGCCGAGGACGGGCTGAGTGCGGCGGCCGAGGACGCCGGCATCACATGGACCGGCCTCGACGGCATCGAACGGACCGAGCAGCTCAACACCGCGATCGACGCTCTCGCCGAGGAACGCGACGCCGACGTGCGCGCGGTGCGCAGCGCACTGTCCCAGCTCGACGGTGCGACCGCCGCGCGGTCACGGGCCGAGGCCGCCGCGGTGCGTGCCCGCGCGCAACGCGACACCGCCTCGGCCGCGGTGGAGGCCGCCGAGACCATGGTCGAGCTGTCCCGCAGCGAGGTCGCCGCCGAGCTGGGCCGGTGGTGGTCCGATCGCGCCGAGACCTTCGCGGCCGTGGGCCTGTCCACTCCGGTCTTCGAAGCGCTCGACACCGCCTTCGGCACCGTCGGTCAGGACGATGCCCCGTCCCCCGCGGCGGTGTTCGCCGAGCACACCGGGCCCGTGCTCGACGACCTGCGATTCCGGCGGCGCGTGTGCGGCTCTGAGACCGAGTCGCTCGGCACCCGCGTCGCCGAACTCGAGACCGAACGCGCCGCCGTCGCGGCCGAGCGCGACGACGCTCCCCCGGCGTTCCCGGCCCGCACCGGCAACCGCAACGATCTCGTCGGCGCCCCGCTGTGGCAGCTCGTCCGGTTCCGCGACGATGTGTCGGCGCAGGACGCCGCCGGTATCGAAGCGGCACTGCAGGCCGCGAACCTGCTCGACGGGTGGATCACCGACGGCGACCTGCCGGACATCGAGTCGGAGCAGTTGCTGGTGCCGTTGGCGCCCGAGCACCGCCCCAGCGGTCTCACCCTCGCCGACGTACTCGTTCCCGAACCCGACACGGCCGTCCCCGAGGAACGGGTCGCCGCGGTGCTGTCGTCGATCGCGTGGGCCACCGATCCCGGTCCGGACGCGCGAGTGTCGGTCGATGCGCACGGCGGGTTCCGGCAGGGAGTGCAGCTCGGTCGCCACGTCAAGGAGCAGGCCGAGTTCATCGGAGCCACCGCCCGCGCCCGGCGTCGGCAGCGTCGCATCGTCGAACTCGAGACCACCATCGCCGAATGCCGCGTCGACGTGGAGGCGCTGCGCGAGCAGGATCGCGAGATCGGCCACCGGCTCACCGCACTCGACGAGGCCGTGAAGTCGTTGCCGCGCACCGGATCCGTGCTCGCGGCGCTGCGCAAGGTCACCGAATGCGCCGGCGCGTTGCGGACCGCATCCGAATCCGCGGCTGCCGCCGATCGCGACCTGGACCAGGCGATCGCCGCGGTCGCCACCAAGGAACAGCATCTGCGGTCGACGGCCGGCCGGCACCGGGCACCGCTCACCGCGACGGAACTCGACAGTCTCGACGCAGCCGTGCGGCACTTCCGTTCCCAGGGCCAGGCCCTGCAGCGCGCCCTGCGAGAGCAGGTCACCTGCGGTGATCGACTCCGCGACACCGATGTGCGGCTCGACGAGGCGCGGGTCTCCGCCGAGCACGCGGCCGAGCTCGCGGCGGAGAACGCCGAGACGCTGGCCAACGAGCAGCAGAAGCTCGAGACGCTGCGCGAGTCGATCGGGGCGAGCGCCGACCGGATCGATGCCCAGCTCGACGAGGCCCGACGCCGGATCGAGACGGCGAAGACCGCCGAGCGAACCGCGCGTAAGGCCCACGAGTCGGCGCTCGAGCGGATCGGCAAGGCAGAGGCCGCCCACACGGGCGCCGAGCAGACACTGCGGTCGGCGCTCACCGAGGCCCGCGCCGACGCCGACGCCCTGGCACCCTTCGCCCGGCGCGACCTGCTGACCCTGCTCGGCGTGGAGAGCGAGCACGTGTGGCCGTCCAGCGCCGCCGCGTGGCTCGACGCCGATCAGCTGGCCTACCGAATCCGGCAGTCCCCCGACGACACGGTCGACGTGCTGCCCACCGAGGTCCTCTCGTTGTTCCGGGCACTCGACGCCGCCACCGAATCGGTCACGGCCTCCGAGTCGACCCGCAAGTCCACCGCTTCGGCACTGACCTCCGCGCTGCAGGAGTTCGACGCCGAACTCGCCCGGGGTCGCGACTACCGCCTGCATTGGGACGCCGCGGACGGCATCACCGTCGTGCAGGTACAGGACGAACAGGGTTACACGTCCGTCGCGGCGTTCGCGCAGCGCATCGCCCGGGCGCGGCAGGAACAGGAAACCCTGCTCACCGACTCCGAACGACGCATCCTCGAGGACGCGCTGCTCACCGGTCTCGCGCAGCAGATCCACGAGCGCACCGTCGACGCCCGCGACCTCATCGCCCGGATGGGCACCGAGATGCGGCAACGGCACATGTCCTCGGGCAACACCATCGGGGTGCACTGGGTGCTCGCCGACCATCTCGACGAGCCGGCCCGCGCGGTGTGCAAGCTCCTCGACCGTGACGCGTCGATGCTGGCGCCGGAGGACCTCGCGGGGATCCGCGCGCATTTCGCGTCGCGGATCCGCGCGGAGCGGGCCGCGCATCCGGAACGGTCGTACCCAGAGATTCTCGCCGCCACGCTGGATTACCGCCGGTGGCGGGTGTTCTCGTTCAGTCTCGTCGGTGCGGACGGCAGTGAGGACCGCCTCACCCCGGCCCGGCACTCGGCGCTGTCCGGTGGCGAGCAGTCCGTCTCCCTGCACCTGCCGTTGTTCGCCGCGGCGCACGTGATGCTCGATTCGGCCGACCCGCATGCGCCGCGTCTGCTCGCCCTGGACGAGGCCTTCGCCGGTGTGGATGACACCGGTCGCAGCGAATTGCTCGGTTTGTCCGTGCAATTCGACCTCGACCTGTTCATGACCGGTTTCGACCTGTGGATCACCTATGCCGGCGTGCCGGGTTGCGCGCACTACGATCTGTCGCATTCGGTGGCCGAGCACACCGTCGCCACGACGCTGCTGGTGTGGTCGGGTGGCGAACTGCTCGCCGAGCACGACGGGTCGGATCTGGAGAGCGCGCTCGGATCTCCGCGGACCCGGCGGGTCACACGTCCGGTGGAGGGAGCCCTCGAGTTCGCCTGATCGTGACGACGGTCACTGCGGCGTGTTCCTCCTTGATCGGGGCTCTCACCTGCGCCGCGGACCTACGATCCGGAAGATGACGAGGCTTCGGGTATCCAGACTCATCGTCGGCGCCGCGACCGTGGTCGGGCTGCTGCTGGGCACGAGCCCCGCGGCAGCGGCACCGGCGCCCGGCGCGCGGGTGACCGCGTCGCCGGACGGTTTCGCGCTCGACGGTCGGGCCTGGTGGCCCACCGGGTTCAACGCCTACCAGCTCGCCACCGACTGGTCGGTGAACTGGGGATGCGGAGCGATGGTCGACCTCGACGCCTATTTCGGTGCGCTGCCCCCGAATTCGCTCACCCGCTTCAACCTCTTCCAGGCGCTGGCCGTCAACCGGTTCACCGGGCAACTCGACTTCGGACCGATGGACGCGGTCTTCGCGGCGGCCGAAGCGCACGATCAGATGCTGCTGCCGGTCCTGGCACCACAGGACGGCGCGTGCGAGGACGAGGTCTTCAAGGGACGGCAATGGTACGTCGACGGGTGGACCGAATTCACCCCGGGACACGAACGGGTGGTGATGAGCTACCGGGACTGGATGCGTACCGCCGTCGCCCGCTACCGGGACTCCCCGTCCCTCGCAGCGTGGGAGCTGGTCGGCGAGCCGGAGACGAGTTCGTGCACCGACGCCGCGTGCCACTGGTGGACCCGGTCGTGCGAACCCGGCGCCGCGCAGGTGTTGCGTGACTTCTTCGACACGGCCGGTGCCGAACTGCGCGCCGTCGACCCCCGCACTCTGATCACCGCGGGCTACACCGGGGGCGGTCAGTGCGGCACCCAGGGCGACGAGTACCAGTTCGTCAGCGCCTCCTCCTATGTCGATGCCGTGCAGTACCACGACTACGGCGCCGACGGCGTGCCGTTGCCCGGCGATCAGTGGAACGGCCTTGCCCGGCGGGTCGCGCAGGCCGCAGCCGTCGGAAAGCCGTTGCTCGTGGCGGAGATCGGTGAGCTCGCCGGATCGTGCGGGTCGCTCGGTGACCGCGCCGATCACATCACCACGAAGATCGAGGGTCAACGCGCCGCCGGCACCGCGGGTGCACTGCTGTGGGCGTTCGTGCCCGACCCGCGGGAAGCCGACTGCACCTACGACATCGGATTCGACGACCCGTTGTGGGATGTGGTCGAGGACCTCGGATCCCTCGTACCCTCCACCCTCCCGAACGCGCAGTTCTCTCCGTAAGAGCAGTCCTCACACATCGACGGTGAATCCGAGATCCACATCGCACGCGGCCTGCCCGGCGCGGATCCCCCAGCTCTCGGTCGGGATGTCGCGCACGATCACGGTCACGTGGTCGGCGGGAATCGCGAATGCGCCGAGCCGCTCGGTGATCTCGCGGTAGAGGCGCCGCTTGGCGTCCACGCTGCGCCCGGCGAAGCAGTCGACGATCACGAGGGTGTAGAGCTCGGGCGATGTCAGGGTCGGCGGCACCGCGAATCGTTCGGGTTCGTGCACCACGAGCCGGATGTGCTTGTCGATCTCCGGGATCCGGAAGGCGGCGACGAGCGCGTCGTGGACGGCGTCGATGATGCCGGTCTCGACCTCGCGGTCGTGGCGGGTGCGGACCTCGATGACGGTGCTGGGCATCCGACACTTCTACCGGCCGGAGGACCGCTGCGCAATGGGCGGAGGCGGAATTCATCGTCGGAGGGCCGACAAGCTCGTCCCTATCTCGCTGGGGACCGCCATGGGCGCACCGCCGGTTCTCCGGTGGCGCCGGAGATTGCCGATGCACACCCGGCCCACGAGCGCGGGATGCATCAGATGTCCGGGTGGATCCATCAGGCTGCTGACCCGCAGGAATCGGTCGACAACCACGGGATCGTTCTCGGCGGCGGCCAGGACCCGCGCCACGTACGCGTTGCCGAGCCGGGTCTGCACGCTGCGGGGTCCTTCGACTTCGGGCAGCGCGAGGTCGGAGCCGATCGCGAGCTGCCACGCAGCACCGATCGGTTTCTTCGCGGCCCGGAAGAACCTGTGGGACAGGTCGTCCTCGCCGCGCCGCAGGCAGTCCCGCAGCGACATCGCTTCGACGGCGGCGACCGTCATGCCCTGACCGTAGATCGGGTTGAAGCTGCAGATCGCGTCGCCGAAGACGAGCAGCCCGTCCGGGAAGCGGCGCATCCGCTCGTAGTGCCGCCACTGGCTGGACGGGAACTTGTGCTGTGCCACCTCGCCGAGGGGTTCGGCGGTACGGAGCGCGGCCACGACGTGGTCGGGCGCGTACGCCTCCACGGCGGAGATCATGCCGTCCCGGCTCGGTGGCGGTTCGCGACCGGCCATCGCAGCGACCGTGAACAGCCACGTGCCGTTCTCGTAGCCGAACAGCGCCATGCCCGCCGGACGTCCCGGCACAGCACCGATCAACACCATCTTCTCCATCGGTGTGCCGGGCGCGAGTCGTAGCAGCTGGCTGCGGTACACGACGTGGACGACGACGTGTTCTTCGACCGGTCGTCCGTAGCCGAGTTTCTCGAGACCCGCCGGGGTGCGGGCGCCCCGTCCCATCGCGTCGACCACCAGATCCACCGTCATGGTCCGAACACCCTCGCGGCTGCCCACCTGCACCCCGGTGATCCGGCGGCGGTCGGGTGTCGTCGTCAGGTCGCCGACGTTGTGTCCGTCGAGGAGGGTGATGTTCGGGATGGCGCGGACCCGTCGCCGGACATGGTGTTCGAGCAGCGGCCGACTCGGCACGTAGGTGGCTCGACGGTCGCGGAAGCGACGGTTCTCTGCACCGGACGGGAGGACGTCGCGTTCGACGACCGTCACCGCGTCGTAGGACTCTGCCGGCGCACGGGCCGCGAGCAGACCACCGACGCTCGCGCCCAGAACGATTGCATGGTCACCGGTCTTGTCCATCTCGTCATCTCCGTCGTCCGGTCGACTGTCGCACTCCGTGCCTGTACACGAAGTCTGTGGTGGCGATCGCCGAGGGTCGCGAGTAGCGCACTACTCGATTCGGAATCCGGTTGACCGGCCGCGGCGGCACTGCTTCGATCGGTGCCATGAGCGACCGCACGCGCCTGACCCGCAAACCCGAACGCGGCACCGACGATCCGGCGGTGCTGCACCGGCTTCTCGACGAGGCCCGCATCGCGCACGTGGGTTTCGTCCGCGAAGGATCGCCTGTGGTGCTGCCGATGGCGATGGGCCGCGACGGGGACAGGTTACTGCTGCACGGCTCGACCGGCGCCGGCATGTTTCTCGCCGCGCGGTCCGGGATCGAGGTGTCGGTCGCGGTGACGCATCTCGACGGGCTCGTCTTCGCCCGGTCGGCCTTCGACCACAGCATGAACTACCGCAGTGCGGTGTTGTTCGGTGTGGCCACACCGGTCGCGCCGGGCGAGAAGGAACACGCATTGAAGGTGGTGACGGAGCATCTGATTCCCGGTCGGTGGGACGAGGTCCGGTCGCCGACACCGAAGGAACTGGCCGCCACCACGGTCCTGGAAGTGCCGCTCACCGAGGTGAGCGTAAAGGTCCGGGCGGCCGGACCGGGAGAGGACGCCGGGGACGGTGAAGACCACTCCGTGTGGGCGGGAGTGGTGCCGTTGCGGACCGTCGCCGACGATCCGATCCCGTCACCGATCACCGGGTCCTCGACCGCGTTGCCACGCTCCGTGCGCGCATTTCTGTGACATCGAACGGGCTGTCCGTTGTGACATCGAAGGGGCTTTCCGTCGTGTCCGCCCCCGAATCCGACATCGGTGATGAAAGGATGCCCGCGTCGAAGGAACAGATCGGAGTCGCCGCGAGTGCCATCAACGTCCGTGTCCGTGAAAGCCGCACGCAAGCGGCTCGGTGAGCTGGTCCGGGAGGTCAACGACGAGACCGTCGCCGTCGAGATCGTCGGCAAACGCGGCACGGGCGTCCTGATCTCCAAGGACCGCTATGCGGCGCTGCAGGAGGCAACCTTCCTGCTCCGCTCCCCCGAACTAATGGACAGCCTGCGCCGGGAGATGCAACGTTCGCGCGAGGCCGCCGCGTCGACGGGCCGGCGGCAGCCGCCGGCTGCTCGCCGGCGCGCGAAGAACAAGAAGAAGCGCAAGAAACGGCGTCGCGCCCGTTGACCGTCTCCATCCCGTACATCTGCACACCGCCGCCGAGCACTGCGGCCGGGCGGTGCAGATGCCGGAAGTCTCGCCGCGAGGCGGTGAAAGCGGTCGTCCAGCTCGCCGATCCCGCGGCCGCCTCCGACGCGAACTCGCCACCTGCAAGTACCCGACCGGAGTCGAGTTCGTGCGTAACCGGCCGCGCGATCCGACCCGCACCCGACTGGTCCAGATTTGACCGAGACCGGTGTTGTTCGCGAAATCCGTTGGGAACTCGCGAACAACACCGGTCTCGATTCGTCAGTATCGGGCGGTCAGGTGCCGCAGAAGGTCCGGAAGGACTCGGCGAACGAACGCGGTGCGGGCGAGACATATTCGTTCCACTCGGCACGCGCCTCGAAGGGATGTGTGACGACGTCGAGCAGCCTCGCGAGCGGCTCGAGGTCGCCGCCGGTCGCCGCCTTCAGCGCGGCGTCGACCTGATGATTACGCGGGATGTACAGCGGATTGACGCGGTCCATCGCCTCCGCCCTCTCCCCCGCTGCCCGGTCGTCCCGCTCGGCCGCGGCGTGCCAGCGTTCGAGCCACGACGCCGAGCGCTCACGCGGCACGAGCCCGTCGAGGGGTGCCGGATTGCCGCGCAGTTCGTCGGCGAGGGCACGGAAGGTCGCCGTCCAGTCGGCATTGTGCTCTTCCAGCAGCGTCAGCAGATCGTCGACCCGAGCCTGGTCGAGGGAGTCTTCCGGGAGACCGAGTTTGGCGGCCAGACCGGACCGGTAGTGACGCTCGTAGCGGGTGTCGAAGCTGTCCAGAACGGCGGTGACCGCGGCGATCGCCGCATCCGGGGTCGAATCGACGAGTCTGAGCAGGGTTTCGGCGAAGCGCGCCAGATTCCATTTCAGGACGGCGGGTTGGTTGCCGAACGCATAGCGTCCGCTGTGGTCGATGGAACTGAACACCGCCGCCGGATCGAAGGCGTCGACGAAGGCGCACGGACCGTAATCGATGGTCTGCCCCGAGATGGTGGTGTTGTCGGTGTTCATCACCCCGTGGACGAAACCGACGAGCATCCACTGCGCCACCAGCGACGCCTGCGCCTCGACCACGGCGGTGAACAAACCCAGGTAGCGGTTGTTCTCACCGGTCTCCCGCAGGTCGAGCAGATCCGGATAGTGCCGGGCGATCGCGTGGTCGGCGAGTGCACGCACGACCTCGCCCTGCCGCGCCGCGAACTCGAAGGTCCCCACCCGCAGGTGGCTGGACGCGACCCGGGCCAGTACCGCACCGGGTTCGGCGCCCTCGCGGTAGACCGGCCGACCGGTCGCCACCACCGACAACGAACGGGTGGTCGGGATGCCGAGCGCGTGCATGGCCTCGCTCACCAGATACTCGCGCAGCATCGGCCCGACGACCGCGAAGCCGTCCCCACCCCGGGAGAACGGAGTGGGACCCGAACCCTTCAGGTGCAGATCGACGCGGTCACCGTTCGAATCGACGAGTTCACCGAGCAACAACGCCCGACCGTCGCCGAGCAGCGGAGCGTATCCGCCGAACTGATGTCCGGCATAGGCCATCGCGACCGGCTTCGCACCCGCCGGTACCTCCGCGCCGGCCAGGACGGCGACCCCGTCGGCGCTGCGCAACGCCATAACGTCCAGTCCCAGCGACACCGCGAGGTCCTCGTTGAGCGCGAGCAGTTCCGGGTCGGGAGCCTCGGCGCCCTGCCACGGCACCGACAATCCGCTCAGTTCGTCGGCGAAGGAACTGCCGAGACCGGATATCGTGGTGTTCGTGCCGACGGGGAAATCCGGAATCGCAGTCATCCCTCGAGGGTAACCGTGTGACACCGACGCACGCTGGGAGCGAGGGAAACGCCGGCGGACCCCGGTCACCGGCGGCGCATCATTCCGCCCCGGACCGGGTATCCGCCCCCGTGCACACCGACCCGGACGATCCTCGCCGTCCCACCCGGCGGATCCAGGTCCGCGACGTCGCCGAGCACCTCCACGATGTCCTGCGATCCGGGCCGCCGGACGGGCACGACCGCGTGATCACCGGCATCAACGACGATTCCCGCACGGTGCGGCCCGGCGATCTGTACGTCGCGCTACCCGGACACCACGCCCACGGGCTGGACCTCGAGGCCGAGGCCGCCGCCCACGGTGCGGTCGCGGTGCTCAGCGACCGGCCGTCGCGCCTGCTGCCCGCCTTCGTCGTCGATCGACCGCGCGAGGTGGTCGGCCCGTTGGCGTCGTGGATTCTCGGGCACCCCTCCCGCGAGCTGCAAGTCCACGGCATCACCGGCACCAACGGCAAGACGAGCGCGACCTATCTCCTCGACACCGCGCTCGCGGCCACCGGCGTGGAGACCGGCATGATCGGCGGGGTCGTCGTCCGCGGTCCCGCCGGCACTCGGCCCGCGACCCGCACCACCCCCGAGGCC
Source organism: Rhodococcus sp. BUPNP1 (assembly GCF_002215235.1). Lineage (NCBI taxonomy): Bacteria > Bacillati > Actinomycetota > Actinomycetes > Mycobacteriales > Nocardiaceae > Rhodococcus > Rhodococcus sp. BUPNP1. The sequence goes on from NZ_NERM01000028.1 coordinate 10,743, forward strand.
GCGGTCGTGCACCGCACCCTCGCCGAGTTCCGTGACCAGGGCGTGCAGGCGGTGACGCTCGAGGTGTCCTCGCACGGCATCAGCCAGGGCCGCGTCGACGGTGTGCGGTTCCGTACCGTCGCCTTCACCAATCTCGGGCCCGACCACCTCGACTTCCACCACACGATGGAGCAGTACTTCGCCGCCAAGGCGGCACTGTTCACCGCCGACCGCACGCAGACGGCAGTGGTGAACATCGACGACGAGTACGGCCGGCGTCTGGCCGCCTCCGTCGACGTGCCGCTGTGGACGCATTCGACCCGCGATGCCCGCGCCGACGTGTACGCGGACGCGATCCGGTGCGATCTCCACGGCACCACCTTCACCGTGCACACACCGGCCGGGAGTGCGCCGGTGCGACTGTCGCTCCTCGGACCCCACCAGGTGGCCAATGCGCTGACGGCGCTCACCTCGGTGGCCGCCGTCGACGGCGACGTCCTGCAGGCCGCGGCGGGTCTGGAAACCCTCGCGAGTGTGCCCGGCCGGCTCGAACGCGTCGACACCGGCGAAGGCGTTCTCGCGCTCGTGGACTACATGCACAACACGTCCGGGCAACGCGAACTGTTGCCCTTCCTCCGATCGCTCGCCCCCGAGCGGCGACTGGTCCTCGTGATCAGCGCGACCGGAGAACGGGATCCCGGCAAGCGATTTCCGCTCGGTCACACCGCCGCGACCTACGCCGACGTCGTGGTCGTGACCGACGACAGTCCCCTCTCGGAGAACCCGCGTGTCCTCCGGGACGCGGTCGCCGAAGGTGCCTTCGCCGCGCGCAGTGCCCGCGTCGTCGTCGAGGCCGACCGACGTCGCGCGTTCGACATCGCCGTCGCCCACACCGGTCCCGGAGACGTCGTCGTCGTGGCCGGGCGGGGATGCGAGCCACGCCTGGTCTCCGGGGACACGGTGCAGGTGTTCGACGACCGGGACGAACTGCGACGCGCACTGCACCGCGCACAACACCGGCCCGTCTCGCGCGTCCCCCGCCCCTGAGCGATCCGCTCGGAGGCTACGGCTGCAGCCACATGTAGCCGCTGGTGCCCCAGCTCGGCGCACCCATGGCGCCGGTGTTCGGGACGGAGACGAGCAGGCTCACACCCGCACCGGGGTTGATGATCGTGCTGGTGCGGCCCCCGGCGACGGTCACCGAGTGACCGTGGGTGAACGGGAACATCCCGTTGATCCACGCGAACTCGACCGGCACCTCGCAGCCCGGGATCGCACCCCAGGTGCCGGTCGGGGTGAAGATCGCCTCGGCCAGATCCGGTCGGCCCGGTACGTGCTCGTAGGCCACCTCGATGCTGCCGTGGCACTGCCCGGACGGGATCGGCACGATCGCATTGCCGAGGATCTGCAGGACGGGAACCGGTGCGGCGGCGGCACTTCCGGCGCCCACCCAGGCGGCACCCGCTGCGAGTGCGGCGGTCGAGGCTGCGAGGGCGGCCCCGCGGGTGATCCGTCGGCGAATCGACATGAAGACAGTCCTTTCGGTCGGTGAAGGAACACAGTACCGACCGTCCAGGATGTTACGAACGCGGCTGCAGGCCCGGCTGTCCGGACACGATGGCGAACGACGCCGCCGTCGACACCGGCGCGTCCGGTTCGGTGACCGTGTCGAGCACCCGGAAGTCGGCGTGCACGGCGTCCGGGGTGATCGTGGTACGCACGTAGCCTCGCCGGTCGTTGTAGAACTTCAGGTGCGGGTTCGCCGGCAGGTGGTCGACCTGCGTCGCGCCGGTACCGTTGCCGTTCGACGTGATCGACGTGCACACCAGTTCCGACCCCACCACCGGCGCGTCCGGGTCGGCGAAGTCGACCTTGATGTCGTTGGCCCAGTGCCGGTGCACGTCGCCGGTGAGGACCACAGCGTTGCGCACCGGCGACTCCACCCAGCCCTGGGTGATCCGATGACGTGACGCCGCGTACCCGTCCCAGCCGTCCATGCTCACCTCGTCGCCATCGGGGCTCGGGTCCTTGTCCTGTTCGGCGAAGAACACCTGCTGGCCGAGGAAGTCCCACTGCGCGGTGGAGGTACGGAACCCGTCGAGCAGCCACTGTTCCTGCTCGGTCCCGGTGAGTGTTCGTGCCTCGTCGTGACGTTCGGCGACGTTCTTCTTCCACCCGTCGCCGGCGGCCTGATCGTCGCGATACTGGCGGGTGTCGAGCATGTGGAAATTGGCGAGATTCCCCCACCGGATCCGCCGGAAGATCGTCATGTCGTGCCCCCGCGGTGCCGACGAGGGTCGCAGCGGCATGTTCTCGTAGTAGGCCTGGAATGCAGCGGCGCGGCGGGCGAGGAAGTTCTCGGTGGTGTCGTTGCCCTGAGCGGCGTCGGTGTTCTCCGGAATCGTTCCGGCCCAGTTGTTGTCGACCTCGTGGTCGTCCCACACCACCAGCCACGGCGCGATCGCGTGCGCGGCCTGCAGATCGGCGTCGGCCTTGTACTGGGCGTGACGTTGCCGGTAATTCGCCAGGGTGACGGTCTCGGGCCCGTCGAGCGAGCGGACGAGACCGGTGTCGCTGGTGTAACCGCCACTGGTGTACTCGTACTGGTAATCCCCCAGGTGCAGAACGAGATCCGGATTGTCCTCCGCCATGCGCCGGTAGGCGGTGAACCAGCCGTGTTCGTACTGGGCGCAACTCGCGAACGCCATCGTCAGGGCGGCCGGGGTCTCGGCCGCGGCCGGTGTCGTGAGCGCCCGCCCCACCGGGCTCAACCGGTTGCCGGTGCGGAACCGGTAGAAGTACTCCCGTCCGGGACGCAGGCCGAACAGTTCGACGTGCACGGAGTGAGCGCTGTCGGGGACGGCGTGTTCGGTGCCGCGTGCGACGACGCGGGTCATCTTCTCGTCCTCCGCCACCTCCCATTGCACCGGAACATTCCGGTTGGGCATGCCGCCGAGTCCGTCTTCGGCGAGCGGGTCGAGGGCGAGGCGGGTCCAGATCACGAATCCATCGGGCGCCGGGTCACCCGAGGCGACACCCAGCAGGAAGGGGTCGCCCTTCACTCTCGGCGCGTCGGCGCGCGCGTATCCGGTGACACCGACGGAGGTGGCTGCGGTGACGACAGTGATTCCGAGTCCGGCCGACAGGAACGATCTACGTGACAAAGGCATGGCCACGGAAGGTAGTGGTCGAATCTTCTTCGCACGGAATGCGTTACCGAACGTAGGGAGAACACTCGGAAACATTTGGGATACGCAGATATGGGTCGGCACGATCGCGCCGAAGTCTACGATGAGGAGGGGCTTCGAACGGAGGAGACTGTCATGGTTTTTCCCGCACTCACCCACGTCGCCGTCACCGTCTCGGATCTGGCTGCGAGCACCGCGTGGTACTCGAACCTCTTCGACGCCACACCCGTCCTCGACGAGGACGACGAATCCGGCACCTTCCACCACGCGGTCTTCGCACTCGACGGCGGCACCCTGTTCGGCCTGCACACCCACTCCGGTTCGCCGGCGCAGACGTCCTTCGACGAACGGAACACCGGGCTCGACCACATCGCGTTCGGTTGCACGGCCGACGAACTCGAGAAGTGGCGCGACCGGCTCGACAGTCTGGGTATCCCACACGGGGACATCAAGAACGCCTCGTACGGTTCCGGGTTGTCGTTCCGCGATCCCGACAACATCGCGCTCGAATTCTTCGCGCCGCCGAGCTGATCGCACTTTCAGGTCGCGCGTGCACATCTCGTCGCGACACGCCGAAGCACAGCGACGAGATGTGCACTCACGAACCGGGATTCAGCGCAGATTCACACCGAGCAGCGCGTCGACGGCGTCGGCGAACAGGCCCGGTGCCGCAGCGTCGTCGCCGCCGCGCTCGACCGCGAAGCGCGCCCACCCGTCCAGTGCGTCGAGGGCCTTGGGGGTGTCGAGGTCGTCGGCGAGGTGCTGGCGCAGGCGCGCAACGGTGTCCTCGGCCGACGCCGCCGACGGCAGCGCGGCCGCCTGCTTCCACAACGCCAGTCGCGCCTCGGCGGCGCCGAGGACCTCGGACGTCCACGGACGGTCGACGCGGTAGTGACCCGACAGCAGACCCAGACGGATGGCGGCGGGGTCGACACCCTCACCACGCAGCTTGGAGACGAACACCAGATTGCCGCGCGACTTCGACATCTTCTCGCCGTCGAGACCGATCATGCCGGTGTGCACGTAGTGCCGGGCGAAACGCCGGTCGCCGGTGACGGCTTCGGCGTGCGCGGCGGAGTACTCGTGGTGCGGGAAGATCAGGTCGCTGCCGCCGCCCTGCACGTCGAAGCCGGAGCCGATGCGGTTGAGGGCGATGGCCGCGCACTCGATGTGCCAGCCGGGGCGTCCGTCACCGAAGGGCGACGGCCAGGCCGGTTCGCCGGGACGCTGCGCACGCCACAGCAGCGCATCGAGCGGATCGCGCTTGCCGGGACGCTCCGGGTCGCCGCCGCGCTCGGCGAAGAACCGCATCATCGTGTCGTGGTCGTAGCCGGACTCGTAGCCGAACTGCTCGGTAGCGTCGGTCCGGAAGTAGACATCCGGGTACTCGGCGTCGTCGACGATGTAGGCGGCACCGGAGGCGACGAGCTTCTCGACGAGTTCGATGACCTCGTTCACCGATTCGACGGCACCGATGTAGTCGCGCGGGGGCAGCACGCGCAGCGCCTCCATGTCCTCGCGGAACAGGGCGGTCTCGCGCATGCCGAGGACGACCCAGTCCTCACCGTCGCGCTCGGCGCGTTCGAACAGCGGGTCGTCGACGTCGGTGACGTTCTGCACGTAGTGGACGTCGTGGCCGGCGTCGCGCCAGATGCGGTTGACCAGATCGAAGGTCAGGTAGGTGGCGGCGTGGCCGAGGTGCGTGGCGTCGTAGGGGGTGATGCCGCACACGTACATCGTCGCGGTGTCGCCCGGGGTGACCGGACGCACCGCTCGGTCCGCGGTGTCGAACAACCGCAACGGAGGCCCCTGACCGGGGACGGACGGGATCGCGACGTCGGACCAAGATTGCATGACTACGAGCCTAATGGAGCCGGAGGAGTGCTCCGCGCGGGCACCCGGGCGTGCGGCAGGCGAACGGCCGGGGCCTCAGAAGGCGGGCCAGGGAATGCGCCGGTCGCCGCGCGGATGCGGCATCACGGGGTGTTCGAGCACGCGGGTGATCCGGCGCTGCAGGGCATGCACCTCGGTGGCGGTGATGTGCTCGCACAGTTCCTCCGCGAAGCCGCCGTCGAACCGGCGCAGCAGCTTGTCGAGATCGGCGAGCAGGACCGGGTCGACCGGGTCGCCGCTCCACCCCCACAGCACGGTGCGCAGCTTGTCGTCCTGGTGCAGACAGATGCCGTGATCGACACCGTAGACGTGTCCGTCGAGACCTTCGAGGACGTGGCCGCCCTTGCGGTCGGCGTTGTTGAGGACGACGTCGAGCACCGCCATGCGCTGCAGGCGCGGATCGTCGGCGTGGACGAGCACCACCTCGGCGCCGTCCAGATCGCGGGCACGCAGGATCGGCAGCCACCCGTGCGCGACCGCGCCGGCCGGGCACAGGTCCACCAGATCCAGGCGTTCCGTTCCGCCCTGCGCGGTGTCGACGGTGTCGATCCAGCGCTGCACCATGCCGGGGCCGTACGGGCCGTCGCGCAGCACGGTGAGCGGGATGACGTCCCAGCCGAGCGCCTCGGAGATCAGGTACGAGGCAACCTCGCGTCCGGCGAGGGTGCCGTGAGGGAAGTCCCACAACGGCCGCTCCCCGCGGACGGGTTTGTAGACGCACCGCACCTCGGTGTCGCCGAGCTGCGCGTCGCACACGAGGGTCGCGTTGCTCGCGTGCGCGATCTGCCCGACGACGTCGAGGTCGCCGTCGGTCAGCACGCTCCGCACGTCCGGCGCCGTCACGCGGTCAGCTTTCTTCCTCGCCGAACCACGCGGCCGGATCGAATCCGGGGGTACGCAGGTAACCGTTGGTGCGGACGCAGATGTGTCCGTCGGCGCCGATCGGTTCGCCGCACAGCGGGCACGGCGCGCGCCCGGCCGAGACGACGAGTTCGGAGCGGGCCGCGAATTCGCGGGCCTGCACCGGGGTGAGGAATACCCGCACCGCGTCGGGACCTTCCTCGGTGTCGTCGAGCACCACCGATTCGTCGAGTTCGGTGTCGGTGACCGCGAGCAGCTCCACCACCACCGATCCGGCGTCGGCGTCCCAACCCAGACCCATGGTGCCGACCCGGAACTCGGCCTCGATCGGTGTCACCAACGGGCTGACGTCGACCTCGGTATCGTCGGGGATCACGGTGCCGAAGCGGCGCTGCACCTCTTCGAGCAACAGCCCCATCCGGTCGGCCAGGATCTGCACCTGCTGCTTCTCCAGAAGCACGCTCACCACACGGGACTCGTGCACGGCCTGCAGGTAGAACACCCGGTCGCCCGGTTCACCGACAGTGCCGGCGATGAACCGATCAGGTGTTCGAAACACGTGTATCGCGCGGGCCATCACACCTCCTCGAGTCCCCACACTCTGCCATGACGGACACTGCCATTATCCGCGTGCCGTCTCCTGCCGGTGCCCCTGCGGTGGGTCGCCGGGTTCCTCGACCGCGCCGGGGACCTCGCCGCCGGGCACGGACTTCGGTTCGGACGGCCCGGCGAGTCCGGACAGGTCCGAACCGGTGTCGTTCACGCGCAGCACGAACGGCCGGGTGTCGGTGTAGCGGACGACGCTGATCGACGCCGGCTCGACGACGATCCGCTGGAAGCTGTCGAGATGCGTCGCGAGCGCGTCGGCGAGGATCGACTTGATGACGTCGCCGTGGCTGCACGCGATCCACACGACGTCCTTGCCGTGCGCGTCGCGCAGGCGCCGGTCGTGTTCGCGGATCGCGGCCACCGCGCGGGACTGCACCTGCGCGAGCCCTTCACCGTCCGGGAAGACCGCTGCGGAGGCGTGCTGCTGCACGACCGCCCACAGCGGTTCCTTGACCAGTTCCTTCAGTTCGCGTCCGGTCCACTGCCCGTAGTCGACCTCGGCGAGCCGCTCGTCGACGACCGGTTCGAGTCCGCGATCGGTCGCCAGCGGCTGCACCGTCTGCCGGCACCGCAGCAGCGGTGACCGCACGATCTCGGTGATCTCGAGCCCGGCGAACCGGGTGACGAGATTCTTCGCCTGGACGTGGCCGACCTCGTCGAGTTCGACACCGGGGGAACGACCGGCCAACATGTGCGAGGTGTTCGCCGTCGACCGTCCGTGCCGCAGCAGGATGACCGTCATGCGCCCAGCCTAGAGGTACCGCCTGCCGGCAGCCTCTCAGGTGGCGGAGACCACGCCGGTCGCGAGCAGTCCGAGCACGATCACGCCGAGGATCACGCGGTAGCCGACGAACCAGTACATCGAGTGGTTGACGACGAAGCGCAACAACCAGGCGATCGCCGCGTAGCCGACCGCGAAGGCGATCACGGTCGCGACGAGCAGCTGCGCCCCCGACGCATTGAGCCCTTCCCCCGCCGGTTCGAAGGCGTCGGGCAGGCTGAACAGACCGGAGGCCACGACGGCGGGAATGGCAAGGAGGAACGAATAGCGGGCGGCGGCCTCGCGGGTGAGTCCGAGGAACAGACCGGCGGAGATCGTGCCGCCGGAGCGGGACACACCGGGGATCAGGGCCAGCGCCTGCGCCGAACCCATGACCAGACCGTCCTTGAGGGTGAGCTGACTGACGTCGCGCCGCTGCTTGCCGAAGTACTCGGCGGCCGCGATGACGATCGAGAACAGGATGAGCATGGTGGCGACGAGCCACAGATTGCGGGCGACGGTGCGGATGTCGTCCTTGAACAGCACACCGAGGATGCCGATCGGGATGGTGCCGAGGATGACGTACCAGCCCATCTTGTAATCGTGGTCGGCGCGGTGCTCCTTGTGGAACAGGCCGCGGAACCACGCGCGCAGGATCCGCCAGATGTCGCCGGCGAAGAACACCAGCACGGCGGCCTCGGTGCCGAGCTGGGTGACCGCGGTGAAGGACGCACCGGCGTCCTCTCCGAAGAAGATCTCCGACACGATCCGCAGGTGACCGGACGAGGAGATCGGCAGGAACTCGGTGAGGCCCTGCACGATGCCGAGGACGATCGTCTGCAGCCAGGTCATCGATTCGCCGATCATGCGGCGACCCCCGGCACGAAGGCGGTGGGGACGGATCGGCGGTCTCGGATGCAGGGAGCGGTTCTCACTCGCCGAAGGGTACGTGGAAGCCGACCGGTCGGCGCGCCGGACGCTGCCGCGCGCCTGTCGCGCATTAGGGTGCAGTACCAGGGTCGTGGCCGAGCGCGGCGACGTCCCGTCGTGTCGGGAGGAAACGCGGACGGTTATGGAATACAGGACAGTCGGTGCGAGCGGCCTGCGGGTTTCACGGCTCGGCCTGGGCACCTTGACGTGGGGTCGCGGAACGGACGGCGACGAGGCCGCAGCCCAGTTGTCGGCCTTCGTCGATGTGGGCGGCACGCTCGTCGACACCTCCCCCGCCTACGGGGACGGGGTCGCGCAACGGATCCTCGCCGAACTGCTCGACGACGTGGTGCCCCGCGACCAGCTGGTGCTCTCGGGCAGCTCCGGCATCGACACCTCCACACTCGGTTCCGGCCGGGTGGACTGCTCCCGCTCGGGCCTGCTCAACCAGCTCGACGCGACCCTGCGTGAACTCGGCACCGACCACCTCGACGTGTGGCAGGTTGCGACGTGGGATCCGCACACCCCCGTCGACGAGGTGATGGACGCCCTCGAATTCGCCGTCACCAGCGGGCGCGTGCGATACGTCGGGGTGCGCGGCTATCTCGGCTGGCAGCTCGCGACCGCCGCGGCCGCGGCCCGGCGCCCGGCGCCGCTGATCAGCACGCAGGTCGAGTACTCCCTACTCGCCCGCGGCGTCGAGGAGGAGTTGATCCCCGCCGCGGCCCACCACGGCGTGGGTGTGTTCGCGGCCGTGCCGCTCGCCGGCGGTGTGCTCACCGGTAAGTACCGGTCGGGGGTGCCGGCGGATTCGCGCGGCGCCGACGACGTGCACACCGAGGAAGTGCGCCGCTATCTCACCGAATCCGCGGTGCGCGTGGTCGACGCGGTCGCCACGGCCGCCGACGGTCTCGGCACCTCGCCGCTGACCGTCGCGCTGGCGTGGGTGCGCGACCGGCCGCACGTCGCCTCGACACTCGTGGGTGCCCGGGATCTCGCGCAGCTGACCGGAGTGCTGGTCGCGGAGGAGTTGGCGTTGCCGCCGGCGATCGCCGCGGCGCTCGACGACGTGAGCGCGTGATCCCGGCGACACCGCCCGCACCCTGCCTTTTTCCGGAAGGTTAGGCTAGCCTGCCGAGTACATTCGGTTCAGGCAATGTGAGGGAGGTCGGTCGATGGCCGCGACCGAAGTCGTCGGATTCGCCGAGCGCATCCGGCTCGAGACCCAGCAGGCCCACAGCGACACCGAGAACTCGGTGTTCGTCTCGGAACTGCTCGGCGGCAAGTTGTCGACCGAAGCCCACGCCGCGCTCATCGCGCAGACCTGGTTCGTCTACGACAGCCTCGAGCGGATCGGCCGTGGCTACACCGACGACCCGATCGCCGGTCCTTTCCTCAGCGACGAACTGCTCCGCACCGCCGCGCTCGAAGCCGACCTCGACTTCCTCGTCGGCTCGGACTGGCGCGAGCGCATCGCGCCGCTGCCCGCGACCGTCGCCTACGTCGACCGGCTCGAGCAGGTCGCGGCGGTGTCCCCGGAAGCCTTCCTCGCGCATCACTATCTGCGTTATCTCGGCGACCTGTCCGGTGGTCAGATCATCCGCCGCATGCTCGAACGCGCCTACGGCTACGAACGCGACGGCCTGCGCTTCTACATCTTCGATCAGATCCCGAAGCCCAAACCGTTCAAGGATGCCTACCGCGCGAAGCTCGACGCCGCACCGCTCGACGGCGACCAGCAGCAGACCGTCATCGACGAGGCGAACCTGGTGTACGGACTCAACGGTGCCCTGTTCGCCGACCTCGCGCGGGACATCGACCGTTACCGGGTGCGTGCCTGACCGATGTACCGTTCCCTCCTCCGCCTCCCGGTCGCGCTGATCGCGGTGCTGGGTGTCCTCGTCGTCGCCGCGTGCAGCGCCCCCACCACCGACGGTACGACCGCCACCGACATCGCGACCGGTCCGCGCACCGCCGTCGTCGACTCCGAACCCGAGCCGATCACCACCGACCCGGATCCCGTGCTACCGGCCACGGTGCGCGGCGTGGACGGGGTCGAGACCACGATCACCGACATCTCCCGGATCGTGGTGGCCGACCGCTCCGGTACCCTCGCGCAGACCGTGTACTCGCTCGGTCTCGGCGACAAGCTCGTCGGCCGCTCCACCGCGTCCTTCCCCGCGATCGAGGACGTCCCCAACGTCACGCCCGGCGGGCACGGTCTCAACGCCGAGGCGATTCTCGCGCTGAACCCGACCGTCGTACTCACCGACACCTCGATCGGTCCGCCGGCGGTGCAGGAACAGATCCGCGCGACCGGCGTGCCGGTGGTGTTCGTCGACCCGGAACGCTCCCTCGACACCGTCGCCGACGACATCGAGGCGGTCGCGGCCGCGCTCGGCGTCCCCGAAGCCGGAGCGGCGCTCGCGCAGCGGACGCTCGACGAGATCGCCGCGGCGAAGGACTCGATCCCCGTTGATCATCCCGAACCCACGGTCGCCTTCCTCTATCTGCGCGGTGCGGCGATCAAGATGCTCGGCGGCCCCGGCTCGGGAGCCGATGCGCTCGTCGCAGCGGCCGGTGGTCGCGACGCCGGCATCCTCGCCGGCCTGGACTCGCAGTTCGTGCCCATCACCAGCGAGGCGATGATCGCCTCGGCGCCCGACATCATCCTGGTGATGACGCACAGCCTCGACTCGGTGGGCGGACCGGACGGGCTCGCGCAGCTCCCGGGGGTCGCCCAGACCCCGGCCGGGAAGACGGGCACCATCGTGGACATGGACGATTCGACCCTGCTCAGCTTCGGCCCGCAGACCGGCAAGGTCCTGGCCGCTTTGGTGGAGGCGTTCTACCCGTCGGACCGGGCGTGATCGCCGGATGTCCGTGAGCGAAGACGTCACCGAAGCGACCGGTCTGCCCGAACGGGCACTGCGGAAGGCCGGACGGGGACGCACCACCGTCGTCCTCGTCGGTCTCGTCGTCGCCCTGCTCGCCCTGGCCGTCGCGTCGACGTGCCTCGGCCAGGTGCCCACGAGTCCGGCCGAGGTGGTCGGCAGTCTGCTGCACCGCATGGGGCTGGACCTCGGCCCGGTGCCCGCGCACCCCGCCGGGGAGGTGACCCTGTGGGAGGTGCGCTTCCCGCGCGTGGTGCTCGCGATGCTCGTCGGTGCCGCCCTCGGCTGTTCCGGGGCGCTGCTGCAGGGCATCTTCGCCAATCCGCTCGCCGAACCCGGCGTGATCGGCGTGTCCTCCGGCGCCGCCGTCGGCGCGTCCGCGGTGATCGTGCTCGGCGGCGCCTTCACCGCCGGCTGGGCGCTGGCCGGCGCCGCACTCGTCTCCGGTCTGATCACCACCGTGCTGGTCTATGTGCTGTCCCGATCGAACGGACGCACGGAGGTGGTCACGGTGATCCTCACCGGCGTCGCCGTCAACGCCGTCGCCGGCGGGCTCATCGCGTTCTTCACCTTCGTCGCCAGTCCCGCCGCCCGCGACCAGATCGTGTTCTGGCAACTCGGCAGTCTCGGCGGCGCCACCTGGGACATCGTCGCGGTGGTCGCCCCGCTGACCCTCGCCGGGGTGCTCGTCGCGGTGCTGCTCGCCCCGAAACTCGACCTGCTGGCGCTCGGTGAGAGCGTCGCCCGGCATCTGGGTGTGGACGTCGAACGCGTGCGGCAACTGTCGATCCTGGCGGTCGCCGTGCTGGTCAGCGGCGCCACCGCCTTCACCGGCATCATCATGTTCGTCGGACTGGTCGTGCCACACCTGATGCGCCTGGCGCTCGGCCCCGCCCACCGGGTGCTCGTCGTGGCGAGTGTGCTTGCCGGCGCGGTCGTCCTGCTCGCCGCCGATCTCGCGGCGCGCACGCTGGTCGAGAACGCAGACCTACCGCTCGGCATGATCACCGCCCTCATCGGCGGTCCGGTCTTCTTCCTGATGCTCCGCCGCACCCGAGCGAAGCAAGGCGGATGGGCATGAGGCTGCTCCCCCGCTCCCTGGGATCCCCGGCGACCGCCGTCCCGGCCCGCTCGGCGCCCGGCACCGCGACGATGCGCGCGGTGGGTGTGCGACTGCGGCGCGGCGAGCGGGAGATCCTGCACGGTCTCGACTTCGAGGTGCGCACCGGCGAGGTCGTCGCGCTGGTCGGCCCCAACGGGGCGGGTAAGTCCACCCTGCTCGCGGCGTTGTCCGGCGATCATCCGATCAGCGGTGGCACCGTCGAGATCGAGGGCCGCCCCCTCGAGCAGTGGTCGTCGCTCGCGCTGGCGCGTCGCCGTGCGGTGCTGCCGCAGCAGCACACGGTCGGTTTCCCGTTCACCGCCCGGCAGGTCGTGCGGATGGGACGGGCCGCGTGGACGCGCACCCCCCGGCAGGACGACGACGATCGCATCGTCGCCGAGGCATTCGCAACCTGCGACGTCACCCATCTCGCCGACCGGCCGTTCCCCGCGCTGTCAGGCGGCGAACGCGCCCGGGTGGCGCTCGCGCGGGTGCTGGCCCAGGACACCGAGACACTGCTGCTCGACGAACCCACCGCGGCACTGGACCTCGGCCATCAGGAGGCGGTCATGCAGGTCGTGCGGGCCCGCGCCGACCACGGGCACGCCGTGGTGGTCGTACTGCACGATCTCGGCCTCGCCGCCGCCTACGCCGACCGCATCTGTGTGCTCGAACAGGGCCGCATCGTCGCCGACGGCGCACCCGGCGACGTCCTCACCGAAGAGCTGCTCGGCCGCGTCTACCAGTACCCGGTGGCGATCGGCCGCCACCCCGAGACCGGTACCCCGCTCGTGTTGCCGCGACGACCGAACCGCGACAGGTCCGCGTCGGCGCAGACCTGAGCAGCAGGTCACATCCGGCCCGTCGGACGACCCACTGATTTCTTCCCCGCGACCGGCATCAGGAACACTGAAGGTCGGCGCGCCGGGCGCCGGAGCGCGTCCGGCAGGTGCGAATCGAATCCGAGGACGAGGAGCAACGATGGGCAGAGCGGGGATCCGAGCGGTCACGATGGTGGGCGCGATCGCGATGGTCGTGCTGGCCGGCTGCTCGTCGGAGAGCACCCCGGACGTGCTGCAGACCATCGAACCCGCCACTCCCGCGGCCGCCCCCGAGGTCGGCCCCTCCCCTGCCGGCGACGTCCGTCCGCTCGACCTGCAGGTCGACGCGCTGGTCGTCGAACCGTCCACAGGCACCTTCGCCGCGCTCGTCGACGACGGCGCACGACTCGCGTTGTTCGACGACACGGTGTTCGACGGTGCCGGGGCGGAACCGCGCCTGGTGGACCTGCCATCGTCCGCCGCGACCGTCGTGACCGGCCCCGAGGGCAGTGTGCTCGCGCCCGTGTCCGGGGCCGTGCTGCGCATCGACGCCGCCGACGGCACCATCACCGAGGTCCCGGTCGACGGCAATGCCGCGTCGGCGGCCGTGCTGTCCGACGGCCGCTGGGCCGTCGGCACCGACGACGGCCGGGTGCTCGTCGTCGACCCCGAATCCGGCGAGGTGGCCACCACCGTCGGGGGCCTCGCCTCCGTCGACGCCCTCGCGGTCACCGGTGACGCCGTCGCGGCGCTCGACCGCCGGCAGACCTCCCTCACCGAACTCGACCTCGCCGACGCCCATCTCGGGCCCGCGCTGCGTGCCGGAGAAGGTGCGACGCAGCTGACCACCGACCCCTTCGGACGCGTGGTGGTCACCGACACCACCGGCGACGAACTGCTCGTCTACACCCTCGACGCGATCGTCCTGCGGCAGCGTTATCCCGTCGGCCCCGCCCCGTACGCTGTGACCTACGACGAGACGCGGGACCTGATCTGGGTGACTCTGACCGGCAGCAACGAGGTCGTGGGCTACGATCTTTCGACCGGGATCCCGCGAGAACGCCACCGCTTCGCAACGGTGCGGCAACCGAATTCGATCGCCGTCGATCCGGCCGATGCGGCACTGGTGATCGCGTCGGCAACCGGTGACGGACTGCAACGGATCCCGATCGAAGGACAGTGATGGCGAACGAGCGACTCGGCCGGCTCACCCGGATGCCCGTCGGTTGGGACACCAGCAACGACGAATACGAATACGTGCCGCTCAAGCTGCCCCGGGACGTGTCCCGGGTGAGCGCGTCGATGCGTCTGGCGATCTCCGCCGAATTCCACGGCTGGGAACTCACCCGGGTGCGTCTGTATCCGGACGGGAGCCGGCGGGTGCTGCTGCGCCGCCGCAAGACCGCCCATCACGTCCCCGAACCCACCGTTGGTTGATAACAGATCCCGGACCGTCGTGGACCGGGCTTGCAGGGAGTAGTTCGTGTACCGCTATCTTCTTCGGCTCATGTTCCTGTTGCCGCCGGAACGAGCCCACCACCTCGCCTTCCTCGCGATGCGCTGGTCGACTCGCTTCGGGCCGCTGCGCGCCCTGGTGGCGAAAGTGCTCGTCACCGACGACCCCATCCTCCGCAACACCGTCTTCGGCGTGCAGTTCCCCACGCCGGTGGGTCTGGCGGCCGGTTTCGACAAGGACGCGACCGGTGTCGACGTGTGGGGGCCGCTCGGATTCGGGTTCGCCGAGATCGGCACCGTCACCGCCCAGGCGCAGCCGGGCAATCCGCAGCCGCGACTGTTCCGCCTCCCCGAGGACCGGGCGATCGTGAACCGGATGGGCTTCAACAACCACGGTGCCGGGGAGGCCGCCAACCGGCTGCGTCAGCGCCGCCGCACCGTCCCCATCGGCGCGAACATCGGCAAGACGAAGGTCGTGCCGGCCGAGCAGGCCGCCGAGGACTACACCGAGAGCGCGCGACTGCTCGGTCCGCTCGCCGATTTCGTGGTCGTCAACGTCTCCTCCCCCAACACCCCCGGCCTGCGGGATCTGCAGGCCGTCGAGTCGCTGCGCCCGATCCTCGCCGCGGTGCTGGACACCGTCACCGTGCCGGTGCTGGTGAAGATCGCCCCCGACCTGTCCGACGAGGACGTCGACGCCGTGGCCGACCTGGCACTCGAACTCGGGCTCGCCGGCATCGTCGCCACCAACACCACCATCCGCCGCGACGGGTTGAACACCCCGCAGAGCCGTGTCGAGGAGATCGGCGCGGGCGGCCTGTCGGGCGCCCCGGTCGCCGAGCGCTCCCTCGAGGTGCTGCGCCGACTGCGCGTGCGGGTCGGCGATCGACTCACCCTGGTCTCGGTGGGCGGCATCGAAACCCCGGAGCAGGCGTTCGAACGCATTCTCGCCGGCGCGTCGCTGGTCCAGGGCTACACCGGCTTCATCTACGGCGGTCCGTTCTGGGCGCGGCGCATCAACCGCGGCATCGCCCGCAAGCTGCGCGCGCACGGCTACCGCTCCATCGCCGACGCGGTAGGCGCCACGGCACGGGTCTGACCTGCAACGGACGGGGCCCGGGTCGAGTACGACCCGGGCCCCGTCCGTCACGACCTGTCAGCGCACCTCATAGGTGCCGGTCAGCAGACCGCGGGCGATGGCGTGCCCGAAGACGTTGAAGCCGAGGAAGGCCGGGCTCGACTCGGGCGTGACACCCTCGAGCACCTCGACGTCGAGTGCGTGCACCGCGACGATGTAGCGATGGTGGCCGTGTCCAGCCGGCGGAGCGGCACCGATGAACCCGTGGGCTCCGCCGTCGTGGCGCAGCGTGACGGCCTGCTCCGGAAGAGCGTCCGAGTCGGCGCTACCCGCACCCGTCGGCAGTTCTGTGACCGAGGCCGGGATGTTCGCGACGGCCCAGTGCCAGAAACCCGACGCCGTGGGGGCGTCCGGATCGAACACCGTGACGACGAAGCTCTTCGTCTCGGCGGGGAAACCCGACCAGGACAGCTGCGGGGAGACGTCGCCGCCCCCGGGGATTCCGAACGCACCGCTGGCCTGCGGGAGTTTCCATTCCTCGCCCTCGGCGAAGTCCGCGCTGGTCACCTCGAAGGTGGGCAGCTCGGGCAGGAACTTGTACGGGTCGTAATCGAAAGCCATTCCGGTCCTTTCGTGACGTTTCGTGTGTTCTAGGCGTGCATGAGGAAGTGTTCCATGACCCGGGTGCCGAAGCGCAGTGCCTCGACGGGGACACGCTCGTCGACACCGTGGAACAGCGCAGCGAAGTCCAGATCGGGCGGCAACTGCAGCGGCGCGAAACCGAAGCAGCGGATACCGAGCTTGGCGAACGCCTTGGCGTCGGTGCCGGCCGAGAGCATGTACGGCACCGTCCGGCCGATCGGGTCGTGCGCGAGGATCGCCGCGTTCATCGCGTCGACGAGGTCGCCGTCGAAGGTGGTCTCGTACGGCTCGAGACCGGTGATCCACTCCCTGGTGACGTTGGGGCCGATCAGCTCGTCGACGGTGCGTTCGAACTCGGTGAGCCGGCCCGGCAGGATGCGGCAGTCGACGACGGCGTGCGCGGTGCGCGGGATGACGTTTGCCTTGTACCCGGCGTCGAGCATCGTGGGGTTCGCGGTGTCGCGCAGGGTCGCGCCCACGATGCGGGCGATCGACCCGAGCTTGGCCAACGCCCCTTCGAGATCGGGCGAGGCCGGGTCGAAGTCCAGGCCGGTCTCCTCGCTCACGACGGAGAGGAACTCGGCGACGGAATCGTTGACGACCAGCGGGAAGGTGTGTGATCCGAGCCGGGCCACCGCGCGGGAGAGGACGGTGACGGCGTTGTCCTCGTGGAGGAACGAGCCGTGCCCGGCGACACCCGTTGCGGTCAGGCGCATCCAGCGCATGCCCTTCTCGGCCGTCTCGACCATGTACAGGCGACGTTCGGTGCCGTCGGGGCGCGGCACGGTCAGGGAGAATCCGCCGACCTCCCCCACGGCCTCGGTGACGCCCTCGAACAGCTCGGGCCGGTGCTCGACCAGCCACTGCGAACCGAACTTGCCTCCGGCCTCCTCGTCGGCGACGAAGGCGAACACCAGATCGCGCGGGGGCACGATGTTCTCGACCTTGAAGTAGCGGGCGACGGCGATCATCATCCCGACCATGTCCTTCATGTCGACCGCGCCGCGTCCCCACACGTAACCGTTCTCGACGGCCCCGGAGAACGGGTGCACACTCCAGTCCGCGGCTTCGGCCGGCACGACGTCGAGGTGGCCGTGGAGCATGAGGGCACCGCGGCTCGGGTCGGAGCCGGGAAGCCGCGCGAAGACGTTGCCGCGGCCCGGCGCTCCGGATTCGACGTAGGTGGTCTCGTAGCCGACCTCCTCGAGCACGGAGGCCACCCATTCGGCGCACTCGCGTTCGCCGCGGGTGGTGGTGGGTTCGCCGGTGTTGGAGGTGTCGAACCGGATGAGGCGGGAGACGAGGTCGACGACCTCCTCCTCCGCCCGGGACGGCTGGTGGGCGCTCGTGTCATTGGCCATGGCCGTATGTCTACCACCGCCCGTCCACCATCTCGACAGTTCGGATCACCGCAGGTGGAGGTGGCGATTTGGGACCGTGGGCGCGGTGGGTTACTCTTTCACAGCGCCCACGACGAGCGGGCGCGAGCATCAGGTCCGAGTGGCGGAATGGCAGACGCGCTAGCTTGAGGTGCTAGTGTCCTATTAACGGACGTGGGGGTTCAAGTCCCCCCTCGGACACTCTGAGTCGAGACAGACGACGAAGGCCCCGAACATCATGTTCGGGGCCTTCGTCGTTGTCGGGAAACGATCGAACGGGCGACAGTCGCTACCGCTTTCGTCAGCTGCGGCGGCGGTTGCCGTAGCGGATGACGAATCAGCGCGCGGGTCCACGCGAGGTCCGGCCCGTCGAGTACCGCGGGCGCGCCTGAAGTGCCGTTTTGGGGATCGGGCGCCCCATGCGCTACTGTTTCTTCAGCGCCCGCGGGAGCGGGTTCTACCGACATGCCCCGTGTGGGCGTCGGTCCGAGTGGCGGAATGGCAGACGCGCTAGCTTGAGGTGCTAGTGTCCTATTAACGGACGTGGGGGTTCAAGTCCCCCCTCGGACACTCCGAAACCCGAAGGCCCCGAACCGATATCGGTTCGGGGCCTTCGGCTCGTCCGGGGTCCGCTCAGTCCCGGCGACCCTTGCGGAAGTACCGGATCGGACCGAAGAAGTTCACCGCGATGGTCAGCGCCCAGCGCAGCTTGCTGCCGTTGATCTTGTCGGCCGGTCGCCTCGCCAGATCGGCCCAGGCCGCGACGGCGAGCGACAACTGCACCACCGCGAGGAGGACCACCAGCACCTGCTGGGGGCGGCTCAGTTCGGCGAACTTCTTCTTGGACAAGGGGGAGCTCGGGCTCATCGTTCCTCCGGTACCTGCACGGGAATTCGGACACGATCATCCTGCCCGATACGATCGGGCCTACAGCAGCACACGGAAAAAGGCAGATGAACCCCCACAGCGACACCACCGCCGAGCCCGCCACCGACGGCTTCACCCGCATCGACCCCGACGATCTGGCCACCTGCCTGCGGGTGCTCGACCAGGCGGCGGGTCTCGACGCCGAGCATCCCGACGCGATCACCGTGCAGCGGGCCGTGGGGCACATGTTCAAGAAGTTCAAGCGGTTGCGCCGCAACGAGGCCCGCAAGCAACGCGTCGACGCCGACCGTCAGGTGCTGTCCGCGACCGCCACCGCCTCCCCCACCCGCATCGACGACGAGACCGCCGGACTCCCGCTCGCGTCGGCGACGCGCGGTGCGAGCGCGGGAACGCTGCTGCGTCCGCGGCACTGCTACATCTGCAAGGACAAGTACACCCGCGTCGACGCCTTCTATCACCAGTTGTGCCCGACCTGCGCCGAGGAGAACCACGCCAAGCGCGACGCGCGCACCGATCTGCGGGGTCGTCGCGCCCTGCTGACCGGCGGGCGCGCCAAGATCGGCATGTACATCGCGTTGCGGTTGCTGCGCGACGGCGCGCACACCACCGTCACCACCCGGTTCCCCAACGACGCGATCCGCCGCTTCACCGCGATGGAGGACAGCGGCGACTGGCTGCACCGGCTGCGCATCGTCGGCATCGACCTGCGTGACCCCGCCCAGGTGGTCGCCCTCGCCGACGACGTCGCCGCGCAGGGTCCGCTGGACATCCTCATCAACAACGCCGCGCAGACGGTGCGCCGCTCCCCCGGTGCCTACTCAGCGCTGGCCGAGGCGGAGGCCGATCCGCTGCCCGCCGGTCCGCGCCCCGAGGTCCTGACCTTCGGCAAGCCCTCGGACGCCCACCCGGCCGCCCTGGCCGGGTCGCTGCCGGCCGAGTTGTCGGCGCACTCGCTGACCTCGCTGGCACTGGTGGCGGGCTCGGCGACACCCGAGCGGGTCGCGGCCGGCGTCGCCGTCGACGCCGGTGGCTTGTTGCCGGATCTCGTGCACACCAACAGCTGGGTGCAGACCGTCGGCGAGGTCGAGCCGCTGGAACTGCTCGAGGTGCAGCTGTGCAACTCGGTGGCGCCGTTCATCCTCGTCAACCGTCTGCGTCCGGCGCTCGCCGCCTCCCCGGCACGCCGCAAGTACGTCGTGAACGTCTCGGCGATGGAAGGGCAGTTCGCGGGTCGCCGCTACAAGGGCGCCGGGCATCCGCACACCAACATGGCCAAGGCCGCGCTGAACATGCTCACCCGCACCAGCGCCGAGGAGATGCTCACCGACGGCATCCTCATGACCGCCGTCGACACCGGGTGGATCACCGACGAGCGGCCGCACCACACCAAGATGCGGCTGGCCGAGGAAGGCTTCCACGCGCCGCTCGATCTCGTGGACGGCGCTGCCCGCGTCTACGACCCGATCGTCCAGGGCGAGACCGGTACGGACCTGTACGGATGCTTCCTCAAGGACTTCCGCCCGGCACCCTGGTGATCCGGACCCCGAAATTCGGGGAGACCGGTTCCACAC
Organism: Rhodococcus sp. BUPNP1; assembly: GCF_002215235.1. Classification (NCBI taxonomy): domain Bacteria; kingdom Bacillati; phylum Actinomycetota; class Actinomycetes; order Mycobacteriales; family Nocardiaceae; genus Rhodococcus; species Rhodococcus sp. BUPNP1. Next base: position 30,793 of record NZ_NERM01000028.1, read on the forward strand.
CGTCGATCGTGGCCCGGCCTCGGGGCCGCGGCGATAATGGAGGACGTCCCCGCAGGCCCGCACGAGGAGAGTCATGACTGTCGCTGTCGTTCACGCCGATACCCCCGAAGGCCGGATCGCTCTGCAGGCCGCGGTGCGGGAGGCCGCCGATCGGCAGCAGTCGCTGGTGGTGCTCCACCCGCTCGACGAGCCCGACGAGGTGGAGGACGTGCGGGCACAGGTGAGCGAGGTGGCCGGTACCGACGGGTGGGAGTTGCTCTCGGCCGTCCACGACGGCGATCCGGTCGGCACGACCGTCGAACTGCTCGCGCGCAGCGGCGCCGAACGCGTGGTCATCGGCAGCCGCGGACGCACGGCGACCGGCAAGTTCCTCGTCGAGCGGGCGGTGCAGCGGCTGATCACCGAGTCGCCGGTGCCGGTGCTGGTCATCAAGGCCGGCTGAGCCGCCGCCCACCCTCCGGCGACCCCGTCCGTTCCGCAGCCGTTCGTTCTACCCTGGGCACATGGCGTTCCGGGTGGTCGCCGACCTCACGGCCTTCGTGCATCTGCTGTTCGTGCTCTACGTCGCGTTCGGTGGCTTCCTCGCGTGGCGGTGGCCCCGCACGATCGTCGCGCACGTCGCCGCGGTGGTGTGGGGAGCGGCCTCGGTGGCCGTGGGGTTCGACTGCCCGCTGACCGCCGTGGAGAACTGGGCCCGCCGCGAGGCCGGCCAGGAGGGTCTGCCGCCGAGCGGGTTCATCGACCACTACCTCACCGGCGTGATCTACCCGGAGTCCGCGCTCGGTGCGGTCCGCGCCCTCGTCGCGCTCGCCGTGCTGCTCTCGTGGGTGGTGCTGTGGCGCCGGATCCGTGTGACGAAGGTCGCCCCGAAGACTTACTCCTGAGTAGGGTGGGGACATGACTGTCTCCCGGGATCTCGACATCGTCGTCTACGGCGCCACCGGCTTCGTCGGACGCCTCACCGCCGCCTATCTCGCCGAGAACCTCCCCGACGGCGTCGCCGTCGGACTCGCAGGACGTTCACGCACCAAACTCGAGAAGCTCGCCGCCGACCTCGGGACCGACTGGCGGCTGATCGAGGCGAACGCCGACGATCCCGCCTCGCTGACCACGCTCGCCGAGTCCACCCGCGTGGTGATCACGACCGTCGGTCCCTACGCCACGTACGGGCTGCCGCTCGTGCAGGCGTGCTCCGAGGCCGGCACCGACTACGTCGACCTCACCGGCGAGGTGCTCTTCCACCGCGAGAGCATCGACCGCTTCGACGACGTGGCCCGCCGCACCGGCGCCCGCATCGTCCACTCGTGCGGTTTCGACTCCGTCCCGTCCGACCTCGGCGTCCACGCGCTCTACCGCGCCGCGGAGGCCGACGGCAACCTGCCGCTCACCGACACGACCTTCGTGCTCGGTTCCTTCCGCGGCGGCGTGAGCGGCGGAACCATCGATTCGCTCCGGCAACAGCTCGACGCGATCCGCAAGGATGCCGCCGCCCGGAAGATCGCCGCGCGCCCGTACTCGCTGTCCCCCGATCCTGCTCGGGAACCCGATCTCGGTCGGCAGAACGACTTCGCGTTCTTCGACGGCAAGTCCGTCGCCCCGGAGGTCTCGGGCCGGCTGGCCCCGTTCGTGATGGCCTCGTACAACACCCGCATCGTGCGACGCAGCAACGCGCTGCGCGACTGGGCCTACGGACGCCGCTTCCGCTACCGGGAGGTGATGAGCGTCGGGTCCTCGCCGCTGTCCCCCGTCCTCGCCGGGCTCGTCGGACTCGGCACGGGCGCCCTCGCCGCCGGCCTGTCGTTCCCGCCCACACGGTTCGTCCTCGACAAGCTCCTGCCCGCGCCCGGTGAGGGACCGTCGGAGAAGACCCGCGAGAACGGTTACTTCACGGTGGATCTGTACGCCTCGACCGAGTCGGGTGCCCGCTACACCGCGCGGTTCTCCGCGCAGGGCGACCCGGGTTACAAGGCCACGGCCGTGATGCTCGGCGAGTCCGCCCTCTCGCTCGCGCTCGGCGGCGCGGCCCTGCACGCCGGTGGCGGCGTCCTCACCCCCGCCGTGGCCTTCGGGGACGTGCTCAGCGAACGGCTCCGCGCGGCCGGTTTCGAGATCTCCGCACGCCGCCTCGGCTGACCTCGCGTCCGGCGCGCCCGATCGGGCGCGCATAGCCCGCCGAGTGTGGCTCCGTCGCCTCGACGGGCTATGCTCGACCGGACCGAACGATCCGCGCGCGGAACGAGACCTGAGGACGTGACCATGGCTGCGACGAGTACCGAGATGGCTCCGGCCGCTCGTCTCGCGCTCATGCCGTTCTGGCCGACCCGTCGCGGCGCCTGCTTCGATTGTCTGTGTTGCACCCGGGAGTGTTGCTGAGCGCTTCGCCGCTCGTCCAACTTTTCGGGTTCTTCCAGCTTTCGGAGCCAACGCATGTTCAATCTGCTCATCTTCACGCTCGTCGGTGTCGGCGCACAGCTCGTCGACGGCGCACTCGGCATGGCCTTCGGTGTCACCGCGACCACCCTGCTGCTGTTCAGCGGTGTCGGTCCGGCGCACGCGAGCGCCGCCGTGCACCTCGCCGAGGTGGGGACCACCCTCGTCTCCGGTGCCTCGCACTGGCGGTTCCGCAACATCGACTGGAAGGTCGTGCTGCGGCTCGGTGTGCCCGGCGCCATCGGTGCCTTCCTCGGTGCGACCGTGCTGTCGGGACTGTCGACCGAGGCCGCAGAACCGGTGACCGCCGGAATCCTGCTGGCCATCGGCGTGTACGTCGCGTTGCGCTTCTCGGTACGTCCCCCTGCGGTCGCCCATGCCCGCACCTCCCCGCACACCGCGAAATTCCTGTCGCCGCTGGGCTTCTTCGGCGGCTTCATCGACGCGAGCGGCGGTGGCGGATGGGGACCGATCACCACCAGCACCCTGCTCTCCCGCGGCAAGACGGCACCGCGCACCGTGATCGGCTCGGTGAGCGCGTCGGAGTTCCTCGTCGCGGTCGCGGCGAGCGTCGGCTTCCTGTTCGGGCTCGGGCACGACTCGCTCGGCAATCTGGTGATCGTCGCCGGTCTCGCCCTCGGTGGTGCCCTCGCGGCGCCGGTCGCGGCGTGGCTGGTCAGCCGCGTCCCCGCGACGCTGCTCGGTACCGGTGTCGGCGGTGTCATCGTGCTGACCAACGCGCACAAGCTCGCCAAGACTGCCGACCTCTCCGGCGCGGCGCTGGCGGTGCTCTACCTCGCCATCGTCGCTGCCTGGCTCACGCTGCTGATCGTGTCCTGGAAGCGTTCGCGCCTCACCGCCGCGGAGAAGAGCGGTTCGCTCGAACCGCTGGCGCAGCCGACGCCGGTGGCACTGCTCGAAGGCGCCGACGCGACGCCCCTCGCCGGGGCCCGTCCGGAGCCTCGGGAGGTGCCCGGACACAACGAGACTCGCCTGAATTCCACCCCGTCACCACGCTCCCCCGACGGCGCTTGATAATCGCTATTATGCCCGCGTGCGACAAAAGCGAATACATACTGGTGCCTTCGTCTTCCTCACCGCCGGCGCCGCTCTGACGGCCTGTTCCTCGGACGATTCCACGGTCGGCATCCGCAACGCAGCCGACATCAATTCCCCGACGTCCACCTCCGCCGAATCGCCGTATCTGGTGAAGATCGCACAGAGCTTCCCCAGCTGCGAGGCCATCGGCGCGACCCTCGAGCGCTACATCGACGGGCTGACGCCCGCTCCCGGCGGCATCGTGAGCACCCAGCGCGTGAACTGCGTGTGGGAGGCCGGAGCCGGCGAGCCGCCCTCCGGACTCCGTTCCGTCGAGGTCGTCGTCGAACCCGAGACCGTCACACCCGCCACCGCGGCGAAGACCGGCCTGGTGGTGCTTCCCGATCCCGCCATCGAAGCGGCCGGCGGATTCGCGCACAGCATGCCGATCAACATGGCCGGCACCGCCTTCACCGCGACCGGCGTCGAACTCCCCCAGGCCTCCGTGTCGATCACCGTCGGCGGCCGCGATGCCGCGATGGTCCTCGATCCGGCGGGCGGCGTGGCGGTCGCCAAGCAGCTTCTCGGGCTGTAACGCACGGTGTCGCGGCCCTCGACCGCCCGGGCGGAACCAAGATCACATACAACTCGTACGGACGCTACGATGCGCCGTGTGAATCTGACCCGATACGCGGTCGCATCCGCGACCCTCGCCGGCGCTCTGCTCCTCGGAGCGTGTTCCTCCGGCGACGACGCCTCCTCCGACACCGCCTCGGACGCCGACTCCGCAGCCGTCGACACCACCTTCGACGCCGACACCGTCGGCGAACCGACCGGCCTCGGCAGCGACATCCTCGCCCGCTTCGAATCGTGCGACGATGTCGCGCCCGCCGTCGCCCCCTACATCGAAGGCCTGAGCCTGCGTTCGTCGAGCGGCGTGGACGAGTACAGCGTCTACTGCGCGTGGGAGACCCCGGACACCGCGACGAACCTCGACGAGATCCGGTCGGTGGAGATCGTCCTGGCACCCGGATCCGGAAACGTCCCGTCGGCGAGCGACCTCGAAACCGGCGGTCTCGAATTGCTTCCCGACCCCGACATCGAGGCCGCCGGCGGCGTCGCCTACACCATGGGAGAGGCCGTCTCGGTCGCCGCCGTCTCGGTCACCCAGATCCAGCTGCCCGACGTGGAGGTGTCCATCACCGGCGGGCAGTGGGGCGACTACCCGTCGCTCGACGCCCCGACATCGGTGACCGTCGCCAAGGAACTGCTCGACCTGTAGGCCCGTCCGCGCCGATCGTGCGCGGTGAGCACACCGCGCACGATCAGGGCCTGGGCCGCGATGTAGGTGGCCATGATCCACAACCCCACGGCAGGCAGATCCGCGTCGACGAAGGCACGCGCGGCGATGAGCGCATCGGAGACGACGAAGAGCATCGCGCCGACCGCCGCCGTCCGGTTCAGACCGGTGGCGAGCACCGCCATCGCCGCCAGACACGACGCGTAGACCGCCATCGGGACCACGAGAATCCCTGCCGCCGAAGCGCACACGGCGACCATGGCGATCACCGCGAGGGCGTAGAGACCGACCACCCACGGGCGGGTCCGCACCACGCTCGACCGCCGGTACGGCCGGAACGCGACGATGTAGGTGAGCTGGGCACACAGGAAGAAGCCCACCAGCACCAGGAACGAGGCATCCCCCTCGACGAGATCGGGCGCGGTGTCCCCCAGCCACGAGAACCCCAGCGCCACAAGCGTGCCCACGACCAGCCGGTCGCGCGGTGCGGACGTGACGAGGACGAGTCCGAGCGCGAGCAGCGGCATGAGGAACCACTGCGAGACGTCGGTGAACGCCGAATCCGGCGCGAGAACCTGGAAGACGAGATGAGCCGCCGCGACGATCGCGAACGCACCGAGAACGGTGGCGGCGATCGTGCGGCGGCTCATGGGATCAGGAGTCCTCGCCGGACGTTCCGGGGTCGTTCACCCCGTCGAAGGCGTCGAGCAGGCGTTGCGCGGCGAGCGCGGCGGTCAGCGAACCGTCGCGCACCCCGGCCTCGACATCCTTGCGGATCGCCCGCACGCGCGGGGAGGTCTCGAGACGACGCAACAGCTGGTCGTGCACCATCGTCCACGTCCAGTCCACCTGCTGACGGCGCCGGTTCTCCTCGAACATGCCCGCCTCGGTGAGCACCTTCTTGTGCTCGAGCACGGTGTCCCAGAAGGTGTCCAGACCGTTGCCGGTCATGCCGCTCATGGTGATCACCGGCGGCTTCCAGATCGCGTCGTGCGGATGCACCATGCGCATCGCGCCGGCGAGTTCGCGGGCGGCGACCCGCGCGTCGCGTTCGAACTCCCCGTCGGCCTTGTTGACGGCCACCAGGTCGGCGAGTTCGAGCACGCCCTTCTTGATGCCCTGCAACTGGTCGCCGGTGCGGGCCAGGGTCAGGAAGCAGAAGGTGTCGACCATGTTCGCCACGGTCACCTCGGACTGCCCGACACCGACGGTCTCGACGAGGATCACGTCGAAACCGGCGGCCTCGAGCAGCACCATCGTCTCGCGGGTGGCCTTCGCGACCCCACCGAGCGTGCCGGCCGAGGGCGACGGGCGGATGTAGGCGTCCCGCTGCACCGCGAGACGCGCCATCCGCGTCTTGTCGCCGAGGATCGAACCACCCGTGCGGGTCGACGACGGGTCGACGGCCAGCACCGCGACCCGATGCCCCTGCTCGAGCAGATACATGCCGAGCGCATCGATGAAGGTCGATTTGCCGACACCGGGCACACCCGTGATACCGACACGAATCGCGTTGCCCGCCTTCGGGAGCAGGCGCAGCAGCAACTGCTGCGCCCGCTCCCGATGGTCGTCGCGGGTCGACTCGATCAGCGTGATCGCCCGCGCGAGGCCGGCCCGCTCGTTGGCGAGCACGGCCTCGGCGAGGGCGTCGACGTCGATCTGCCGTCGGCGGGTCTGCGCGGCGCCGGCCGAGGTGTCGCTCATGCCGACGTCAGCCTCCGAGGTGGTGGCCGAGCTGCGCGGCGAGCTTGGTCAGCAGACCGGTCGCCGCATCCGCGATCACGGTGCCGGGCGGGAAGATCGCCGCCGCACCCGCCGCGTAGAGCTCGTCGAAGTCACCCGGCGGGATGACACCACCGACGACGATCATGATGTCCTCGCGGCCCACCTCGGCCAGTGCCTGCTTGAGGGCAGGGACCAACGTCAGGTGACCCGCGGCCAACGACGACACGCCGATGACGTGCACGTCGTTGTCGGCCGCCTGCTGGGCGACCTCTTCGGGGGTCTGGAACAGCGGTCCCACGTCGACGTCGAATCCGAGGTCGGCGAAGGCCGTGGCGATCACCTTCTGGCCTCGGTCGTGACCGTCCTGGCCCATCTTCGCGACGAGGATGCGGGGGCGACGGCCCTCCTCCTCGGCGAACTTCTCGACCAGCTCGGTCGCGGCGGTGATGTTGGTGGCCTTGCCGGCCTCGTCGCGGTACACGCCGCTGATCGTACGGATCTCCGCCTGGTGACGGCCGTAGACCTTCTCCAGGGCGTCCGAGATCTCACCGACGGTGGCCTTCGCGCGGGCCGCGTCGATGGCCAGCGCGAGCAGGTTGTTGTCGAGACCCTGGCTCTGCGCACCGGCGGCGCGGGTGAGCGCGTCGAGGGCGGCGCGAGTGGCCTCCTCGTCGCGGTCGGCGCGCAGCTGTTCGAGCTTGGCCAGCTGCTCGGCCCGCACACGCGAGTTCTCGACCTTGAGGACCTCGATCTCGTGGTCCTCGGTCACCTGGTACTTGTTGACACCGATGACCGGCTGGCGACCCGAGTCGATGCGCGCCTGGGTGCGGGCGGCCGCCTCCTCGATGCGCAGCTTCGGGATGCCCTCCGAGATCGCCTGTGCCATACCGCCGGCCGCCTCGACCTCGGCGATGTGGGCGCGGGCCTTGTTGGCGAGCTCGTGGGTGAGCCACTCGACGTAGTGCGAGCCGCCCCACGGGTCGATGGGCCGCGTGGTGCCCGACTCCTGCTGCAGCAGCAGCTGGGTGTTGCGGGCGATGCGCGCCGAGAAGTCGGTGGGCAGCGCCAGCGCCTCGTCGAGCGCGTTGGTGTGCAGCGACTGGGTGTGGCCCTGGGTCGCGGCCATCGCCTCGACGCAGGTGCGGGCGACGTTGTTGAAGACGTCCTGCGCGGTGAGCGACCAGCCGGAGGTCTGCGAGTGGGTACGCAGCGACTTCGACTTCGGGTTCTTCGCCCCGAACTTCTCGACGAGCTCGCTCCACAGCAGGCGACCTGCGCGCAGCTTCGCGACCTCCATGAAGAAGTTCATGCCGATCGCCCAGAAGAACGACAGGCGCGGCGCGAACTTGTCGACGTCCATGCCCGCGTCGAGTCCGGCGCGGATGTACTCCATGCCATCCGCGAGGGTGTAGGCGAGCTCGAGGTCGGCCGTCGCGCCGGCTTCCTGGATGTGGTAGCCGGAGATCGAGATCGAGTTGAAGCGCGGCATCTTCGCCGAGGTGTAGGCGAAGATGTCGGAGATGATCCGCATCGACGGCTTCGGCGGATAGATGTAGGTGTTGCGGACCATGAACTCCTTCAGAATGTCGTTCTGAATGGTTCCGGCCAGCTGCTCGGGCTTGACGCCCTGTTCCTCCGCCGCCACGACGTACAGCGCCAGGATCGGCAGCACCGCGCCGTTCATGGTCATCGACACCGACACCTGCGACAGATCGATGCCGTCGAACAGCTGACGCATGTCGAGGATCGAGTCGATCGCGACACCGGCCATACCGACGTCACCCTGCACGCGCGGGTGATCGGAGTCGTAGCCGCGGTGCGTGGCCAGGTCGAAGGCCACCGACAGACCCTTCTGACCGGCGGCGAGGTTGCGCCGGTAGAAGGCGTTGGACTCGGCGGCGGTGGAGAAGCCGGCGTACTGGCGGATGGTCCACGGCTGGTTCACGTACATCGTCGGGTACGGCCCGCGCACGAACGGGGCGATACCCGGGTAGCTGCCGAGCGGATAGCCCTCGGCGACGACGGCGTCGCGGTCGGCCTTGGTGTAGACCGGCTTGACGTCGATGCCCTCGGGCGTCGACCACACGACGTCCTCGGTGCTGTAGTTGTTCGCCTCGGCGACGGACTCGACGAGCGCGGCGGCCTGCTCCGCGGTGGGAACAGTGGGCGCCGGCGCTGCCGGGTCCGTCAACGGGACGTCGGCGAAGCTGCCGATTTCGTGTTCGATGCTCACTTACGCTCCCAGAGTGTTCAGCAGGTCGGTGAGGGCGGCGACGGCGTCGATGCGCGCGGTGAGGAAGCCGTCCGGACGATCGTCGCCCTGTGCGTCCTTCACGGCCTTCTCGGGTCCGGCCAGCAGCACCGTCGTGATCCCCGCCGCACGCAGCGCAGCGGTGGCCGTACCGGCCTGCTCGCCGTAGCGGGTGTCGGTGCCGCACAGCACGGCGACGGACGTTCCGGTATCGCCCACCAGGGACGACAGGTCGGCGTCGAGATCGAGCGGTCCGGGATTGACCGCTTCGATGCCACCGGCGGCGAGCAGGTTCGCCGCGAAGGTCGCACGCATGTTGTGCTCGGCGATCGGTCCGAGCGGGGCGAGCAGCACCCGCGGACGGGCACCGTGCGAGGCCAGGTAGGTGTCGGAGCGGTCGCGCAGCGCCTCGAACGGAGCGGCGTACCGCGCGGCGGACGCGCCGGCCTCGGCGACACCGACCGGCAGCGGCTTCTCGGCCAGGTTCGGGAACTCGTTGACACCGGTCACCGAGAACTTGCGGTGCGCGATGTCGGACTCGCGGCGGGCACGCGTCTGCGCGACACGCTCGGCGATCAGCCCCGACTCGAGAGCGGCGCGGTAGCCACCGGCCGCCTCGATCTCCTGGAAGAAGCCCCACGCCTTCTCCGCGATCTGCGCGGTCAGTTCCTCGACGTACCAGGAACCGGCGGCGGGATCGAGGACACGACCGAGGTTGGACTCCTCGAGCAGCAACAGCTGGGTGTTGCGGGCGATCCGGGCGGAGAACGCCTCGGACACCTCGAGCACACCGGCCGGCAGCGCGGAGTCGAACGGCAGGACCGTGACGGCGTCGGCGCCACCGACACCCGCGCCGAAGGCGGCGAGGGTCGTGCGCAGCATGTTCACCCACGGATCGCGCTGGGCCATCATCGCCGCCGAGGTCACGGCGTGCTGCGGAGCGTTGCCGGCCTCGGGGGCACCGGCGACCTGGGCGACGCGCGCCCACACCTGACGACCCGCGCGGAACTTGGCGATGGTCTGGAACTGGTCGTCGGTCGCGGCGAGACGGAACTCGAGTTGGCCGAGCGCGGCCGCGACGGGAACCCCGGCGTCGACGAGTGCTCGCACGTAGTCGAGGCCGGCAGCGATCGCGGCGCCGAGTTCCTCGGCGTCGGACGAACCGGCGTTGTGGAAGGCGGTGCCGTCCACGGTGAGGGCACGCACCGCTTCGGTGCGGTCAGCGGCGGCCCGGGCCAGCTCGACGGCCTCGGCGAGAGACACGTCGGGACGCTCGGAGAACGCGCTGGTGAGCGGCGCTGCACCGAGGAAGATGCGCACGGCGGTGCGGTCCTCGATGTCGGTGCGATTGTCGAGCACGGCGTACACGGCGGTGGTCGCTGCAACCGCGTCGGCACCGGCGTCGAGACGGACCGGCGCGAGGTCGAGGAGCACACCGCTCAGCGCGGTGTCGAGCGCGTCCACAGGGACCGCGCCGGCGCCGAGACCGAGCCACACCGAGCTGACGCCGTTGTTCAGGGCGTCGAGGATGCGCTCGTTGACCGAGGCCGCATCGGTGTCGGTGAACCGGACGTCGACGAGCCAGCCGGTGTTGACGTCGCGCGTGGACGAGCCGCCGCGGACGAACGGGAACTCACCGGGCAGCGGCGCTTCGTCGCGCTCGTCGCGGACGCCGTACAGCGGCGCGACGGTGACGTCGTCGTAGGTCGTGGTCTCGAGCAGACGCTGCGGCTCGGGTCCGAGTTCGGCCGGGTCGACGCGTCGGGACTTGGCCAGCACCCCCGCCACCGCGTCCTGCCACTGCGCGTATGCGCGCGCGGCATCCTCGGCTTCTGCAGCTAATGACACGGGCGATTCCTCCTACTGCGGGTTTGCAGGCTTTGTACGGACGGCGTTGTCGGCCGGAGGTGGACAACCTCGAAAAGGGTAAGTTGCCTTCGGTGTGATGCTATCCCCACACACCGCGCGGTCGTTGTGGGGATCACCACAGTTTTTCTAGCGTTCGATAACGACGTCCTCGACCGGAACGGTATCGTGCCGTCTTCCTCACGCTGCTCGCGGGGAAGCAGACACTGCTCGGCCGGTAGTGTGGACGCTCGTGACGAGGCTTGCCGCAGACCGCAGAGTGCTCGGCATCCTGGGCCTGGTGGCGGCGCTCGTCGTCGTAGCTCTCGTGGTGCCGCATCCGACGATCGCCCAGATCCGGGAATGGTCCGAATCGGTGCACGGCCCGGCACTGGTCCTGGCGTTCTTCGCCGTCCACGCCCTGGTCACGATCGCCCCGATCCCGCGCACGGTGTTCACCCTCAGCGCCGGCGTGCTGTTCGGCAGTGCCGTCGGCATCGGCGTGACGGTCGCCGCCTCCACGGTCAGCGCCGTCCTCGCGTTCCTGCTCGTGCGGGCCGTCGGACGCAAGGCCGTGGAATCGCGTCTCACACACCCGGCGGCGAAAGCGATCGATCTGCGACTGGCACGCCGCGGATGGCTCGCGGTCGGCTCCCTGCGGCTGATCGCCGCCGCCCCGTTCTTCGTCGTGAACTGTTGCTGCGCCGTCTCGGCGGTCCGCCTCGTCCCCTACACGCTCGCGACGGTCGTGGGCATCCTGCCGGGCACCGTGGCGGTCGTACTCCTCGGCGATGCCCTGACCGGGCAGACCGATCCGCGACTGATGGTGATCACCGGGGTGTGCATCGCACTCGGTCTCGCCGGGCTGTTGCTCGAGGCCAGGCTCCCCGAGCCCGCCGGTTCGGCGCTCGACGCCGTCGTCGATCCGGATCAGGACCCGGCGGCGAGATAGTCCGCCAGGATCGGGCCGAGGACAGCGAGCACGGCCGGGGTCATCATCTCCAGATGGTCGCAGTCGATCGTGTGCTCGGTGATCGTGCCGGACACCCACGGCCGCCACAGGGCCGGTGACGCACCGTCACCCGTGCCGAGCGATCGCGCCGCGGCGACGAACAGCAGGTCGCCGTCGAAACATCGCAGCTCGAGTGTCGGCGCGGCCCGATGGACGTGCGCGTAGGCCGTGAGGATCCGCTCCAGGTCGGCGGTGGACAGTCCGGTCTCGTGCCCGAGACTGCGGTTCACCGCGTCGAGCAACTGTTCGGAGGTCATGTCGTCCGGCGTTGCGCCGGGCAGTTCGATGCCCAGGCCCGCCAGCAACTCCGCGTGGGTATGGGCACGTCGTTCGCGTTCGAGCGGGTAGTAGTCGAGGACGACCAGGTCGACGGACTCCCCCGCGGCGCCGAGTTCAACGCCCATGTGATGGGCGATCAATCCGCCCTGGGACCAGCCGAGCACGGTGTAGGGACCTTGCGGTTGCACGGCCCGCAGCTCCTCGACGTAGCGGTGCGCCAGTTCGGCGGGCGTCGCGTCGAGGGGTCCGCCGGAGAGGTACGGCAGTTGCAGTCCGTACACCGGCCGATCCGGCAGGTAGCGCAGCAGTCCCGCGTACACCCAGGACAAACCGATCGCGGGATGCACGCAGAACACCGGTGGGCGGTGACCCTGCCTTCGCAGGGGGATCAGCACATCGAACATCCCGGTCGCCGGAGCAGCGGTCGCCGGCGGCTCGTCGAGGTGATCCGCGAGCCCGGCCGGTGTGGGGTCGAGGAAGACCAACGACAGCGGAACGTCCCGGCCCAGCTCGCTGCGCAGCTTCGATGCCACGGCGGTCGCGGCGAGCGAGTTGCCGCCGAGGTCGAAGAAGTTGTCGTCGATCCCGATCCGGTCCCGTTCGAGGACGGAGGCGAACGCGCGGGCGACGACTCCTTCGGTCGGTGTGCGCGGCGCCCGGTAGGCGGCCCCGACGGGCGCAGCCGCCGGCAGCGCCGACCGGTCCACCTTCCCGCTCGGGGTGACCGGCAGCCCCGGCAGCACGACGATGACCGATGGGACCATGTACCGCGGCAACCGGGTGGCGGCGACATGCAGGATCTCGGGCGCCTCGACCGGAACGGCCCCGGCGGGCACCACATATCCGACGAGCCGGTCGCCGCTGCCGTCGTCACGCACCACCACGACCGCCTGGGCGACGGCCGGATGCCGGAGCAGTGCCGCCTCGACCTCCTCGAGCTCGATGCGCAGACCGCGCAGCTGGATCTGGAAGTCACTGCGCCCGACGTAGACGGGTTCGGTGCCGTGCGCGGTGCGGGTCCAGCGCATCAGATCCCCGGTGCGGTACATCCGGCGCCCCGGTGCGCCGAGGGGGTCGGCGACGAAACGCGTCGCGGTCAGGCCGGGTTGTCCCGCATACCCGCGCGCCAGACCCGGTCCGGTGAGGTACAGCTCCCCCACCGCGCCGCCGGCCACGGGCTGGAGGTACGAGTCCAGCAGGTATTCGTCGAAACCGGGCATCGGCGGTCCCACGGTGGGGTTCTCGCCGGGGATGAGCGGATCGAGCAGGTTCGACATCACCGTGGCCTCGCTCGGACCGTAGCCGTTGACCATGTGACGACCCCGGGCCCACGTCTCCACCAGGGACGGCGGGCACGCCTCCCCACCCACGCTCACGAAGGTCAGAGCCGGCAGCGCGTCCCGATCCAGCGTCGCCAGCACCGCTGGCGTGGTGTACAGGTGGGTGATCTCCTCGTCGGCGAGCACACGCTCGAGGTCGTCACCGGCGGCGATACCGGGCGGCACCACGACGAGCCGCGCCCCGGCCGAGAACGCGACGATCGTCTCCAGCAACGAGGCATCGAACACCGGCAGCATCGCCTGCGCGACACGCGACTCGCGGTCGGCGACCGTCGAGAGCCGATCGACCAGCTCGGCGATGCCGCGATGCGTCACGGTCACCCCCTTCGGCGTGCCCGTCGATCCGGACGTGAAGATCACGTACGCCGTGTTGTCGGCACGCACCGGCGCGCGGCGGTCGATGTCCGGCACCGGCGTTGCCGGCGCACCGTCGAGCTCGACGTCCCGGACGGGAACGACGGATACCCCGCCGGGCACCGCTGATTCGGGTCCGTCGACGAGCACGCAGAGCGGTGTGACCGTCCGGACCATCGCGGCGACACGGTCACGGGGTTGGTCGGGGTCGACGGGCACGTAGACGGCACCGGCGCGGACGACGGCGAGCATCGCGACGACCCGCAGGAACGATCGCCGGATCGCCACCACGACGGTGGTCTCCGGTGCCGCTCCGCGGGAGACGAGCAGATGCACGAGCCGCTGGACCCGCTCGTCCAGCCCCGCGTAGGTCCACTGCCTGCCCGCATCGACGACGGCGACGGCCTCCGGGGACCGCGACATCCAGTCGTCGACGATCTCCGTCCATGTCCGCGAAGGCGCGGTGCCGGGAGCGGACACGACCGGCACCTCGTCCCCGAACAAACGGAGGCGGCCGAGCGGCACCTTCGGCCGGTCGACGACGGCCTCGAGGACCTGAGCGACCTGCGACACGATCGCGTCGGCCGCGGCCGCGTCGAACAGGTCCGGGCGGTAGCTCAGTCGCAGCCGCAGCGCGTCGTCGACGTGTGCGATCAGCGTCAGCGGATAGTGCCCGGAATCGTGTCCGGTGACCTCGCGCACCTGCATGCCCGCGATGTCGACCACATCGGACAGAGCGGCACGGTCGACCGGATACGACTCGAACACCGTCAGGGTGTCGAACCCGGCGGCGGGTCCGGCGACCTGCTGGATCTCCGTGAGGCCGAGGTGATGCCGGTCGAGCAGCGCGGTCTGTTCGGCTCGGATCCGCTCGACGAGCGCTGTGAGGGTCTCGTACGGATCGAGCCGGACCCGCACGGGAACGGTGTTGACGAACAGGCCGATCATCTCCTCGACCCCGTCGACCTCCGCGGGCCGCCCGGAGACGGTCGATCCGAACACGACGTCGCGCTGCGAGGTGAGCTTCGCCAGCACGATCCCCCACGCGACCTGCACCACCGTGCCGACGGTGACCCCGTGGTCCCGCACGAAGCCCTCGAGGCGCCGGGTGTCCGCCGGATCGAGCGCCCAGGTGGTCTCCTCGGACAGGGCCTGCACGGAGGTCTGCTCGGCGTCCGGGGCGACCAGCGTGGGCCGATCCGGGCCGGCCAGGTACCGCGACCAGGCATCGCGGGCGGGTGCCGCGTCCTGCTGCACGAGCCACCGCACGTAGTCCCGGTAGGGACGTGCCGGCGGGAGAACCCCGGTGTCCGCGTCGGTTCCGTACAGCACGAGGAGTTCCTTCAGCAGCAACGGCGCCGACCAGCCGTCGAGCAGGATGTGGTGGTTGGTGAACACCAGCCGGTGATCGTCCGGCCCCATCCTGATCAGGCTCAGGCGTACCAGCGGTCCGTGCGCTGTGTCGAAACGCTGCGTCCGGTCCTCGGTCTGCAGTCGGACCAGTTCCACCGCACGGTCCTCGGGGTCCAGGTCGCTCAGATCCCGCTCACGCAGCGGCAGTTCGACCGACGCCTGCACGACCTGCACGGGCGGGGACTGCCCGTCGAAGACGAAGTTCACCCGCAGGTTCGGATGCCGCGCAGCCAGGGCGGCCACCGCCCGCCGGAGGCGTCGCGGATCGACGACACCGCCCAGGTGCAGGGTCAGTTGCACCGTGTACGCGTCGAGCGAATCGTTCCGGAGGGCATGGAACAGGAAGCCGGTCTGCAGGGGGGTGAGGGGCCACACGTCCTCGAGGCCGGGATAGCGGCGCTCGAGCTCGTCGAGGCGTTCCTGGCTCAACGGGACCAGCGGCAGATCCGAGGGGGTGTGCCCTCCCGCGCCCGGTTCGGCGACGTGCCGGGCGACGCCGCTGAGCATGCGTCGCCACCGTTCGGCCAGGTCGGACACCTCCGGGCGGGTGATGACCCCGGTCGGATAGGCGAGATCCGCGCGCAGCACGGGCCCGTCGGCAGTGTCGACGACCATGGCGTTGACGGAGATCACCGCCGGTACCGGCTGGGTGGGATCGAGGCCACCGCCGAATTCGATGTCCGTGACGGCATCCGGCAGCATGCTCCGGCCGTGGAAGTTGAAGGCGAGCCGGGGCGCCGGCAGGGGCTCGAGCGCGGCGCGGCCCTCGTCGTCGAGATACCGCAGCATCCCGTATCCGATCCCGTGGTCGGGAACGGCGCGCAGTTGTTCCTTGACGGTCTTGATCGTGGCGCCCGCTGCGGTGC
The DNA here is from genome assembly GCF_002215235.1 of Rhodococcus sp. BUPNP1. Taxonomy (NCBI): domain Bacteria; kingdom Bacillati; phylum Actinomycetota; class Actinomycetes; order Mycobacteriales; family Nocardiaceae; genus Rhodococcus; species Rhodococcus sp. BUPNP1. The sequence continues at coordinate 46,646 of NZ_NERM01000028.1, forward strand.
CGCCGCGTGCCACGGCCTCCACGTCGATACCGGTCAGGTCCAGTCGCACCGGATAGGCCGCGGTGAACCATCCGACCGTCCGGGACAGATCGGCTCCCGGCACGACCTGCTCCTCCCGGCCGTGCCCTTCCAGCGCCACGAGCACCTCGGCGAGGTCGATCCCGCGCTCGGCGCGCTGCGCGACGACGGCTCCGGCCAGGGCTGCGAGAAGACCGTCCACGATGCTCCCGTGGAAGGCCGCCGGGACGACGGTCAGCAGCGCGGTGGTCGTGGGGGCGGGAACCTCGACGGTGACGGTGTCGACGGTGGCCCCGACGTCGACGGCGGGGTCCAGCTCTCGGGCGCCGAGCAGCGCATCCGGACCCGACAGCGTCGAGATCCAGAACGGCAGTTCGGCCGCACGCGTGCCACGGCGGGTGACCTCGACGAGACCGTGCGCCCAGCGGCGCATCGAGGTGCCCGTCGGTGCGGGAGCCGGGTCGAGCCCGTGTTCGAGTCGAGCCGCTGCAGCAGCGAGGTCGCCCAGCAGGATCCGCCAGGAGACACCGTCGATCACGGCATGGTGCGCCACGAGCAACAGTCGCGAGGCGGGTCCCGCCTCGAATTGCACCGCCTGCAGCATCACTCCCCTGCCGGGATCCAACCGTCCGGTCGCGGCAGCGTGTTCGGCGGCGGCGATCGCGGTGAACTCGGGCCCCGTCAGGTCGTCCACCTTGACGCGACGCAGGATCGACGACGCCGGGACGGATCCGATGGGCCGTGTCTCCAGGCGCAGCTCGTCAGCCGCTCCAGGGTCCGCGTGGAGGCGCGCCCGGAGCATGTCGTGCCGATCCACGACCGCCTGCAGCGCTGCGAGAAGGTCGGCCTCGCGGAGTCGGTCCGGCAGCGGAACCGACACCGATTGGCAGAAACCCGGATAGGTTCGGCCGCTGTCGACCAGCCACCGCAGTATCGGGGTGAGGGGAACGTCGCCGACACCACCACCCGGCAGTTCCTCGAGCGTCGGCGCGGCCGGTCCGGCCATGGTGACCGCCGCGGCGAGCGCCGCAACGGTCTTGTGTTCGAACACATCTCGGGGCGAGAGCACCAGGCCCGCGGCTTTGGCCCGCGCGACCAGCTGGATCGACATGATCGAATCGCCGCCGAGGGCGAAGAACGAGTCCTGTGTTCCCACCCGGTCGACGCCGAGCACGTCGGCGAACACCCGAGCGAGGGCCCGTTCGGTGTCGGTGGTCGGTGCGATGTAGCTGTCGCTGCGCGTCGCGACCTCCGGGGCCGGCAGCGCGCGGCGGTCGAGTTTGCCGTGCACCGTCACCGGCAGGTCGGCCATGTGGACGAACGCGGCCGGAACCATGTAGTCGGGCAACCGTTCCCGGACGAAGCGACGGACGTCGTCGAGTCGCTCCTCTGCGGCGGGGTCGTTGACGTAGCGCGCGAGGCTGCCGATGGGGTCGGCCGGACGGAAGACGTCGGTCAGCGCTACATCTCGGGTTCTGTCGTCCGGGTCGTCGCGGAGGACGATCACCTCCATCGATCCCGGTTCCTGCGACCAGGTCACAGCGACCCGGTAGCCGAGTTCGGCGCCGAGCAGATCGAAGTCCGCGGGACCGATGCCGTCCGATCGTGGCCGGAGGTCCGGTTCCGACACGAGTGCGTGGTCGGGCATCGCATCGAGGGCGGTCGCCGCGGCGATCACCGACCGCAGGGCGGTGTGCGGTACGCCGGTCACGCGCAGGGCATCGGGACGGCTCGTCCGCAGGTGGTCGGCGAACGCGGCGAGTGTTCCGAATCCCGTCCAGGACCGGCACGGAACGTCGGCGAGCGACCTGGGTCCGGTACCGGTGTGCAGCACCACGCTGTAGCGGTACAGGCCGAGTTCGTTGGCCGTCCGCATCCGGCCGAGTTCGATGTCGACCCCGGTGACACCGGGCAGACGACCGGCCAGGCCCGCGAAGAACTCGGGGGCGAGCAGCAGTTCCCGCTCGGAGAGCGTGGCACGGCGGACGCGTTCGCGGACCGTGTCCGCGGTCTCGGTGCCGTCGGCACGGGCGAGTTCCACCGCGGCGACGAAGTACGGCAGCAGCGCCTGGTTCCGGACATCGCCGAGATGGATCGATCCGCCGGGTGCGAGCAGCGGCAGGATTTTCCGGAGCACCTCGAGCAGATACGCCGCGTCCGGGAAGTACTGGATCACCGAATTGAGCACGACGGTGTCGAAGTACCGCTGCGGCAACCCCTCGGTCGCGTGCGCCGGTTGCGTCCTCAGCGTCACCCGATCGGCCCACGGCTGCGATCGCACGGCGGAGTGCAGCGTCTCGATCGTCGGAGCCGAGAAGTCCGTGCCCCAGTACTCGGCGCAGTCGGGGGCCAGTTCACGGAGCAGAAGACCGGAGCCCACGCCGATCTCGAGCAGGCGTCGGGGTCGGAGCCGCCGGACGGCCCGCACGGCGGCGTCGCGCCAGTCCCGCATCTGCTCGACCGGAATGGGCTGCCCGGTGTCGGTGGCGTTCCAACCCGCGAAGGCACCGGTGTCGCCGCTGTCCTCGGGCGGCGGCGCGGAGTACACGTCGTCGTACAGTGCCCTCCACCGCTCGACGGTGCCGGTCGCGCGGGTCGAGTCGGCGAGCAGTGTCTGCTCCCGGTCGAGCACGACATACGCGACCAGTCGTCCGGTGTCGTGGTGGCCCGGAGTCTCCCGGACGACCACGGCGGCATGGGCCACCGCCGGATGCGCACCCAGGACCGCTTCGATCTCACCGGGTTCGACCCGGAAACCGCGGACCTTGACCTGATCGTCGCAGCGGCCCACGAATTCCAGGTGTCCACCCGAGCCCTCGGCATCGCTCGTCGAGCAGATCCACCGCACGACGTCGCCGGTGCGGTACATCCGCTCCCCCGGCCCGCCGAACGGGGATGCCACGAATCGTGCCGCGGTCGTGGCCGGACGACCGGGATATCCGCGGGAGACACCGTCCCCGGTGAGGTACAGCTCGCCGGGGACACCGGGAGGCACCGGCAGCAGTCCGGCGTCGAGGACGAGGACCGCGACTCCCGGGATCGATGTGCCGATCGGGACCGACGCGCGCTCTCCTCGGGCGAACGCGTCCCCGACGAGGTACATCGTCGCGCACACCGTCGTTTCCGTCGGTCCGTACGCGTTGACGAGCAACGTCGAGGGATGCGACTCGTGGAAGTGGCGTGCGACCTCCGGGGACAGCACGTCACCGGCCGTGACCACCTGGTCCACACCGTCCCACACCCGCGCCGGCACGACGGTGGGGTCGGCGAGGGCGTGGAACAGCGGTGTCGGGACGAACATCGTCGTCACACCGTGTTCGGAGATCATCCGCGCGACCGTCGACGGATCGAGCAGGCCGGGTGGTGCGAGCACCAGTTCGGTACCGCCGATCAGGGCGGGCCAGATCTCGTACACCGACGCGTCGAAACCCGGTGAGGACACCAGCGACATCCGGTGTCGGGCTCGCGAATCGGTCCACCCGTGTTCGACGAGGTGCACGAGGTTCCGGTGCGTGACGGCCACGCCCTTCGGGACGCCCGTGGAACCGGACGTGTAGATCGTGTACGCGGTGTTCGACGGGTGCAGGGGCGCGATCCGGTCGAGGTCGGTGAGCGGTCGCGCGTCGTCGGGCAGGGCGTGGGACATCGGGCGGCCCGTCTCGTCGACGACCACGACGACGGCCGGGTCCGCGTGCGAGGTGGATCGACTGTCGGTGACCAGGACGCGGGGCGCGGCGTCGGCAAGGACGAAGGCGGTGCGTTCGCTCGGATAGGCGGGGTCCAACGGCAGATAGGCGCCACCTGCCGCCGACGCTGCGAGAAGAGCGACGACCAGTGCCGGGGATCGATCGAGGGCGACGACCACCACGGTCTCGGGCCCCACGCCCAGGTCGACGAGCAGACGAGCCAGCCGGTTGGCCCGGGCGTCGAGGTCGCGGTACGTCCATCGGCCGGCGACACCGGTCAGCGCCGGTGCGTCCGGTGTCGCCGCGACCCGCTCGGCGAGCACGGCCGGCACCGTCCGATCAGCAGTGGTGGCAGCCGGACCGCTCCACGCGGCGAGGAGCAGGTCGCGCTCCGACCGATCGAGCAGGTCGACACCGTCGACCCGTCGAAGGGGCGAGCTCACGAGGGCATCGAGGACGCGGAGATACCGGTCGGCGAATCGTTCGACGGTGTCGCGCTCGAACAGATCGCTCGCGTATTCGATGCTGCCGAGCATCCCGCCGGCGTCGGTGGACACGCTGTCCGACACGCTGATGTACAGGTCGAACCGCGCGATGTCGGTCGCGACGGGCAGCATCTGGACGTGGATGTCCGGGTGGTCCAGGCTCGGCAGCGGATTGTTCTGCAACGCGAATGCGATCTGGAACAGCGGGTGATGGGCGGTCGAACGCGCCGGGGCGAGCAGCTCCACCAACCGTTCGAAGGGCGCGTCCTGGTTCTCGTAGGCGGCCAGTGCCTTGGTCCGCACCCGGTCGAGGACATCGGCGAGGGGCCATCGTCCGGTGATGCCGTCCACGCGCAGTACCCAGGTGTTGACGAAGAATCCGACGAGATCGGCGAGGGCCTCGTCGGTCCGTCCGGCCACCGGACCGCCGATCGTGATGTCGTCTCCCGCACCGAGCTTGTGCAGGAGCACCACGAGTGCCGACTGGAAGACCATCGACGCGGTGGCTCCGTGCTCGGCGGCCAGTTCGTCGGCCGCGAGACGCAGCTCCGCGGGGATCGTGAACTCTACCCGGCCACCGCGGAAGGACTGCACCGCGGGGCGGGGACGGTCGAGCGGAAGAGAAAGGCATTCCGGAACCCCGGCCAGTTCTTGTCGCCAGTAGGAGAACTGTCTGTGCAGGATGCTTCCCGTCTCGTCCTCGTCCCCCAGCACGTCCCGTTGCCACAGGGTGTAGTCGGCGTACTGCACCGGCAACGGATCCCATCGCGGTTCGGTCCCTGCCGATCGGGCCGCGTATGCCAGCAGCATGTCGCGCACCAGCGGCACCATCGACGCGCCGTCGCCGGCGATGTGGTGCAGCACGAGCACCAGCACGTGGTCGTCGGAACCGGTCCGCAGCAGGGTGGCCCGCACCGGGATGTCGGTGGACAGGTCGAAGGGCCGCCGCGCCTCGGCGCGCACGGCCGCCTGCTCCTCGTCGGCGGACACCGTCCGCAGGGGTAGCGACAATGAGGTCCGCTCGACCGGCAGGATGCGCTGGAAGGCGACTCCGTCGGATTCCTCGAACACCGTGCGCAGCGACTCGTGACGCGCCACGACATCGGCGAACGCCGCTCTCATCGCGGCGATGTCCACCCGTCCGGTCAGGCGTGCCGCCATGGGGATGTTGTAGGTCGGCGACGGACCTTCGTAGCGGTGGATGAACCACAACCGGGACTGCGCGTAGGACAACGGGATCCGGTCCGGCCGGCGTCGGGGTGTCAACGGTGTCCGGGCGACACCGCAGTCCGCGAGTCGCGGTGCCAGCTCGGTGATCGTCGGCGCTTCGAAGAGCATCCTGATGGGTGCTTCGACGTGCAGCGCGGACCGGAGTCCCGCCACGACCCCGGTCGCCGACAGGGAATCGCCCCCGAGTTCGAAGAAGTTGTCGTCGACGCCGACCCGATCCGGGGACAGGTGCAGAACGTCCGCGAAGACCCCCACGAGAGTCCGTTCCAGGCCCGTGCGCGGAGGACGATGGAGCACTCCCCGGCGGTCCGGGGCCGGCAGCGCGGCACGGTCGAGTTTGCCGTTGGCCGTGATCGGCATCGCCGCCAGCGGCACCACCACGGCCGGGACCATGAAATCCGGGAGTTCCGCCGCGAGCGCATCACGAATCGCTGCGGCATCCGGGACCGTTCCGGTGCGCGGCACCACGTACGCCACCACCCGGTCGGATCCGGTCTCGCGCCGAACCACCGCCGCGGCCTGCTCGACGTCGGGGTGGCGGAGCAGTGCTGCTTCCACTTCGCCGAGTTCGATGCGCCGCCCCCGCACCTTGACCTGGAGATCGGCGCGCCCGGCGTAGATCAGGCGCAGATCCGAGGCGATCTCTGCGGCGTTCTCGTCGCTCGTCGACCACCGCACGAGATCGCCGGTGCGGTACATCCTCGATCCCGGTGGCCCGAACGGGTCGGCGACGAACCGCGTCGCCGTCGTCCCCGGTCGGCGGTGGTATCCCCGCGCCAGGGCAGGTCCTGACGGATACAGTTCGCCGATCACCCCGGGCGGCACCGGACTCAACCGTGCGTCGAGCACGACGGCCCGGAATCCGGGTCCGAGTGTGCCTGCGGTGACCGCTCTGCCGGGCACGAGGTTCTCGGACGCCATCTGCACGGTGATCTCGCTCGGTCCGTACCCGTTGACCATGCGACGACCCGCAGCCCATCGCTCCACGAGCCAGGCCGGGCAGTCCTCACCGCCGACGCTCACGAAGGACAGGTCTTCGGGGACCGCCGGATCGATCGTCGCGAGGACCGCAGGAGTGGTGCAGAAGTGGGTGATCCGCTCGGCGCGCAACGCCTGTGCGAGGTCGTCACCGGCGGACGCCTCGGGTGGGCCGATCACCAGCTGCGCAGCGGAGCCGAACGCAACGAGCACCTCCAGTACCGCCAGATCGAAGCTCGGGGATGTTCCGTGCCGGACCCGCGCGTGGGGCTCGGCGAGCGTGCGGGTGTGTGCGACGAGGTTCGACAGGCCCCGGTGGGTGACGACCACGCCTTTCGGCTGTCCCGTCGATCCGGAGGTGTAGATGAGGTAGGCGGGTTGATCCGAACGCGCGGGCGCGCATCGGTCCGAGTCGGTCACCCGAGACATGGTGAATCGCGTCGTCTCCGCGATCACCTCCGGATCGTCGACCACGGTCCACGGCACGGTGTCCGGAAGCAACGGCCGTTCGCCGCTGGTGGTGAGTCCGAGCACGGCGTCGCAGTCGCGCAGCATGTACTCGATCCGGGCGGGCGGATAGGCGGGGTCGACCGGGACGAAGGCCGCGCCCGTCTTCGCCACGGCCCAGATCGAGACGATCGAGTCGACGGATCGGGCCATGCCGATCGCGACGAATCGTTCCGGTCCTGCACCCCGCTCGACGAGCATGCGGGCCAGCCGATTCGACCGCTCGTCGAGTTCTCGGTAGTCGATCCGGGTCCCTCCGCACGACACCGCGAGTGCTTCAGGGGCACGGAGTGCAGCGTCGGTGAGGATCTCCGGCAGCAGGCGTTCGGGCACGGGAGGCGGACCCGTCACGGGGACGAGTGCGGTCCGTTCGGCTGCGTCGAGCAGATCGATGTCGCCGACCCGTATCGCCGGATCCTCTTCGACCGCCAGGAGGATACGTTCCAGTCGGCGGGCGATGCGCGCGACGGTCGGCGCGGTGTAGGCGTTCGTGGCGTACCGGATGCGGAGCACGTCCGCGGACGTGGACTCGCGTCCGGCACCGTCGCCGGCCGGCGGACGCTCCAGATCGATACGCAGGTCGACATCACCGAGGACCGCGTTCTTCACCTCCCTGTCCGCATCGCCCCGTCCTTCGACAGTGATGCGGAAGAGCGGGGCGTGCGAACCGTTCCGGGTCGGCGCCAGCGCGTCGAGCAGTGTCACGGCAGGTACGTCGGCATGTGCGAGAGCGTCCCGAGTCCCACGGAAGATGTTCTCGCGGAGATTTCGGAAGGGTTCGTCGAGGCGCACCCGGGTGCGCAACGGCAGGACCGTGCGCACATCAGTGGTACCGGCCGGGACCGGGAGACCGAGGACGACGTCGTCGGTACCACTCGACCTGGCGACGAGAATCGCGGTGGCAGCCTGCAGGATCGGGACACGATCGTCGGCACATTGGGCACTCGCTCGACCCGGTCCGCTGCCGAGGGGATGGACGAACTGCGCCCACGCCGAAGCAGATCCCGCGTTGCCCGCCCGTCCACCGGCAGGTGTCGGCAGGGACGGTGACAGAGTGGGCGGTGTGGGTGCACCCGCCAGAAGGTGTCGCCAGTGATCGAGCACGGTGTTCCGTCGGTAGCGGGGTGCGGCCGCTCCGGCGCTCGGCGGGTGGATCGAACCGACCGGCGTTCGAGGGTCGGCTGCGACGAACTGCTCGAGGATCTCTGTGAAACAGATGCACTGCGCTTGTATCTCGTTCTCCTCGTATCGGTTCGGATTCGCCCGGAATTCGATCACGGTGCCGGCCGGTGCACTGCGGCGATGGACGGTGATCAGCCGGTCCCCGACGGGCCCACGCGACAGGACATGTGGTGTTCCCACGATGTCCCCCAGTACGGGTTGCTGATCGAACAGCATGACGTTGACCAGCGGGACCGAGAAGCGGGACACCGGTTCGGATGTCGCCCGGCGGATGTCGTCGAGTCCGCACGCCTGGTGTCGGAGGGCTCCGACGAGCTCGACCTGCATCCGCCGGACGAGATCCTCCACCGGTTCGCTCGGCTCCACCCGGATCCGCAGGGGAACGACGTTGACGAGCATTCCGGCGGACCGTCGCAGCTCGGCCGTCGTCCGCGCCGACACCGGGATGTTGACGAGCACGTCGTACCGTCCCGACCGCCGTGAGAAGAAACAGGCGGCGGCCGCGAGTACCACTGCGGCCGAGGAGGCGTCCCGCATCGCCGGGGACCCCGACAGGTAGGTGTCCGCAGTGTCCGACAGATCCGTCTGTGCCGTGAGGGTCCGGACCGCCGGGGGCACCTCCGTGGTGTCGACGTCGGGCAGGTCGCGGATCCGCTCACTCCAGTACTCACGGTCCGCGACGAACCGGCTCGACGCGCGATACTGCCGGTCTTTCTCGTACAACGTCCGTAGATTCGCCGGTGGCTTGTCCGGCGTCGACACCGTGTCCTGGCCGGAACTCCGGGAGGCGAGTGCCCTGGAATAGAGTTCGGCTCCCCGGCGGACGATGATCATCGCTCCGAACCCGTCGAGCGCGATGTGATGGGCCTTGACGTACACGAGGTAACTGGCATCACCTGTGCGCAGAACCACGATGCGGCACAACCGATCCGCCATCAGGTCGACGGGCGCTTCCACATCCCGCCGGAGCCACTGCTCGGCCACCTCCCGCGGATCGGATTCGTCACGGAGATCGACGACCTCGGTGGGGACATCGAGGTCCCGGTCGACGACCTGGTACGGACGGCCGCCCACGTCGACGAGGCGCAGGAGGACGGTCTCGAACTCCCGTCCGGCGGTCGTCGACGCCCACTTCAGCAGCTCGAGGTCGAGTTCTCCACGGAACTCCACGTATTGGGCGATGACGAAAGGGACTTCGGGGACGAGCTGCTGAGCGAGCCAGATACCGTACTGGGCCGGAGTCAGCGGAAACGCACCCGCGCGCTCGTCGTCGGAGTTCTGCGCGGCGCCTACGGCGGGAGTGGCCACAGCGCCCCCTTCACGAGGATGTGTGCAGCGGCAGCGTCGAACGGGAACGTCTCGTGGAGCCGGATACCATCGGGCGTCGCGGGTGGGGACGACCGAGTCGGCACGTCGCTTCGAAAATGTATGCGTCAGCGTAGGACGGGGACTGGGCTGCTGCAATGCTGTGCAGCAGAACGAGATCGAGATGCGACCAGGACACGCCGCGGGGACCACGTTCTCACATCCCGACATTCGGCATATTCACTCCATAAACCCAAGGTTTGTTTGAAGGGATGGATCAAAACCTCCTGTCCGCGCTATGCTCGTTTTACAAACTTAGAATGCAAAACTTTCGGTAAACTCCGCGCGAAGGAGACTTCACGCCGGCCCGACGGTCGCACGAGCACCGGATTCGCGAGGGCGGACGATGCACGCAACCGGACCGTGGCATTCGACAATGTTGCGCTGCAACAGCTTCCGCCGGTCGCACACCTACTGCCCGAATCGGCCTTCCCACGATTCTTTCCGGGAGCCTTTCGCAGTTCCCGACCCGGCCGCTCCCGCCTCGGCCGCGATATCCGTCCCCTGGAGGGAGGAAGCGGAGATGCCGATCCAGAGACGAGTCGGACCTCGTTCGGGCACGGTCTGGGTGGACCTGTTCGGTGAAACCTCCGAGTACGCAAGAGAAGCAAGCGCCCATCTGCTGAGAACGTGGGCGAGCGGGTATCTCACCGAGCCCAACCCCGAGCTCGGCCGCAGTGGACCCGTCTGCCCGTTCGTCCGTCCGTCGATCGGCAAGCAACTCTTCGGAGCCGCGTTCGTCCACGGATCCGGAATCGACGCCGGGGCACTCGGCACGATCGTCGAGGACCAGTTCGACCTGTACGCGACACTCTCGCGCGAGGACGATCGCGACCGGAGCCTGAAGACGCTCGTGACCGTACTGCCCGACCTCACCGGCTTCGAGGTGATCGACGTCGTCCACGCGGAATTCAAGTCGCGGTTCGTCGAACACGGTTTCATGCTCGGCCAGTTCTACCCGGGTTGCACCCAGCCGGGCCTGTGGAATCACGACTTCCATCCCCTCGACGCCCCCTTGCCGATGCTGGTCGCCCGCAACATGATGACGACCGACTTCCCGTTTCTCGTCGGGCGCCAGGAATGGTTGTGCGCCTACTTCAAGAAGTTCGCCCCGGCACTGCCGTCGACACTCCGCCTCACCATCGCGAAACGGATGAAGTACGACGGCGATGCGGTGGACGCGATCACCGCACATCATGAGCTGACGGGGAACGAGCCGGCCCGATAGGCTGTACGCACCGCCACGCGGCACCCCGATTCGTCAAGCTTCAGGTCTTGATTATCCGGAATCAAGCCCTCACACTTGACACATGTTCGTCTTGACGGTCGACCAACGGGGCAGCCGCCGCGATGTCGACCGTGTGGCGGATCTCCTCACCGAACTGCAGGACGTTCCGCTGGTGCGGCCCTTCGATCGCACCGCGGGCGACGAGGTCCAGGCCGTCGCGGACGATCCCAGCCTCGTCGTCGATCTAGTCCTCGACCTTCTCCGGCGCGAACGCTGGAGTATCGGGGTGGGGATCGGCCCGGTGGAGACCCCGCTGCCCGAACAGACCCGAGCCGGTCGCGGTCCCGCCTTCGAGCATGCCCGCACCGCCGTCGAACGCGCCAAGAACGCGCCCGGGCAGGTCGCGGCCGAAGGCAACGACCCCGAGGCCACCGCCGATGTCGACGCCGCACTCACCCTGCTCGCCACCGTCGTCCTGCGCCGGACCGAGCAGGGGCACGAGGCGGTCGATCTCGCTCGTCAGGGTCTGTCGCAGGCGCGGATCGCCGAGCGTCTCGGCATCAGCAAGCAAGCGGTATCCCAGCGCCTCGCCACCGCCGGGTGGCAGGCCGAACTGGCCGGACGCGAACTCGTGCGCCGACTCCTGGAAAGGGCCGATCGTTGACCGTCCTCTCACTGGTGTGCCTGGCCGTGGCCGCTCTCGCACCCGCGCTCGCGCTGCGCCCGAGCCTGCCGGTGTGGCCGGCCGCCTCGTTGAGCATCGCGGGTCTCGCCGGTGCCGCCCTCGCCGCCACCGCGACCACACCGGTTCAGGGAGTCGCGCTCGCGGCCACGCTGATCCTCACCGCCACGGCGGCGATCACCGGGGGCGGACCCGCGGTCCTCGTGGCGTTCCGGATCGCGCGCCGGCAACCCGACGCCGGTCCCGAGCCCACCCCTCCCCCGGGCCCGCTGCGCGGTGGACGCGTCATCGG
>NZ_NERM01000029.1:0-56161 GCF_002215235.1 Rhodococcus sp. BUPNP1
TGAAGTGGTCGCACCAAATATTATTTGGCACTGACATTCATCGGCACACTGTTGAGTTCTCAAAGAACACGCACACACCATCGATCCCGAACCTTCCGGTTCGTTCACTCCGGGGTGACTGTTCATCAGGAGGTCTCTTCGACCTCCGGGGCCACCGACCTTACCAGAAGAATCGGGGGCTCGTAACCAAGTTCAGGCGCCTTCGTCCAACCTCGTTGTCCCGTTCCTCTCGGCCCGGGTCGGTGTCCGTGTCGCTCTGACCTGGAATAAGTTACGCGAGGATCAACTGCCTGCCAAATCGCCTGGTCAGAGGGGGTAAGCCTCGAGGAAAGCCCAGGTGGATGTCCGTGAAAGGCGCCGACCGCACCGAAATCGCTTCCGGTGACGCCGGACACAGGCCACGATCAAGGGTTTCTCCCTAGTGCGACAGGAGCCGGCCTTCTTCGACACCCACCCGCTCGATGGTTCCGCCGAGCTCCTGGAGGATCTCGACGAACCGCGGATAACCACGATCGATGTGGTAGACGTCGTGCACTTCCGTGACCCCGTCCGCACACAGGCCGGCGAGCACCAGACCTGCGCCCGCACGGATGTCCGATGCCCACACGGGAGCACTCGACAACTGCTCCACTCCCCGCACGACCGCGTGATGACCGTCGGTGCGGGCGTCCGCTCCGAGACGCACCATCTCCTCGACGAACCGGAACCGCGCTTCGAAGACGTTCTCGGTGATCATCGACGTCCCGTCGGCGATCGCCGCGAGACCGATGGCCATGGGCTGCAGGTCGGTCGGGAATCCCGGATACGGCAGCGTCGCGAAGTTGACGGCACGGGGCCGCTCCTTCTGCACGACATGGAATCCGTCGGCCAACGGCGTGACTTCGGCGCCGGCACTTCGCAATTTGTCCAGCACCAACGCGAGGTGCTTCGGATTGACGCCACGGACGGTGAGGTCGCCCCGCGTCATCGCTGCTGCGATCCCCCATGTGGCCGCGACGATCCGGTCGCCGATGCACCGGTGTTCGGTGGGACGGAGGGACGAGACTCCCGAGACCCGCAGCGTCGTACTGCCCGCTCCGGTGATCCGCGCCCCCATGCGGACGAGCATGTTGCACAGGTCGACGATCTCGGGTTCGCGGGCCGCGTTGTCGATGGTCGTGTCCCCCTTGGCGAGGACCGCGGCCATGAGGATGTTCTCCGTCGCTCCCACCGAGGGGAACGCCAGGCGGATGGTCGCGCCGTGCAGGTCGTCCGCTTCCGCCACGACGCACCCGTGCTCGATCGACGAATGGGCGCCGAGCAGGCGCAGACCCGCCTGGTGCATGTCGAGCGGACGGGAGCCGATGGCGTCGCCGCCGGGCAGCGCCACGATCGCCTTGCGGCAGCGTGCGACCAGCGGGCCGAGTACACAGACGGACGCCCGGAACTGCCGGACGGCCGCGAAGTCGGCGCGGTACTCGGGTTCGGCAGGCGTGGTGATGCGCACGGCGTCGCCTTCGAGTACGACCTCACATCCGAGTCCGCGCAGGACATCGGCCATCAGGGGCACGTCGAGGATGTCGGGGCAGTTGGTGATCGTGGTGGTGCCCTCGGCGAGCAGCGCCGCAGCCATCAACTTGAGGACGCTGTTCTTGGCGCCCCCGACGACGACGTCGCCGGAAAGGCGGTTCCCACCTGTGACAAGAAAGCGTTCACTCACAACGACACAGCGTAACGGGCGTGTCCGTGGGGAGAGCAGAGCCGGTACCGTGACGCTCATGGCAGTCCACTTGACACGGATCTATACCCGCACCGGAGACGACGGAACGACGGGGCTCAGCGACTTCTCGCGCGTCTCGAAGAACGACCCTCGTCTGGTCGCCTACGCCGATTGCGACGAGACCAACGCGGCGATCGGTGTGGCGCTCGCACTGGGAGCGCTCCCGGAACGGCTCGTCCCGGTACTCCGGCAGATCCAGAACGATCTCTTCGATGCCGGCGCGGATCTGTCGACGCCCGTGGTCGAGAACCCGAAGTACCCGCCGCTGCGGATCACCCAGCAGTACATCGACCGGCTCGAGGGCTGGTGCGACGAGTTCAACGAGGAGCTGGAACCGCTCAACTCGTTCATTCTTCCGGGCGGCACGCCGGGGGCTGCTCTGTTGCACACCGCCAGGACGGTGGCACGACGTGCGGAACGGTCGGCGTGGGCGGCGGTGGACGCGGCTCCGGACGACACGAACGTCCTGCCGGCGAAGTACCTGAACCGGCTCTCGGATCTGCTGTTCATCCTGTGCCGGATCGCGAACCCGGACGGCGACGTGCTGTGGAAGCCGGGAGCGGGCGCGTGAGGAAGTCCCTCTAGAGGGGGCGGCGGCGCTGCGACCGGCCGTCGGGCCTGGATTCGACCCAGGACATGAAGGCCATCAAAGCGCCGCTGTCGAGCGCGATCTCGTAGGAGTCGTCGCGGTCGATCACATCGAGGATCACGATGTCCTCGGTCATGATGTCGAATTCACTGCCTTCCGGCTTGCGTCGCGAACGCACATCGATGCCCTGACGGGTCAGTCGTACGTCGGGTCCGGGCCGAAGGCTCGAAAGCTTGTAGAACGCGAGTGTCTCGTCGCCGTACCGAACGATTCCATGCCTCCAGCCGGAACCCTCGTTCTGAGGCATCACTCGCAGAATGGCGGCGGTACCCCCGCCGCGCAGGGCGAAGAGGCGGTACAACAAAGCCGCGACGGAGACCGCGAGCAGCACCACAAGGATATTGAGAATCAGAAATCCAGGTGACACTGCTCGTCGGCTCCGTCGCGGCTTCTCGTTGTTCGACGATCAGGCTCGTTCGACAGCCCGCAGGCGGCCGCGGGCCGCTGCGATCTCCGACTCGTCACGATCTGCATCGTTCAGAGTCGACTTGGCTGCCTCGACGTCGATGTCCTCCACGCGGTCGGCGGCTTCGGCGAGCACCGTCACCGTCGTCGCGGTCACCGAGAGGAATCCGCCATGGACGGCCATGACGATCCGCTCACCGTCCGCCGTCCTGACGGACACGACGCCACCCTCGACGAGCTGGCCGAGCACGGGCTCGTGACCGGGCATGATGCCGATCTCGCCCTCGGTGGTCTGGGCGGTGACGAGAGTCGCCGATCCGGACCACACACGCTCCTCGACGGCAACGATGTCCACGCTCATCTCAGCCACGGTGGCCTACTTTCCGGCGATCTTCTTGGCTGCAGCCTCGACGTCGTCGAGTCCACCGCAGCTGTTGAACGCCTGCTCGGGCAGGTGGTCGAACTCGCCCTTGCACACGCGGTCGAAGGCCTCGATGGTGTCGGCGAGCGGCACGACCGAACCCGGCTGACCCGTGAACTTCTCGGCGACGATGAAGTTCTGGCCGAGGAACTTCTGGAGACGACGGGCACGGGCGACCGTGACCTTGTCCTCTTCGGAGAGCTCGTCCATACCGAGGATGGCGATGATGTCCTGCAGTTCCTTGTACTTCTGCAGGATGCGCTTGACCTCGTTGGCCACCCGGAAGTGATCGGCACCGACGATGCCCGGCTCGAGGATTCGCGAGGTCGACGTCAGCGGGTCCACAGCGGGGTAGATACCCATCTGCGAGATGGGACGCGAGAGCTCGGTGGTCGCATCGAGGTGAGCGAACGTCGTGGCCGGCGCGGGGTCGGTGTAGTCGTCGGCGGGCACGTAGATCGCCTGCAGCGAGGTGATCGAACGGCCACGCGTCGAGGTGATGCGCTCCTGGAGCTCACCCATCTCGTCCGCGAGCGTGGGCTGGTAACCCACGGCCGACGGCATACGACCGAGGAGGGTCGAAACCTCCGAGCCGGCCTGCGTGAAGCGGAAGATGTTGTCGATGAACAGGAGCACGTCCTGTCCCTGGACGTCGCGGAAGTACTCCGCCATCGTCAGGGCCGACAGGGCGACGCGCATACGCGTTCCCGGCGGCTCGTCCATCTGACCGAAGACAAGGGCGGTGTCCTGGAGGACGCCCATCTCTTCCATCTCGAGGTGGAGGTCGGTGCCCTCACGGGTGCGCTCACCGACGCCGGCGAACACCGACGTACCGGAGAACTCACGCGCGATACGGGTGATCATCTCCTGGATCAGAACGGTCTTGCCGACACCGGCACCACCGAACAGACCGATCTTGCCGCCCTTCACGTACGGGGTCAGCAGGTCGATGACCTTGATGCCGGTCTCGAGGATCTCGGTCTTGCCCTCGAGCTGGTCGAAGGCCGGGGGCTTGCGGTGGATGCCCCACTGCTCGCCGTCGCGGCCGGTGCCCGGCGCGTCGAGGCAGTCGCCCAGCGCGTTGAACACGTGGCCCTTGACGACGTCGCCGACGGGAACCGAGATCGGCTTGCCGGTGTCGCTGACGGGGGCGCCACGCACCAGGCCGTCGGTGGGCTGCATCGAGATCGTGCGGACCAGGTTGTCACCCAGGTGCTGCGCGACCTCGAGGGTCAGGGTCTTCGCCACGGACGGCAGAGTGACCTCTGCGTGCAGGGCGTTGAACAGCTCGGGCACGGCGCCACGCGGGAATTCCACGTCGACGACGGCGCCGATGACGCGGACGACGCGCCCGGCAAGGGCCGACGCCGCACCGGCGTTGTTGTCGGTTACTGCTGCGGTCATTGTGGTTCAGTCACTTCCTGCACTCGAGGCGAGCGCACCGGCACCGCCGACGATCTCGCTGATTTCCTGGGTGATCTGGGCCTGGCGGGCCTGGTTCGCCTGACGGCTGAGGGTGTTCACCAGTTCCGTGGCGTTGTCCGTCGCGGCCTTCATGGCGGTACGACGGGCTGCCGACTCGGAGGCCGCCGCGTCCAGCAGCGACGCGTAGATGCGCGTGCTGATGTACTTCGGCAGGAGAGCCTCGAGCAGAACTCCGGCCTCCGGCTCGAAGTTGTACACGGCCTGCGGTCCCTCGTTGTCCGTGGCGCGGCGTCCGTCGGTGAGCATGTCCTCGCCGAGGTCGATCTCGTCCTCGGTGATGCTCACCTCGAGCGGAGCCATCCTGCGAACCTGGGGGGTCTGGGTCAGCATCGACACGAAGCGGGTGTAGACGATGTGCAGTTCGTCGACGCCCTCGATGGTGCCCTCGCCGTTCGGGGCGGGCACCTCGGTGCCCGAACCCGCCATGAACAGTTCGACCAGGTGACGGCTCGCCTTCGCGGCGTCCGTGTAACGGGGGTCCTGCGAGAAGCCCGTCCAGGCAGCGGCCACTTCACGCTCACGGAACGTGTAGTAGCCGAGGCCCTTGCCGCCCATCACGTACAGCACAGGCTCCTTGCCCTCGCTGAGGAGCAGCTGACGCAGCTCCTCGGCTTCCTTGAGGACGTTGGAGTTGTAACCGCCGGCCATACCGCGGTCGCTGGTCACGACCAGCACTGCGGCACGCTTGGGGTTCTCGCGCTCGTTGAGCAGGGGGTGATCCAACGAGGCCGACGCACTCGCCAGCTCGGAGAGCACCTTGGTGATCTCCTCGGCGTACGGCTTGGACGCTGCCACTCGGGCCTGGGCCTTCGTGATACGCGACGTCGCGATCAGTTCCTGCGCCTTGGTGATCTTCTTGGTCGAGTTGACCGACTTGATCCGCGAGCGCAGTTCGCGCAAGTTCGCCATTCGTCGATCACACTCCCTTCACTGGACGCTGGGTCATGGACTCCCCGCTCACTTGCGAACGGTGGTGCGCTTGACGGAGACCTGCTCCTGCTGGACCTCGTCGGCACCGAGGGCCTCGGCCTCTGCCTCGTTCACGACACGGCTGCCGTCGGAGGCGATGAAGCCCTCCTTGAACTTGGCGGTCGCGGCGGTGAGAGCCTCGATCGACTCGTCGGACAGGGCCTTGCCACCGGCGATCTGCTCGTAGACGCCTGCGGCGTTGCGGTGCAGATCCTCGAGGAGCTCGGTCTCGAAGCGACGCACGTCCTCGACCGGAACCGAGTCGAAGACACCTTCGCCGGCGAGGTAGATCGACACGATCTGGTCCTCGACCGCGATGGGCGCGTACTGGTCCTGCTTGAGGAGCTCGACGAGACGCTGACCGCGCTCGAGCTGAGCCTTCGAAGCGGCGTCGAGGTCGGAGGCGAAGGCGGCGAAGCCTTCGAGCTCACGGAACTGCGCGAGCTCGAGGCGCAGCGAACCGGAGACCTTCTTCATGCCCTTGGTCTGGGCGGCGCCACCGACTCGGGAAACCGAGATACCGACGTTGATGGCGGGGCGGACACCCTTGTTGAACAGGTCGGACTCGAGGAAGACCTGGCCGTCGGTGATGGAGATGACATTGGTCGGGATGTAGGCCGACACGTCGTTCGCCTTGGTCTCGATGATCGGCAGGGCCGTCAGCGAGCCGCCACCGAGCTCGTCGGAGAGCTTGGCGGAGCGCTCCAGCAGACGCGAGTGCAGGTAGAACACGTCGCCGGGGTATGCCTCGCGGCCCGGCGGACGACGCAGCAGCAGCGAGATGGCGCGGTAGGCCTCGGCCTGCTTGGTCAGGTCGTCGAACACGATGAGGACGTGCTTGCCCTGGTACATCCAGTGCTGGCCGAGGGCCGAACCGGTGTAGGGGGCGAGCCACTTGAAACCGGCGGAGTCGGAGGCCGGAGCCGCGACGATGGTGGTGTACTCCATCGCGCCGTTCTCCTCGAGTGCCTGCTTGACACCCGCGATGGTCGAGCCCTTCTGGCCGATCGCGACGTAGATGCAGCGGACCTGCTGCTTCGGGTCGCCGGTCTCCCAGTTCGCCTTCTGGTTCAGGATCGCGTCGATGCAGACCGCGGTCTTGCCCGTCTTGCGGTCGCCGATCACGAGCTGACGCTGGCCGCGGCCGATCGGGGTCATCGCGTCGATGGCCTTGATGCCGGTCTGCAGCGGTTCCTCGACCGGCTGGCGCTCCAGCACGGTCGCGGCCTGCAGCTCGAGGGCGCGGGTCTCATCGGCTTCGATGTCGCCGAGACCGTCGATCGGCTGACCGAGCGGGTTCACGACGCGACCGAGGAAGTTGTCGCTCACCGGCACCGACAGGACGTCGCCGGTCCGCTTGACTTCCTGGCCTTCTTCGATGGTCTGGAAGTCGCCCAGGATAACGGCACCGATCTCGGTGGCCTCGAGGTTGAGGGCCACGCCGAGGACGCCACCGGGGAACTCCAGCAGCTCGTTCGCCATCGCCGACGGCAGACCGCTGATGTGCGCGATGCCGTCACTGGTGTCGACGACCACGCCGACCTCCTCGCGGGAGGCCTCCGGGGAGTAGCTCGCGGTGTAATTGTCAATCGCGCTACGGATCTCGTCGGAGGAGATCGTCAGCTCCGCCATGTTCTTCCTGCTCTCGGTATCTGGTCTTCGAAAAGATCTATGTGTGTGTTCGGTAGTGGACTACGTGAGGCTCTTGCGCACTGCAGCGAGTCGACCCGCGGCACTACCGTCGATGACCTCGTCGCCCACCCGGACGACCAATCCACTGAGAAGCTCGGGATCGACCTCGACGTGCACCGTCACAGGCTTCCCGTAGATGCGGGTCAGGGTCGCGGTGAGCCGCTCCTCCTGCTTCGCATCGAGCGGTGCCGCACTGCGGACGTGCGCGACGGCACGGTCCCGCTGGGCCGCGGCGAGCGCCGACAACTCGTCGAACGTCTCGGCCGGCGACTTGCTCAGCCGACCGACCGCGTGGACCGCCAGCGCCTCGGTGACCGCGGTCACCTTGCCGTAGAGCAGGCGCGTCAGCAGATCGCGCTTGGCCGAAGCCGGGGTGCTGCGATCCGAGAGCGTCTGCTCGAGCTCGGGGTCGCCGGCCACGATGCGACCGAGGCGGAACAGTTCGTCCTCGACGGTGTCGAGCTGGTCCTGGTCCGCTGCGGCCTTCAGCAGTGCCTCACGGCCGAGCTGGACGAGCGAGCCGGTCAGGTCGGACTGTGCCGACCAGTCCTGCCCCGCTGCGGCCTTGACGGTCGCGAGGGTCTGGGCCGAAACCTTGCCGCCGAAGACCTGCTCGGCCAGCCGCTCGCGAACGGCAGCCGGGGCCGAGGCGTCGGCCAGCGCGGTCCGGAGAGCCCGCTGGCTGTCGAGCGCCTCGACCACCGAGAAGAGTTCGGAACCGGCCTGAGCCGCAGCGGCAGTCGCGGCACCCGAGCCCAGGGCGGACTGCAACGCGGAACGCGTATGAGCGAGTGCCTCACGGCTTGCTGCGTACATGGTGCTCACTTTCCGGATGCAGAGTCAGCGCTGAGGGAGTCGAGTTCGTCGAGGAACCGATCGATCGAGCCGGCACGCTTCACGTCGTCCGCGAGCGCTTCGCCGAGGATCTTCTCGGCGAGATCCACGGAGCTGCGTCCGAGATCGCTACGCAGCTCGGCCACGATCTGCTGGCGCTGGGCCTGCAGCTGGTTGTGACCGGCGGCGACGATACGGTCGCTCTCCTCCTGGGCCTGCGCCTTCATGTCGGCGATGATCTGCTGGCCCTGTGCACGGGCCTCTTCACGGATCTGCGCCGCCTCGGTGCGGGCCTCGGCGAGCTGGCTACGGTACTGCTCGAGCGCGGCCGCAGCCTCCGCCTGAGCTTCCTCTGCCTTCTTGATGCCGCCTTCGATCAGCTCCGAACGCTCGTCGAGCACCTTCTGGAACATCGGAAGCACGAACTTCCAGAAGACGAATCCGACGAGGATCAGGGCGACCAGCGACCAGACGATGTCGTACGTCGCGGGGAGGAGAGGATTCTGGTCCTCCGCCTCTGCCGCGAGAATCAGGATGCTGTCAGCCATTGTGATCGTCGGATCAGAAGATGAAGCCGGCGACGATGCCGATCAGCGCGAGGGCCTCGGTGAATGCGATACCGAGGAACATCGTGGTGCGCAGCTGGCCGGCCATCTCGGGCTGACGAGCCATGCCCTCGATCGCCTTGCCGACGACGATGCCGATGCCGATGCCGGGGCCGATGGCGGCGAGGCCGTAGCCGATGGCGCCTGCACCCGAGATCGTGGTCTCCTGGGCGAGGACGTCTGCTGCCTGAAGCGCAACGCTCATTGGTGTTCCATTCCCTTTCTTGTGGCTCGGCCCCGGGAGTCGGCAACCGAGTCAGTCTGTGTGTAGATGTAGGTCGTGCCGTCCGTCGAGCTAGTGCTCTTCGGCGTGCAGGGCCAGATCGATGTACACCGCGGTGAGCAGCGCGAAGATGTAGGCCTGCAGGACGATCACCAGGAGCTCGAAGAAGGTGAACGCGATTCCGCCGATGAGAGAACCGATACCGAACACCTTCATGAAGCCGTCGGAATCGAAGAAGAAGAACTGGGTGGCGCTGAAGAACAGCACGAGCATGATGTGACCGGCCAGCATGTTGGCCATGAGACGAATGGTCAGCGTGAACGGCCGCAGAATGAAGGTCGAGACGAACTCGATCGGGATCACCAGGACGTGGAGAGCCGGCGGCAGGTTCGGGATGACGATGCTGCTCTTGACGTAACGGAAGAATCCGTACTTCTTGATGCCCACGTAGTTGAAGACGATGTAGGCCAGTGCCGCGAGCACGATCGGCATACCGATTCGTGCGTTGGACGAGATGTTGAGGAACGGGATGACCGAGGTCAGGTTCAGACCGACCACCAGGAAGAAGATAGTGACGATCACCGGGAGGAACCGGCGTCCCTGTTCCTTACCGAGGATGTCCTCGGCGATGTGGATCCGGACGAAGTCGAGCATGATCTCGGCGACGTTCTGCACGCCCCGCGGCACGATCTTCGGACTCCGCAGTGCGAAGAAGAAGAACAGCGCAACGATCAGGGCGACGGCGACGCGGATGAGCATCAGCCGGTCCATCTCGAAGGGGGTGCCTTCGAACAGGACTGCCGGTGGGAAAAAATCAGCTAGTGACGGCGCGTGGAATTCTCCGGCTGCCAAGGTGGTGACGCTCAGCGCTCTCTCCCGTAGTCGGCCGCAGGCATGCCGTCTGCGGTTCGATCGGACATTGACGATCCTGAAGTCGACCAGGTCGGCTCGCGTATTCGCCAGTGGTCCGAACCGAGTGAACGGTCCCGCTTCCTGCCGGTGTCGGCGACTCTCGTCGACTCGGCGGCCATTTGAACACGACCGCCTACGAAGTCACAACTGCGCACCCTCTTCAAACCCGATGCGTGCAGCGTCACTCTCGTAGAACTCACCCTACCAACTGCTCTACGACAGTGCGTAGGTGGGTTCCTACGTGGGGGTTATGGACAAGCGGCACTACTACCGATCGTCGTTGTCGGATCCGGACGACGCCTGGGGATCCACGTACAGCGCGCGCTGCGAGAGCACGCCGTAGGTCTCGGCCCCCAGAACGATGACCAGGGCGAACACGATCGTGAGGACGAGTGCGTTGCGGTTGTAGAAGTCGAGCGAGTCGAGCGAACCCATCACGACGATGGCGAGGATCAGTTTCAGCAGCCACGTGCCGAGAAGTACTGCTCCGGCGGTCATCGCCGGCAACTTCGACGTCAGGAGAACGCCGAGTGCGGTGAAGAGGATGAAACCTCCGCCGACGGCCGCTCCGATGAGCGCACCCCACAGGCCGGGCATCCCGGCGACGAGCACCGAGACCACCGACGCCACGACGGCGAGCGCGAGAAGACCGAGGGCGCCGTACCGCACGGCCGCGCGCATCGGTGCGATCGGGTCGGGCAGCGAGGGCAGACCGTGGTCGGGTTCGGGATGATCCGGGTTCGTCACGATATCCGAGCCTAACCGACCTCTCGGGAGTGCTCCGGTGGCGTCTCCCCCGACTCGTCGTGCCGCCGTAGCGACGGCACGGCGGTCACGACGAGGGCGAACACGAGACCGCCCGCGAGGATCAACACCACCGCCCGCCGATCGAGCAGCGAGGAACCGACGGCTCCGAAGGCCAGGATGCCGACCCACAGGTAGAGCAGCAGCACCACGCGACGGTGCGAGTGCCCGATCTGCAGCAGGCGGTGGTGGAGGTGCATCTTGTCGGGGCTGAACGGGCTGACGCCGGCCCGGGTGCGCCGCACGATCGCGAGGAGCAGGTCGAGGATCGGGATGAACATCACGGCACCGACCAGGATCAGCGGCGAGAGCAGACCGAGCAGGTCGCGCGAACCGTAGGCGCTGAGCGGGATGAGGCCCGAGGCGCTCGTGGAGATCGCGGCGAGCATGAGACCGATGAGCATGGACCCGGAGTCGCCCATGAAGATCCTGGCGGGCTGGAAGTTGTGCGGCAGGAAGCCGAGGCAGGCGCCGGCGAGGGCCGCGGCCATGAGGGCCGGCGGGTAGGCGGAGACGTCGCCGCCCTGATCGAGCAGCAGACCCACGGAGAACGCGCAGATCGCGAGTGCGGCGATGAGACCCAGTCCGGCCGCGAGACCGTCGAGCCCGTCGACGAAGTTCATCGCGTTGATCGTCACCGCGGCGACGGCGACGGTGATGAGACCGCCCTGGAGCTGGTCGAGCACGAGTGTCGAGGCACTGAACGGGTCGTAGATGACGATCCAGCTCACGCCCATGATCACGAGCACGCCGGCCGCGGTGACCTGGCCGACGAACTTGGTGAGTGCGTCGAGTCCCCACCGGTCGTCGACGATGCCGACGACGACGATGATCGAGGCCGCGACGAGCGCCGCCCCCATATCCGGGGTGAATTCGAAACCCCTTGTCAGAGCAGGTAATTGCTGAGCGAACACGATTCCCGCGACGAGGCCGATGTACATGCCGACCCCACCCATCCGCGGAGTCGGGGTCACGTGCACGTCGCGGTCGCGGGGCACGGCGACCGCTCCGAACTTCAGCGCGAGGATCCGCACCACACCGGTCGCGAGGAAGGTCACCACCGCGGCGGTGAGCAGGACGAGGAGAAGCTCCCGGATGGGAACGCCGGCGCCGCGCCCGGCCTGGGCGAGCAGTACGGCGGTGGTGTCGGCTGCAGTCACGTGCTCCGTTCCTCCGCCGCTACTCCCCGCCGGACCGAAGGCGCTCGGGATCGTCGCCGAGCACCTCCGCGAGTGCTTCGGCCGTCACCGCACCTTCGCGCAGGATGCGCGGGCGGTCGCCGGTGAGGTCGACGATCGTCGATGCCACCCCGTGCTCGGCGGGGCCACCGTCGAGATAGACACTCGCCGACGCTCCGAGTTGCTCACGCGCCTCGGTGACGTCGGTGGCAGGAGGCCGGCCGGAGACGTTGGCGCTGGAGACCGCGAGCGGACCGACCTCGCGCAGCAGCTCCAGGATGACGGGGTGCAGCGGCATGCGGAGCATGACAGTGCCGCGGGTGTCGCCGAGATCCCAGGCCAGCGACGGCGCCTGGTGCACCACGAGGCTGAGCCCGCCCGGCCAGAACGCGCGGATCAACTCCCGCGCCTCGGGACGCACCGAGGCGACGAGGCCGTCGATGGTCGTCCAGGAGCCGACGAGGACCGGAACCGGCATGTCGCGGCCGCGTCCCTTCGCGCGTAGCAGCGCGGTCACGGCGTCGGAGTCGAACGCATCGGCAGCGATGCCGTACACCGTGTCGGTGGGTACGACGACGAGTCGTCCGGCCTTGAGTGCGCCGCGCGCCGCGTTGAGTCCGGCGGCGCGCGAAGCTTCGTTGTTGCAGTCGTACACGGTGCTCACGCGCTCATCCTTCCACTTCGGCCGCAATCGGCACCGGACGGGTCCTGCCCGTCAGCCGTCCGCCGCAGACCGTACCGACTTCATGCGGTCGGCCTCCACCGCGGTGGGCACACGATGTGCGGTCACGAATCGGGCCTTCCCGGCGAGGTCGGGGTGCCGTACGACGTCGCCGAACACCCGACGCTGCTCGAACAGTTCGGCGACCAGCAGGCTGTGCGTGTCGTCGTGCTCGACCGCTGCCGCTCCCCCGATCCGCAGCCAGCGCGCGATGTTGGAGACCATCGGCCGGATGACGGACAGTCCGTCCGCTCCCCCGAAGAGCGCCGAATGCGGATCGTGTTCGATGACCTCGGGTTCGAGGTCCGCCCCCTCCGGGATGTAGGGCGGGTTGGCGACCACCAGGTCGACACTGCCCTCGAGGTTGGTGAGCAGGGTGCGGTCGGTGACGTCGCCCTGGTACAGCCGGATCGGGGTGTCCCCCTCGTCCGCGCGGGTCTCGGCATTGCGTCGTGCCCACGCAAGGGCCTTCGCCTCGAGCTCGACGGCGTGGACCTCGGCGTCGGGACGCGCATGAGCGATCGCCAGGGCCAGCGCGCCGGATCCGGTGCACAGGTCGAGGACGACCGGGTTGCGGCTGCCGTGGCGTTCGAGGAAGGCCAGCGCCCATCCGAGCAGCAGTTCCGTCTCGGGCCGCGGGACGAACACCCCCGGCCCCACCGCGAGGTCGATCTCCCCCATCGGCGAGGTACCGATGATGTACTGCAGAGGAATTCGCTTCGCCCGCTGTTCGACCATCGACCGGTAGGCGTCGATGGTCGTCGCGTCGACGAGCGGGACCAGACCGAGTCGCCCCCGCTCGATGCCGAGCAGGTGCGCTGCGAGAAGTTCGGCGTCGACCCGGGGACTCGGGACTCCTGCTTCCTCGAGGACCGATGCCGCTTCGATGATGGCCAGGCGCAGAGGTTGACGGCTCACGCCTTACAGCGTGCCACGACCTCGGACCAGCACTACGCCGAGGTAGCCCTCGCATTGCACGCAGAAGTCACGGACCGGACATCGGGGGTGTTTCCGGCAACGTGATTGACAGCACGCCGGTAGGGGCACCCGAACGAGGACCGATACCTTCCGGTCGGTTTCATCGACAGAAAGGGATTGCTTCATGAAGACGCGGACTGTGCGTGGAATCACCGTTCTTGCCGCTGCGGGCGCGACCGCCTTCGCGGCCCCTGCTCTCGCGAGTGCCGAGCCCATCGACTTCCAGCCGATCCCCATCGGATGCCCGGCGGGCATCGGCTCGGTCGACGCGGAGACCGTTCTCGCCGAGGAGGACGCGGAGCCCGGCCAGATCGAGTACGAGATCGAGCAGGAGGGCAGCGGAGGAGGCCAGATCAACTGGCTGAACCTGAGGACGCTGCAGCTGGGCGACGGTGTCCTTCCGGAAGCAATCGACGAGGAGGAGCCTGCGGTCGCCCTCCAGACCGGGGACGGACTCGTCGTCAGCGCAGTCTGGGGCGCCCATCAGAACGCCGACGGTCAGGGTTGCTTCCTGCTGCCGGGCGTCGATCTCACGAATGTTCCGCCGGCAGCGGCACCCGAGGAGAACGAAGACACCGACCCGACGGTGGAGTAGAGCCCCACTCCCCCGCCAGAGCCCGGTTCGCGGTTACTCCGCCGCGAGCCGGGCTTCTCTGTCCGCAGCGCCCAGGGCGTCGAGCAGCGCGTCGAGTTCGCCGTCGAGCACCGCGTCGAGGTTGTGGGACTTGAAGCCGATGCGGTGATCGGTGATCCGGTTCTCCGGGAAGTTGTAGGTGCGGATGCGTTCCGACCGGTCGACGGTCCGGACCTGGCTGGCGCGACCCGCCGATGCCTCGGCCTCGGCCGCCTCTTCCGCCGCCGCCTGCAGGCGCGCCGCGAGGACCTGCATCGCGCGGGCCTTGTTCTGCAGCTGCGAGCGTTCGTTCTGGCAGGTCACCACGATTCCGGTGGGAAGGTGCGTGATGCGCACGGCCGAGTCGGTGGTGTTGACGCCCTGACCACCCTTGCCGGACGACCGGTAGACGTCGATGCGCAGGTCGCCCTCGTCGATCTGCACTTGCTCGACCTCGTCGGGCTCGGGATAGACGAACACCCCGGCCGCGGAGGTGTGCACGCGTCCCTGCGACTCGGTGACGGGCACACGCTGGACACGGTGCACGCCGCCTTCGAACTTCAGACGGGACCACACGCCGTCGCGCACGTCGGTCCGCGACTTGATCGACAGCGTGACGTCCTTGTAGCCGCCGAGATCGGAGTAGGTGGCACCGAGAACCTCGACGCGCCAACCGGCACGTTCGGCGTAGCGCGTGTACATCCGGGCGAGATCACCGGCGAACAGAGCGGACTCCTCGCCGCCCTCACCGGACTTGACCTCGAGGACCACGTCGTCGCTGTCGTGCGGGTCGCGGGGCGCGAGCAGGTCGGTCAGCGAACGGTCGAGCTCGGCGACCTGCGCCTCGAGGTCGTCGACCTCGGACGCGAACGACGAGTCGTCGGCGGCGAGTTCGCGCGCCGCCTCGAGATCCTCGCGGGCCTGCTTCAGAGCGTTGTAGGTCGACATCACGGGGGCGAGCTCCGCGAACCGCTTACCCACCCGACGCGCTGCCGCAGGATCGTCGTGCAGCGACGGGTCGGACAGCTGCTGCTCCAGACCCGCGTGTTCGGCCAGGATGTCGTCGATGGCCGACGGCTTGGTCTGCCCCGCCATGAGTGTGCTCCGCTCTGATTTCGATCCTTGCAATGAAAAAGCCGACGCCCGGCCTGCACGAGGGCAGTACCGGGCGTCGGCGTGACAGCTAGCTGTCGGAAGCGGCCTTCTTCGGCGCACGCTTGCCGTAGCGAGCCTCGAAGCGCGCGACGCGTCCACCGGTGTCGAGGATCTTCTGCTTGCCGGTGTAGAACGGGTGGCAGTTGGAGCAGACTTCGACGTTGATACGTCCCGACTCCTTGGTGCTGCGCGTCTCGAACGTGTTACCGCAACCGCAGACGACGGTCGTCGTCACGTAGTTGGGGTGGATTCCTGCCTTCATGGTGTCCCTTTCGTGGCCGCCGGGTCGCCTTCGCGGGTCGAAGACGTGAACCGGAGCCGGACTGAGCCTGTCGATTATGCCAAACGTAGGGCCCCGGGAAGAAATTCCCCGGGGCGCCGACGTCAGTCGTCGAGTGCCCCCGGTGCGGTCTTCGCCACATTCATGAGGAACTCGATGTTCGTCTTGGACTTCTTGAGCCGATCGATGAGCAGATCGATCGCCTGGTGCGAATCGAGGCCCGAGAGCACGCGGCGCAGCTTGTGCACCACGGCGAACTCGTCGGGGCTCATGAGCAGCTCGTCCTTGCGGGTACCGGACGGGTTGACGTCGACCGCCGGGAACACGCGTCGCTCGGCGATCTTCCGGTCGAGCTTGAGCTCGGCGTTACCCGTGCCCTTGAACTCCTCGAAGATCACAGTGTCGCCGGTGGAACCGGTCTCGACCATCGCGGTGGCGATGATCGTGAGCGATCCGCCGTTCTCGATGTTGCGGGCAGCACCGAGGAAACGCTTCGGCGGGTACAGCGCGGTCGAGTCGACACCACCGGAGAGGATGCGTCCGGATGCCGGCGACGAGTTGTTGTACGCGCGGCCGAGACGGGTGATGGAGTCGAGAAGCACCACGACGTCCTGGCCCATCTCCACGAGGCGCTTCGCACGCTCGATGGCGAGCTCGGCGACCGAGGTGTGATCCGACGGCGGCCGGTCGAAGGTCGAGGCGATGACCTCGCCCTTCACCGAACGCTGCATGTCGGTGACCTCTTCGGGACGCTCGTCGACGAGCACGACCATCAGGTAGCACTCGGGGTTGTTGACGGCGATCGCGTTCGCGATGTCCTGGAGGACCGTGGTCTTACCGGCCTTCGGCGGCGACACGATCAGCGCGCGCTGACCCTTACCGATCGGCATGACCAGGTCGATCACGCGCGTGGTGAGGATGTTCGGCTGGGTCTCGAGCCGCAGACGCTGGTTGGGGTACAGCGGCGTGAGCTTGTTGAACTCGGGGCGGCGCTTGGCCGAATCCACATCGCGGCCGTTGACCGTGTCGAGGCGGACCAGCGGGTTGAACTTCTGACGCTGGTTGCTCTGCTCGCCCTCGCGGGGAACACGCACGGCGCCGGTGATGGCGTCGCCGCGACGCAGGCCGTTCTTGCGCACCATGTTCATCGAGACGTACACGTCGTTCGGGCCGGCGAGGTATCCGGACGTGCGGACGAACGCGTAGTTGTCGAGGACGTCGAGGATTCCGGCGACCGGCTGCAGGACGTCGTCCTCGCGGATCTCGGGCTCGCGCGAGTCCGAACCGCTCTCGCCGCGGTCGCGTCCACGACGACGCTCACGGAAGCGACGACCCCGGCGTCCGCGGCCGCCTTCCTCGTCGTCTCCCCCACGGTTGTCCTGGCCCTGGCGCGGACCCTGGTTACCGCCGTCGCGATCGCCACCGTCCTGGTTGCGGTCGCTCTGGTTGCGGTCGCGGCGCGAGGAGCCGTCGCCGGAGTTGCGGTCCTGGCCACGCTCGCGCTGCAAGTCGCGATCCTGGCCCTTGTCGCGCTGCGAGTCGCGATCCTGG
Source organism: Rhodococcus sp. BUPNP1 (assembly GCF_002215235.1). Classification (NCBI taxonomy): domain Bacteria; kingdom Bacillati; phylum Actinomycetota; class Actinomycetes; order Mycobacteriales; family Nocardiaceae; genus Rhodococcus; species Rhodococcus sp. BUPNP1. The sequence continues at coordinate 17,235 of NZ_NERM01000029.1, forward strand.
CGACCGTCCTCGGACGCGTCGGCGCCCTCGGTCTGCTGGTTCTGGTCGGCGTTGTCGCCACCGCGGCGTCCGCGACGGCCACGGCCGCGACGGTTCCCGTCGGATTCGTTGTCGCCGCTGGAGGTCTGGCCGCCCTGCGGCTTCTCCTGCGAGCCCTCGTCGCCGGACTTCACGTCGGCCTTCTGCTCGGCCGGCGCGGCGTCGGCCTTCTGCTCGGGCGCGGCGGTCTCGTCGGCGGCGGCCCGGCCACGGCGACCGCGGGTGCCACGCGAGGGCGCTCCCTCGGGCTTGTCGGCCGTCTCGGTCTTCGCTGCTGCTTCGGCCTTCTCGGGGGCAGCCGTCTTCTCGGCGCCGGAGGCAGGCTGCTCGGCAGGTGCGGCGGCGCCGCCTCCCTGCTTCTCCTTGATCGCAGCGATGAGATCACCCTTGCGCATCCCGGAGGTGCCCTTGATTCCGAGCTCGGCGGCAAGAGTCCGCAACTCGGCGAGCACCATGCCCGAAAGGCCTGCTCCGCGGCGACCGCGCGTGGTCGTCCGGCTACCGGCCTCGGGAATGTCGAGTGCAGGTGTAGTGATCAGGTCCGTATCTGTCACGGAGATCCTTCCTTCCCTCGCTCGCTCATGCGCAGCAGAGGGTTCGTCCCGCAGATCAGTTCGTCCACTGAGCTGGGATTTGCCGTACGAGTTCAGGGAAAACGAACGGTCGGCACGTCCGCCACCACACCGAAATCCGGTAGGTGCGGTCTGTCCCCCTCCCGGATCCGGGAGCAGGTGAGGATCGATCCAGGCTCGACGCCCCGATGGAGCTGGAGTGATTGCCCTGGAGAATCCGGCGACTGATACGCACGACGTGCGGACACCCCACAGAATAGCGACGATCTGTACGTAGAGCAAGAATCGCCGTGCCGGATGGGACGTGTGTGTTGCACCACCCGTCGACCCCCATCCGGCCCCGCCCCTCGGGCCCGTCCAGCACCGCCCCTCGGGCCGTCCAGCACCGCGTGTCGGTCTCAGTCGACCTGGACGCCCTCGGCGATCTCGAGGTCGAGCACCGTCAGTTCGTCGGCCTCGGCGGCGGCCCGCAGCTCGTCGGGCAGCGCGGAGGTCGTGAGCGCGAGGACCGTCGGCCCGGCGCCCGAGACGACGGCGGGGATGCCCGCCTCGCGCAGTGCTGCCACCCATTTGGTGGTGAGCGGCAGTGCGGGCGCCCGCTGGGCCTGGTGGAGCAGATCCTGCGTCGCCGGCATCAGCAGTTCGGGGCGCTCGGTGAGCGCGACGACCGCCAGAGCCGCCCGGCTGACGTTGAACGCCGCGTCCCGGTGCGGGACGAGTTCGGGCAGCAGGCCCCGGGTGTGGGCCGTCGACGAACGGACCGACGGGACGAAGGCGTACGCCTTGATGTCCGGGTGCACGCGCAGGTTCACCGCGCGGTAGGTCCGCTGCTCGGAGTCGACCTCGGCCTCGGTCCACGACACCACTGCCCCACCGAGGACGCTCGCGGAGGCGTTGTCGGGATGGCCCTCGAACTCGGAGGCGAGTTGCACGAGCTGCTCGTCGTCGAGGACGCGCTCGGGAGCGATCTTGCGGACGAGCCCGTTGGCCGCCGCCAGTCCTCCCACCGCCGCCGAGGCGGAGGACCCCAGGCCACGCGAGTGCGGGATGACGTTGTGGCACACGACGTCCAGTCCGTCCGCCCACACACCGGCGGCCTCGAGTCCTCGCTCGACGGCACGGACCACGAGGTGCGAGGGTCCCCACGGAACTTCCTGGGCGCCTTCCCCCTCCACCTTCACGTCGAGCCCGGAAGCCGTTGTGGTGACGGTGATCTCGTCGTACAGACCGAGGGCGAGACCCAGGCAGTCGAAGCCGGGGCCCAGATTCGCGCTCGAGGCGGGAACCCGTGCCGTCACCGAAAGCCCCACGGGCAACGTCTGCGTCATGTCCTGATTCCCAACGGAGGAAGGCGTGGCGGTCAACTCAGGCCAACTCGAGCGCGGAGGCGACCGCGACCGGGTCGACCGGGATGGGCTCGACCACGGGCACGTCGCGCAGGGCCGTATCGGGATCCTTGAGACCGTTGCCGGTCACGGTGCACACGACCTTGAGGCCGCGCTCGAGCCAGCCTTCCTTGCTCGCGGCGAGCAGGCCGGCGATGGACGCGGCCGAGGCCGGCTCGATGAAGATCGACTCGGACTTCGCGAGCAGCCGGTACGCCTCGAGGATCTCCTCGTCGGTCGCCGCGCGGAACGCGCCGTTCGACTCCTCCTTGGCGGCCACCGCGCCGTTCCACGATGCGGGGGCACCGATGCGGATGGCGGTCGCGATGGTCTCGGGATCCTTCACGGGATGGCCGAGGACGAGCGGTGCGGCACCGGCCGCCTGGACACCGAGCATGCGCGGGCGGCGCGTGCTGAGGCCGTCGGCCGCGTACTCGCTGTAGCCCTTCCAGTAGGCCGTGATGTTGCCGGCGTTGCCGACGGGCAGGATGTGCACGTCGGGAGCATCGCCGAGCGCGTCGACGATCTCGAAGGCCGCGGTCTTCTGGCCCTCGATGCGCACCGGGTTCACCGAGTTGACCAGACCGATGGTGGAGAACTCGGCGGTGGTCTTACGGGCGAGTTCGAGGCAGTCGTCGAAGTTGCCCTCGACCTGGACGATCTTCGCGCCGTGCATGACGGCCTGGGCGAGCTTGCCCATCGCGATCTTGCCCTGCGGCACGAGCACCGCGCAGCCGATACCGGCGCGGGCGGCGTAGGCGGCAGCCGACGCGGAGGTGTTGCCGGTGGAGGCGCACAGCACGGCCTGCTTGCCGGTCGCGAGGGCCTCGGTGACCGCCATGGTCATACCGCGGTCCTTGAAGGAGCCGGTGGGATTGAGCCCCTCGACCTTCACGTGGACCTCGCAGCCGGTGATCTCCGACAGACGCGGAGCCGGGAGCAGCGGCGTGCCACCCTCGCGCAGCGTGACCGTCTTCCAGTCGTCACCGATCGGCAGGCGCGAACGGTACGCCTCGATCAGGCCCGGCCACGGCGTGTGCACGGGGGTGGTGTTCTTCTCGGCCGCGCTCATTCGGCGGATCCCTCCAGTCTCAGGACGCTGGTCACAGCGATCACGGATTCGAGTTTGTCGAGCGCTGCGACGGTATCCGCCAGCGCACGGTCGGTGGCCTGATGGGTGAGTACCACCAGACGGGCAGCGTCGCCGGCGCCTTCCTGGCGGACCGCTGCGATGCTCACGCCCCGCGTGGCGAACTCGGCGGCGACCGCGGAGAGCACGCCGGCGCGGTCGGCGACCTTCAGATTGACGTAGTAGCGGGTGAGGATGTCGCTCATGGGCGCGATCTCCAGCTGCGCGTACTTCGACTCACGCGGACCACGACCACCCTGCACCCGGTTGCGGGCGGCCATCACCAGGTCGCCCATCACGGCGGAGGCGGTGGGGGCGCCACCGGCACCCTGGCCGTAGAACATGAGCCGGCCCGAGGACTCCGCTTCGACGACGACGGCGTTGAACGCGCCGTTGACCGAGGCCAGCGGATGCTCGCGGGGCACGAGCGCCGGGTAGACCCGGGCGGACACGCGGTCCTTGCCGTCGGCGGACGGGACGCGCTCGCACAGCGCGAGCAGCTTGATCGTGCAGTTGAGCGCGCGCGCCGAGGTGAGGTCGGCGGCGGTGATCGAGGAGATGCCCTCGCGGTAGACGTCGGCGGCCGTCACGCGGGTGTGGAAGGCGATCGACGCGAGGATCGCCGCCTTCGAGGCCGCGTCGAAACCCTCGACGTCGGCGGTGGGATCGGCCTCGGCGTATCCGAGGCGGCCGGCCTCGGCGAGCGTCTCGCCGTAGTCGGCGCCCGTCTCGTCCATGGCCGAGAGGATGTAGTTCGTGGTGCCGTTGACGATGCCGACGACCCGGTTGACCTTGTCACCCGCGAGCGACTGGGTCAACGGACGGATCACCGGGATCGCGCCGGCCACGGACGCCTCGAAGTACAGGTCGACGTTGCGGGCCTCGGCCACCTCGGCCAGTTCGCCGGTGTAGGCGGCGAGCAACGCCTTGTTGGCGGTGACGACGGACTTGCCGGCGTCGAGCGCCGTGCGCACGAGCTTGCGGGGCAGTTCGATGCCGCCGATGAGTTCGACGACGATGTCGACGTCGTCGCGGCGGATCAGCGCCTCGGCGTTCGTCGTGACCAGTTCCGCGGGAAGACCCCGGTCGCGGGCGGCGTCGCGCACGGCGACGCCCCTCAGCTCGAGGGGTGCACCGATGCGCGCCTCGAGATCCGCGGCGTCCTCGCGGATGATCCGCGCGACCTCGGCACCGACGGTGCCGTGCCCGAGAACCGCCACACCCACCGGACGCCGGCCCGAAGCATCGGTCGCCGTTGCACTGGTCACTCCGAAACCTCCAAGTTGAGCAGATCTTCGACGGTCTCGCGGCGCAGCAGAACGCGCGAGACACCGTCCTTGACCGCCACGACGGCGGGGCGAGGCAGCAGGTTGTACCTGCTCGACATCGAGTAGCAGTATGCACCCGTCGCCGCGACCGCCAGTAAATCACCGGCTGCGACGTCGGCGGGCATCCAGGCGTCGCGGATGACGATGTCGCCGCTCTCGCAGTGCTTGCCGACGACGCGCGAGACCACCGGCTCGGCGTCGCTCACGCGGGAGACGAGACGCGAGTCGTACTCCGCCTGGTACAGCGACGTGCGGATGTTGTCGCTCATGCCGCCGTCGACGCTGATGTAGCGGCGGACGTGCCCGGAACCGACCTCGACGTCCTTGAGGGTTCCCACCTCGTAGAGCGTCACCGTGCCCGGCCCGGCGATGGCGCGGCCGGGTTCGACCGCGAGGGTCGGGGCCGGCAGCCCGACGAGCGCGGACTCGGTGCGGACGATGTCGTTGAGCTTCGCGGCGAGATCGGCGACCGGCGGCGGGTCGTCGCTCGGCACGTACGAGATGCCGAGGCCACCACCGAGGTCGACGATGTTCATCTGCGAGGTCTTGTCGACACCGAACTCGGCGACGATGTCGCGCAGCAGGCCGATGACACGGTGGGCGGCCAGTTCGAAGCCGTCGACGTCGAAGATCTGCGAGCCGATGTGGCTGTGCAGACCCACGAGGCGGAGATTGTCGGCGGCGAAGACGCGGCGCACGGCCTGCATCGCGTTGCCGCCGGCGAGCGAGAGCCCGAACTTCTGGTCCTCGTGCGCGGTGGAGATGAACTCGTGGGTGTGGGCCTCGACGCCCACGGTCACGCGGATGAGCACGTCCTGGACGACACCGGCCTCACCGGCGACCGCGTCGAGCCGGTCGATCTCGGCGAGCGAGTCGAGCACGATGTGCCCGACCCCGGCGGTCACGGCGGCCTGCAGTTCGCGGACGGACTTGTTGTTGCCGTGCATCGCGATCTTCCCGGCGGGGAAGCCGGCGTGCAGGGCCACGGCGAGCTCACCACCGGACGCGACGTCGAGCGAGAGCCCTTCCTGGTGGACCCACCGTGCGATCTCGCTGCACAGGAACGCCTTCGACGCGTAGTGCACCTTCGCCGACGGGCCGAAGGCCTCCGCGATCTCCCGGCAGCGGGAACGGAAGTCGTCCTCGTCGACGACGAACAGCGGGGTGCCGTACTTCTCGGCGAGCTCGGTCACCGGGATGCCGGCGATGCGCATGACGCCGTCCTCACCGCGCGACGCGTTGCGCGGCCACACGTGCGGGGCGAGCCCATTGAGCGCCGCGGCGTCGGCGGGGCGTTCGGGCAGGTTCGGGGCGTGCGGGATCTGGGCGTGGCGCGGTCCCGCCGGATGCGCGTTCACATCCGCTCCGGGGCGCTGACGCCGAGCAGGCCGAGGCCGTTGGCGAGGACCTGACGTGCGGCCGCGCACAACGCGAGTCGCGCGGTGTGCAGCGGGCCGGCCTCCTCGTCGCCCTGCGGCAGGATCCGGCAGGCGTCGTAGAAGCGGTGGTAGGTGCCCGCGAGTTCCTCGAGATACCGGGCGACGCGGTGCGGTTCACGCAGTTCGGCCGCCTTCGCGAGCACTCGGGGGTACTCGCCGAGGGTGCGGATGAGGTCGCCCTCGCGCTCGTGGGTGAGCAGTGCGAAGTCGGCGCCCTCGGTGGTCAGGCCGAGATCGGCGGCGTTGCGCGCGATCGACGACAGTCGCGCGTGGGCGTACTGCACGTAGTAGACCGGGTTCTCGTTCGTGGTGCTGGCCCACAGTTCGAGGTCGATGTCGATGCTCTGGTCGACCGACGACCGCACGAGCGAGTAGCGCGCGGCGTCGACGCCGATCGCTTCGACGAGGTCGTCGAGGGTGATGACGGTGCCGGCCCGCTTGCTCATCTTCACGGCCTCGCCACCGCGGACAAGATTGACCATCTGGCCGATCATCACCTCGACGGTGTCGGGGTCGTCACCGAAGGCCGCCGCGGCGGCCTTGAGGCGCGCGATGTAGCCGTGGTGGTCGGCCCCGAGCATGTAGATGCACAGGTCGAAGCCGCGCGAGCGCTTGTCCTGGAAGTAGGCGATGTCGCCGGCGATGTAGGCGGCGTTGCCGTCGGACTTGATGACGACGCGGTCCTTGTCGTCGCCGTAGTCGGTGCTCTTGAGCCACCAGGCGCCGTCTTCGAAGTACAGGTTGCCCGACGCCTTGAGCGTCTCGACGGCCTTGTCGACCGCTCCGCTCTCGAAGAGGGAGTTCTCGTGGAAGTACACGTCGAAGTCGACACCGAACTCGTGGAGGGTGCGCTTGATGTGCGCGAACATCAGGTCCACGCCGATCGAGCGGAACGTCTCGTGCCGCTCGGCCTCGGGGAGTTCGAGGGCGTCGGGGCGCTGCTCGAGCACGGAGGAGGCGATGTCGACGATGTACGCGCCGGCGTAGCCGTCCTCGGGGGCGGGCTGTCCGAGCGCGGAGGCGATGAGCGACCGGGTGAAGCGGTCGATCTGCGCGCCGTGGTCGTTGAAGTAGTACTCGCGGGTGACCTCGCCGCCCTGGGCGCTGAGGATGCGTCCGAGCGCGTCGCCGACCGCGGCCCAGCGGGTGCCACCGAGGTGGATCGGGCCGGTGGGGTTGGCGGAGACGAACTCGAGATTGATCTTCGTGTTCGCGAGGTCGCTGCCGTTGCCGTAGGCGGCGCCCTCGGCGAGCACCTTCGCCACGATCGCTCCCTGGGCGTCGGCGGCGAGCCGGATGTTGAGGAATCCGGGGCCCGCGACCTCGGCGGAATCGATGCCGTCGGCCGCGGTCAGGGCCTCGGCGAGCCAGGTGGCGAGTTCGCGGGGATTGACGCCGACCTTCTTCGCGACCTGCATCGCGACGTTGGTCGCGTAGTCGCCGTGCTCCGGATTGCGCGGGCGCTCGACGGTGAGGGTCTCGGGAAGAACGGACGCGTCGAGACCACGGTCGGTGAGGACACCGGCGGCGGTTCCGCGGAGCAGCTGAGCAAGGTCGGAGGGAGTCACAGGTGTCCATCCTATTGGCTGGTCGATCGCGGCGCCGACGCTCCCCCTACCGGCAGCTCCGGGCACCGCGCGAGAGCACGCCCGTAGAGTTGTGGGTGTTTGTGCGCCCGATGGGCGCGCGTCCGCCTGTCCACCCGTCGAAAGAGCACACAGCGATGCCCAGCGGTTCGGTTAGTGGCGGCTCCGGTAACAAGAAGACCGGAGCCAAGTCGTCGAAGGCCATTCAGGCCGCCAAGAAGAAGAGCGGCGGCGCTCGCGGGGTCCCCGCGCAGCGTCAGATCCCGTGGTTGACGATCGGCGGCGTGGCCCTGGTCGTCGTGCTGGTCGCCGTGATCGCTGTGAGCCTGATCCCGAAGTACCAGAACCAGCAGGAGATGTCGGCGTGGACGCCGTCGGAGTCCAACCAGGACCCGTCGGACGACATCGAGGGCGTGCTGAAGATCGAGTATCCGGCCGGTGTGCACGTCGCGCCGGGCCAGCGCGTCGCCTACGACCAGTCGCCGCCCTTCGGTGGCCCCCACGACTCCGTCTGGGCGACCTGCACCGGAACGGTCTACGAGCAGCCGGTCCGGACCGAGAACATGGTCCACTCCCTCGAGCACGGCGCCGTGTGGGTGGCCTACAACCCCGATCTGCTCGACGACGCCGCGGTCGACACGCTGCGGCAGAAGGTCGACGGCCGCACCTACACGCTGATGTCGCCCTACCCGGGCCTCGACACCCCGATCGCGCTGCAGTCGTGGGGTCACCAGCTCAAGGTCGACAGCGTCGACGACGAGCGCATCGACCAGTTCATCAGCGCGCTGCGCCTGAACCAGTACACCTATCCCGAGGTGGGTGCGAGCTGCTCGACGATCCCCGGCTCGTTCGATCCGGCGAACCCGCCGCCCTTCGACGCCTCCGAGCCCGGCCCCGACGCGGTGCCGATGAACGGGGAATCCATCGGCGACATGCAGCAGGCACCGGCCGGGAGCTGACGATGAGCGAAACCTCCTCGGACATCTCCACCACCGAGCGCGGTGGGCACAACCGGCTGCTGCTGGTGCTGCTCACCGTCGCCGCGGTCGCCGTCGGCTTCCTCGCGGGGTTCCTGTCCCGGATCCCCTTCGAGGACTCCGCGCAGGCGGCGCCGGAGGCCGGTTCGGTGGACGTCGGATTCGCGCAGGACATGATCGTGCACCACGACCAGGGCGTCGAGATGGCCGCCGTGGTGGTCTCCAATTCGGAGGACGATCGGATCCGCAACATCGCGTACGACATCCTCACCACCCAGCAGAACCAGATCGGTCAGATGCAGGGCTGGTTGTCGCTGTGGGGACAGCCGGCGCTGCCGACGGGCGAATACATGGAGTGGATGACCGAGACGGAGACGGGTCACGGCCACGGCGGTCACGGCGCGACGACAGAGTCCGAGGATTCGGACGGCTCGCACCTGATGCCGGGCATGGCGACCTCCGAGGATCTCGCGAATCTCCGGGCCGCTCGCGGTCCCGAACTGGACGTGCTCTTCCTCCAGCTGATGCTGCGCCACCACGAGGGTGGTCTGCCGATGATGGAGTACGGCGAGCAGTACGCGAGCACCTCGGCGGTGCGCAATCTGGCGGGCACGATGGTCGCCACACAGCAGGGCGAGTCGGATCTGATGAGGTCGCTGCTCGCCGAGCGCGGCGCCGAACCCCTGCCCCTCAACTGAGCCACCGATCGGGTGAAATCGCGACTTCGGACCGAAAACCGGCTCTGACCTGGCGATGTGGAGTTGAGCGCTCGATGCGCTAGGCTAACTCCCGCACCTCCGGTCATCCGGTGGTCCGGATGCCCTCGTAGCTCAGGGGATAGAGCGCTTGCCTCCGGAGCAAGAAGTCGCAGGTTCGAATCCTGCCGAGGGCACCACGAAGGCCCCGCTTCTCACGAAGCGGGGCCTTCGGCGTTCCGGTGACTCTGCGGAAGCCTTCGGCATTCCCGGTGACTCCGCGGAAGCCTTCGGCGTTCCCGGGCTCGGTGGCGGGTGCCCGTCAGTTGCCGGTGAAGGGTGTGGGATCGAAGTAGTCGCGGCAGGCCGCGATCTTCCCGTCCACGATCTCGAAGACGCCCGTGACGGGCAGTTCGATCGTCCGGCCGTTCATCGTGAACACATCGGTGCGTTCGTTGAGCACGACGTTGCCGGAGACCGCCTGATGGTGGATGCGGTAGTCGATCGCCCCGAAGGACGTCACGAAGCCCGCGATGTACTCCTCGATGGCCGCGCGGCCGCGGATCGGTTCCATCGGGATGTTGTGGAAGACGGCGTCGTCGGCGAAGAAGGCCGCGAGTTCGGCAGGATCGGGATCGGCCCAGCGCCGGCAGAACTCGGTGACCAGCTCCTCGGGGCTCATCGGGTTTGCACGCGCGCGAAGCGGGCGGGTTCCGTACCGGGCACGCGACGGACCCGTCCCCGCTCGATGAGCTGCCGGACGTGCGCCGATCCCTCCGCGAGCGCCATCCGCTTGCCGTGCAGGGGGGTCTCGTCCCACGGCCGGTACCAGCGCATCCGGGCGGTGGCCTCCCACAGCGTGAGCTCCTCGTCGCCGAAGGCGTCGTAGAGATCGTCGAGGCGCTGGTCGTGGTGGGCGATCAGTTCGCCGACGCGGTGCGGCAGGTCGTCGATCTGCTGCCGGTGCGCGGGCAGTGCGCGTCGCACGGGCAGGTCGGCGACCGCACGCAGCGAGTCGAGGTACTCCCCCAGCGCGTCGCGTTGCGGCAGAGGGAAATCGAACTCGCCGACGTGCGGGGTCGTGGTCGCTAGGACGTGGTCGCCGCTGAACAGCACACCGTGTTCCTCGAGCAGGAAACACGCGTGGCCGGCCGTGTGACCGGGGGTCAGCACGGTGCGCAGTGACCGCCCCGTCAGCGGGATCGCCTCGTCGGCACCGAGTTTGCGGTCGGGCAGCGCGTCGGGACGGCCGACCGCCGGTACGAGGGTGGCGAGCGATTCCTCGATCGTGTCCTCGGGTGCCCCGGCGCGGCGCAGCAGATCGGCTTCCTGAGGACGGCGGTCGTCGTCGGAGAGCATGACCTCGAGGTGGGCGAAGTCGGCCTCGTTCATCGCGACCCAGCAGCCGGAGGCCTCCCGGATGCGCCCGGTGAGCCCGACGTGGTCGGGGTGGAAATGGGTGACCACCACGCCCTCGACGTCGGTGACCGACAGGCCGGCGGTGGCCAGGCCGTCCTGCAACGCTGCCCACGACCGGTCGTCGTTCCAGCCGACGTCGACGAGGACGACGCCGCGCGGGGATTCCATCACGTAGACCTGGGTGTCGCCGACGGGTAGGTCCGCCACCGGGACGGGAACGACGTGGATGCCGTCCCCGATGTCACGCGCTTCGGCCATGGTGATGCCTCTCGGTCATGGTGACTTTCTTTCGAAAGCTACAACAATGAATTCAACTATTACCCTGCGCGGGCTCGATGATCGCGACGATCGACCTGATCTCCCCCGCCGGGATGTCGAAGTGCTCCGTCACCGCGACCGACATCTCCGCGCTCGGGCCCGCCGCGATGTCCAGGACGAACCGCGCGACGACACTGTGGTGCCATTCGCGGAACTGCAGGTCGCGGACACGGCGGATGGGCCGGTATTCCGGGCCGTTCTCGAGGCGGTCGCGGATCTCGATGCCGCTGTCGCCGGTGCGCTCCCCGTTCTCGACCCGCCAGGCGTCCTCGGCGAGCCGGACGTGGGACGCGTCGTGACTGACCAGGGATCGGATGTAGGCGCGTGCCATCGCGACCCGAGGGCTGTCGGTCGGCCCGGTGGCGTGCACGGCCAGCGCGGACATCACCTCCGGCGCCCAGTGGGCGCGGCAGATCACCAGGTCGGGCAGATACGGATGCGGCCGGTTGTATTCGAGTTCGCTGCCGTCGATGCGGGCGCAGTGCAGACCCGCGGCACGCGCGACCGCGACCGGTGCCGCCGAATCCCACTCCCACTGACCGCCCGCGTGGATGTAGGCGTCGGCCTCCCCGCGCACCACCGCCATCGCCTTGGCACCGGCCGAGCCCATCCGGATCAGGTCGGCACCGAGATCGCGGGCCAGATCGAACACGAAGGCGGGCGGCCTGCTCCCGCTGATGACGATGCGGGGGCGGCGACGGGCCGGCCGCGGCGGCGGCACCGGATCGGCGGTGCTGTGGACGAGGCCGATCGCCGGTTGCGCGACCGCGGCGGCGGTGAGCCCTCGTCCTGCCTCCCAGAGCGCGATGTGGACCGCCCAGTCGACATGGTCGGGCATCCCGTACTCCTTCGACCCGTCGAGGGGGTCGATGATCCAGACGCGGTCTGCGCCGACCCGCGCCGGATCGTCCGCGGATTCCTCCGAGAGCACCGCGTCGCCGGGTCGCGCGGACGCCAGCCGTTCGAGGATGTACGTGTTGGCGGCGTGATCGCCGCGCCGGCCCAGCTCGCGCCCGGTGAGGGCATCCGATTCGATGGCGCGGACCGTGAGCAGCAGTTCACCTGCGCCGGAAGCCGTCTCGGCTGCGAGTCGGGCGTCGTCGCCCCCGGCCGCGGGTCGAGCGTCGTCGCCCCCGGCCGCGAGGCGGGCATCGTCGCTGTAGTCGTGCGTCATGTCCTCAACAATTCCACGACGAGGCCCGCCTGCACGGCAGGCGTGCCGTCGTGGGGGCGCACGACCAGTTCGGGATCCGACGGTGGTTCGTAGGGATCGTCGACGCCGGTGAAGCCGGTGATCTCGCCGGCGCGTGCCCGCGCGTACATGCCTTTCGGATCGCGGGCCTCGCAGTCGGCGAGCGGGGTGTCGACGAAGACCTCGACGAAACGGATCCCGGCCTCCTCGTGCTGGCGGCGGATGCGGCCGCGGTCCTGTCGGTAGGGGCTGATGAGCGCACAGATCGCGACGAGTCCGGCGTCGGCCATCAGTTGTGCGACCGCGCCGACGCGGCGGACGTTCTCCGCGCGGTCCTCGGGGCCGAAGCCGAGGTCGGCGTTGAGGCCGTGCCTGAGGTTGTCGCCGTCGAGGCGGTAGGCGGGGATGCCTTCGGCGAGCAGTCGTCGTTCGAGTTCGACGGCGAGGGTGGACTTGCCGGAGGCGGACAGCCCGGTGAGCCACACCGTCGCCCCGGCTCTCCCCCGTTCGGTCCGCGAGACCGCCGCCGAGTGCCAGACCACCCGGCTGTCCGCCAGCGTCGGCCCGGTGATCATCCCGGCCGCGACGGTGTTGCCGGTGCGTTCGTCGACGAGCACGAAGCTTCCGGTGGTGCGGTTGCGCCGGTAGGGGTCGAACAGCAGCGGTTGTTGCGTACTCAGTTGCACGCGGCCGATCTCGTTGAGGCCGAGCGTCGTCGCGGCCTCGTCGCGGTGCAGGCTGTTGACGTCGAGCCGGTAGTCCAGCCGCGCGACCCGCGCGGTGGTCGAGCGGGTGGTGTGCAACAGAGCGTAGCGGGCGTCCGGGTCGAGTGCGGAGCGTTCGTCGAACCAGCACACCATGGCGTCGATCTCGTGCCCGACGAGTGGACGGTTGTTGGGGCGGCACAGCATGTCACCGCGTCCGACGTCGAGGTCGTCCTCGAGTTCGACGCACACCGCCGCACCGGCGAAGGCGTGCTCGAGTTCCGTTCCGCCCGGCCCCCACAACGTCCGTACCCGTGTTCCGAAACCGGAAGGGAGAACGACCACGTCGTCGCCGGGTGCGAATCCGCCGGCGGCGACCGTTCCGGCGTAGCCGCGGAAGTCGCGGTGCTCGCTCTCGCCCGGGCGGATCACGTACTGCACGGGCAGTCGCGCGTCGATGAGGTTGGTGTCCGACGCGATGTGGACCTGTTCGAGGTGATGCAGCAGCGAAGTCCCCTCGTACCACGGCATGTTCGCGGTGCGGGAGACGACGTTGTCGCCGTGCAGCGCGGAGACGGGAACGAACGCGAGGTCGGGCATGTCGAGCTTCGCCGCGAAATTCCGGAATTCGTCGCAGATCTCGTCGAACCGGCTCTGCGACCAGTCCACCAGGTCCATCTTGTTGATGCACAGCACCACGTGCCGCACCCCGAGCAGCGACGCGAGGAAGGCGTGCCGGCGGGTCTGCTCGACGATGCCGTGGCGGGCGTCGACGAGGACGAGTGCCAGGTCGGCGGTGGACGCCCCGGTGACCATGTTGCGCGTGTACTGCTCGTGACCGGGAGTGTCGGCGATGACGAATGTTCTGTGCGCCGTGGCGAAATAGCGATAGGCGACGTCGATCGTGATGCCCTGTTCGCGTTCGGCGCGCAGGCCGTCGGTGAGCAGCGCGAGATCGGCGCGGTCGGCGCCGCGGTCGAGGCTCGTGCGGGTCACCGCCTCGAGTTGGTCCTCGAAGACGGCCTTCGAGTCGAACAGCAATCGGCCGATCAGCGTGGACTTGCCGTCGTCGACGCTGCCGGCGGTGGCGATGCGCAGCAGGCGGGACATCAGAAATAGCCTTCCCTCTTGCGGTCTTCCATCCCGGCGTCGGAGATCCGGTCGTCCGCCCGCGTCGCGCCGCGTTCGGTGACCCGGCTGGCGGAGACCTCGGTGACTACCTCGTCCGCGGTGGTGGCGGCGGATTCGACGCAGCCGGTGCACGTCGCGTCACCGACGGTGCGGAACCGGACGAGGCTCTCGCGCGGGGTCTCCCCGGGGAGGAGGGTGAGAAAGCGGGAGTGTGCGAGCAGCATTCCGTCGCGCTCGATCACCGGACGCCGGTGGGCGTAGTACAGGGACGGCAGGTCGACACCCTCGTCGCGGATGTACCGCCAGATGTCGAGTTCGGTCCAGTTGGACAGCGGGAAGACCCGCATGTGTTCGCCGCGGCGGTGCCGGCCGTTGTACAGCTGCCACAGTTCGGGTCGCTGCGCCTTCGGGTCCCACTGCCCGAACTCGTCGCGCAGGCTGAAGACGCGTTCCTTCGCGCGGGCCTTCTCCTCGTCGCGACGAGCACCCCCGAAGACGGCGTCGAATCCCCCTTCCTGCAATGCGCGCAGGAGGGTTCCGGTCTGCAGCCGGTTGCGGGTCGCGTGCGGTCCGTCGTCCTCGACGGCACGCCCGGCATCGATGTCGTCCTGCACCGAGGCGACGATCGACCGGAGTCCCAGGCGCTCGACGGTGCGGTCGCGGAAGTCGATCACCTCGTCGAAGTTGTGCCCGGTGTCGATGTGCAGCACGGGGAACGGCAGCGCCGCGGGCCAGAACGCCTTGGCCGCGAGGTGGAGCATGACCGCGGAGTCCTTGCCACCCGAGAACAGCAGGACGGGACGGGAGAAGGTCGCGGCGACCTCGCGGAAGATATGCACGGACTCGGCTTCGAGCGCACCGAGCAGCGAAAGTTCGTAGATCGGTGGTCGTTGCGGTGGCACCGTGGTCACTCGTGCCCCTCTCACCCGGCTCGGTACACATGTGTACCGATGCGGTCGAAGATTACTCCGTAACAGTAGAACGAGTTTCAATTCCAGGTCAACGGGTAGTCTCCGCAGCGCTCCGTCAGCGCGCCGGCCGGCGTCCGCCGAGATCCGCGGTGATCGCATCCGCGACCGCCACGAGCGCCGCACCGCACCGCTCGATCCCGGCCGCGTCCACCTCCCGCTCGAGGTGCAGCGTGAGCACGAGCGACTGGTGGCCGTCGGGATCGTAGGCCGGGGCGGCCATGAGGTTGACCGCCCGCTCTTCCCCCGCGGCGAAGGCGTCGGGCAGCAGCACGCGCTCACCGGGGCTCGCCACGAGTTCCGCCAGCATCTCCCGCATCTCGGGCGCGAGATCGTGCGAGACCACCCCGGCCATGAGCGCGTAGAGGCGGCGGCCGCCGGGCGTGAGGGACTCGGCCAGATAACCCGTCCGGCGACATTCGGTGACGATCCGCCACAGGTCGTCGCGGTCCACGGTGACCGGCAGGGTCGGCTCTCGCCGCAGCCACTGTTCGATGCGCTCGTCGGTGTCCCACAGCACGTACATCAGCCCCACCGGGGGTGCGAAGGGATAGACCTCCCCCACACGCGCCGCCGCGGCCGTGCCGTGGCCACCGACGACGTCGAGCACCGCGATCCGGTCGCCGACGACCGCCGACGCGGAGCACATCACGCCGAACTCCTCGGCGAGTGCGGCGAGATGACGGTGCGCGACCGGCCCGGACGCGAAGCCGCGCTGGGCGGCGCGTCCCGCGACGATCAGCGCCGGACCGAGCCCGTAGGTCTTGTCGACGGGGTCGCGGATCAGATAGCCGGCGTCGGCGAGGACGGTGAGGATGCCCAGACAGGTGGGCTTGCTCAGGTCGAGTTCGCGTGCCAGTTCCGACAGTCCGAACCGGACGCCGGGTCGCGCGACGAGGTGGTCGAGGACCTGCACGACGCGTTCCGTGGGTGGCGACCGGCGGGCTGCTCCCGCCCCGGCGGTGGACTCTCCGAGCGTTCCGGTCTCGCGACGAGCCATTGACCCTCCCTGGAACACGTTCTACTCTCAGCGCAACGGAAGACTACCGCAGCGGTACATATTTGGACCACAGGAGATCGCAGTGCTCACCGATCCGCTCACCGCGGCGATAGCCGAGGCCGAGAAACTCGTCGCCACCGCCCCGCACATCCGCACCGAACAGGACCTCGTCGAGGGATACGGATATCTGGCCGGTGGGATCTCGGCGTGCGTGCACGCCACCTTCGCGTACAGCCGCTCCCATCCGGTCTTCGTCACCGGCACCGGTCCCTACGCGAAGATGGGCCTCGACAATCCCGACACCCTCTACTGGGGCGCGTCGATCCGCGACGACGCCGAGTACGTCGTCACCGGGCGCCGCGGCACGACCTGCGATCTCAGCTTCCAGGTGCTGGCCGGCAACTACACCGATGCGGAAGTGCCCGGCAACGTCACGGCCTTCGACGACCGCGCACTGAACATCGCCGACGACGGCACCTTCGAGGTGCGATTCGGACCCGGCCCGCGCGATCCGGAACGGAACTACTTCCCGCTCGCGCCCGGCTCGTCGCAGCTCGTGGTCCGCGAGGTCTACAGCGACTGGACGCAACGCCGCGGCACACTGAGCATCCACCGGCTCGACAGCCTCGGCACCCCGGCTCCCGAACCCACCCACCAGGACGTGGTCACCCGTTACGAACGTGCCGGTCGCGCGCTGGTCTCGCGGGTGAAGACCTGGCTGCAGTTCCCCGAGTGGTTCTACCTGAAGCTGCCGGTGAACACGGTGACCGAGCCGCGCCGCACCCCCGGCGGCCTGGACACGCAGTACTCGTCCGTCGGGCACTACGAACTCGCCGACGACGAGGCGATGGTCCTGACCCTCCCGGCGAGCGACGCGCCCTATCTGGGCTTCCAGATCGGCAGTCTCTGGTACATCTCCCTGGACTACATCCACCACCAGACCTCCCTGAACAACAGTCAGGCGCAGGTCGATCCCGACGGCATGGTCCGGATCGTGGTCTCGGCTCGCGATCCGGGGCTGACGAACTGGGTCGAGACCCTCGGCCGCAGCCGCGGGATCCTGCAGTTCCGCTGGCAGCGCCTCGATCGCGAACTGACCGCGGCCGACGGCCCGACCGCCGAGGTGGTGCCGTTCGATCGGCTCCCCGAGGTCCTGCCCTTCCACGATTCGAATCGCATCACACCCGAGGCGTGGGCGCAGCGCATCGCGGAGCGCCAGCGGGGCGTCGCCGATCGGATGCTCGCATGAGCGCGGCAGCGGGACTGCTCCGCGACCGCGTCGTCGTGGTCTCCGGTGTCGGTCCGGGACTGGGGCGCACGCTCGCGCTGCGGTGCGCCGAACACGGCGCCGACGTGGTGCTTGCCGCCCGGACCCGGGAGCGGCTCGAGAAGGTTGCAGCGGAAGTCGAGAGCACGGGCCGCCGGGCACTGGTCGTGCCCACCGACATCACCGACGACGAGTCCGCCGCCGCACTCGTCGAGGCGGCGGTCTCGGAGTTCGGGCGTGTCGACGTGCTCGTCAACAACGCCTTCTCCGTTCCGTCGATGAAGCCGTTGGCGCGCACCGACTTCCAGCAGATTCGCGACAGCGTGGAACTCACCGTCCTCGGCGCGCTGCGGCTCACACAGTTGTTCACCCCCGCCCTCGCCGAGTCGGCCGGCGCGGTGGTCAACATCAATTCGATGGTGCTGCGTCACTCCCAGGAACGTTACGGCAGTTACAAACTCGCGAAGTCGGCGTTGCTGGCGATGTCGCAGTCCCTGGCGACCGAGCTCGGACCGCAGGGAGTTCGAGTGAACTCAGTTGCACCGGGGTACATCTGGGGTCCGATTCTGCAGGGGTACTTCGAACACCAGGCGGAAAAGTACGGCACCACCGTCGAACAGATCTACGAGCACACCGCCGCCGCTTCCGATCTGAAGCGTCTCCCGACCACCGAGGAGATCGCGGATGCGGTGATCTTCCTGGCCTCGCCGATGGCGTCGGCGATCACCGGCCAGTGCCTCGACGTCAACTGCGGCGAATACCACCACTGAACGGGACAGCACATGAGCGAACGCACCACCGTCGGCACCGTCGAGGATCTGCACGCCTCCGCGACCCGTTTGACGGGCCTGACCGGTTTCGGCGACGACGACTACCGTGACGGGCTCGGGATCCTGCTCGAATCGTATGCGCGGGACGAGAAGCTCACCCCGCTCGGCAGCAAGATGTCGCGGGTCTTCCTGCGCGGCGCCCTCGTGGCGCGGTTGCTGTCGGAATCGGCCTGGGCCGCCCATCCCGAGCACGCCGACGTCCCGATCACCCGGCCGATCTTCGTCACCGGCCTGCCCCGCACCGGCACGACGGCACTGCACCGTCTGCTCGCTGCGGATCCCGCCCATCAGGGACTCGAGATGTGGCTGACCGAGATGCCGCAGCCCCGGCCGCCCCGCGAGACCTGGGCGGAGAACCCGGTCTTCGCCGGTATCGAGGCCGGGTTCGCGCAGCACCACATCGAGCATCCCGAATTCATGGGTGTGCACTACATGTCGGCCGCCGAGGTCGAGGAATGCTGGCAGCTTCTGCGCCAGTCGTTCCGCTCGATCTCCTACGAGTGCCTGGCCCACCTGCCCACCTACTCGCAGTGGCTCGCGGAGCAGGACTGGACGGCGGCCTACGCCCGGCACCGGAGGAACCTGCAGCTCATCGGGCTGCCGGACGCCGACAAGCGGTGGGTGCTCAAGAATCCCAGCCACCTGTTCGCACTGGACGAACTGCTCACGGTGTATCCGGACGCGCTCGTCGTCGTCACCCACCGCGATCCGCGCACCGTGATCCCGTCGGTGTGCAGCCTCGCAGCGCAGGCCACGGAAGGATGGTCCGAAGCGTTCGTCGGCGAGACGATCGGGCGCAGCCAGCTCGACCTCTGGGCACGGGGTTTCGATCATTTCACCGAGGTGCGCCGCCGGCACGATCCCGCCCGTTTCGTCGACGTGGACTACCGGGATTTCGTCGCCGATCCGCTCGGCACCGTCGGCGGCCTGTACGACCGGTTCGGTCTGCCGTTCACCGCGGAAGCCGAACGCGCGATGGCCGACCTGCACGAAGAAAGCCGCAGCGGGGCAAGGAAACCCGCGCACCGGTACACGCTCGAGGAGTTCGGGCTGAGTGTGGGCGAGGTCGACGAGCGTTTCCGCGACTACGCGTACCGCTGAACCCGGCACGAAAGGCACCGGAAACCGGTGTGCCCTGGCTACCTGGGCGTTCGTCCGTGGGATGATGGAGGCATGCCCGCACCACTCCCCCTCGACCCCATCGCCGAAGCCCACCGCCAGTGGACCGCCCACGGCTGGGGCGAAGTCGCCGACGGCATGGCCGCGGTCACCTCGGTGATGCGGGCGCAGCAGATCATGATGGCGCGGGTCGAGGAGGTACTCAAGCCCTTCGGCCTGACCTTCGCCCGCTACGAACTGCTCACGCTGCTGCATTTCACCAGGTCGGGGGCGTTGCCGATGGCGAAGGCCAGTGCGCGCCTGCAGGTGCACCCCACCAGCGTCACCAACGCCGTCGACCGCCTCGAGAAGGCCGGACTGGTCCGGCGTACCCCGCATCCGAGCGATCGACGGGCCACGCTCATCGAACTCACCGACGAGGGACGGGCATTGGCGATCCAGGCAACCGAGAAGCTCAACACGGAGGTCTTCGCCCGGCCGGGTATCCCCGAGGAGCACATCGACACACTGTTGCGCATCATCGCGACGATGCGGCACGACGCCGGCGACTTCGACACCGGCGGTGCGCCTTCCAAGTGGTGAGGCGCGAGAGACGGCCGAGAAACGAGGAGGGCCGCCCCGTTCGGGGCGGCCCTCCGTCGTACAGATGGTGCGGATCAGGCGTGCTTGAACTCCGGCGCGCGCTTCTCGACGAAGGCCGCCATGCCTTCCTTCTGGTCGGCGGTGGCGAACGTCGAATGGAACACGCGGCGCTCGAACTTCACGCCCTCGGCCAGCGTCGTCTCGAAGGAGCGGTTGACGGCCTCCTTCGCCATGATCGCGACGGGCAGCGACATCGACGCGATGGTCGTCGCCGTCTCGAGTGCCACGTCGAACAGTTCGGCGGCAGGAACGATGCGCGAGACGAGTCCGGCGCGCTCGGCCTCCTCGGCGTCCATGTTGCGGCCGGTCAGGCACATGTCCATGGCCTTGGCCTTGCCCACGGCGCGGGTCAGGCGCTGCGATCCACCGATGCCGGGGATGACGCCGAGCTTGATCTCGGGCTGACCGAACTTGGCGGTGTCGGACGCGATGATGAAGTCGCACAGCATCGCCAGCTCGCAACCGCCACCGAGCGCGTAGCCCGACACCGCGGCGACGATCGGCTTGCGGACGGACGAGAGCCGATCCCACTGCGAGAACAGGTCTTCCGCGTAGACCTCGGCGAAGGTCTTCGGAGCCATCTCCTTGATGTCGGCGCCGGCGGCGAACGCCTTCTCCGAGCCGGTGAGCAGGATCGCACCGATCTCGTCGTCCGCGTCGAGTTCCTCGACGGCGGCGACGACCTCACGCATCAACTGGCTGTTGAGGGCGTTGAGCGCCTTCGGCCGGTTGAGGGTGACGATGCCGACGCGGCCCTTGCGGTCGAGCAGGATGGTCTCGAAATCGGTCACTGGCTGTCCTTCGCGGTCGAGCGGTCTCGGATGTCGGTGATGATGGCGGAGAAGTCGAGTCCTCCACCACCCTCGGTGTTGAAACGATGGTAGAGCTCGGCTGCACGCAGTCCGAGTTCGGCCTCGACACCGTTGGCCCGCACCGCGTTCGCGGCCAGTCCGAGATCCTTGTCCATGAGCGCGGCCGCGAAGCCCGGCTGGTAGTCGTTGTTCGCGGGGGTGGTCGGGACGGGGCCCGGCACCGGGCAGTTGCTCGTCAGCGCCCAGCACTGACCGGACGCGTTGGACGCGACGTCGAACAGTGCCTGGTTGTCGAGGCCCAGCTTCTCGCCGAGGACGAACGCCTCGCTGATGGCGATCATCGAGATGCCCAGGATCATGTTGTTGCAGATCTTCGCGGCCTGGCCGTTGCCCGACCCGCCGCAGTGGACGATCTTGCGTCCCATGGCCTCGAGCAGCGGCTTCGCGGTGGCGAAATCGTCCTCGCTGCCACCGACCATGAACGCGAGGGTGCCTGCGGCGGCACCGGCGACACCGCCGGACACCGGGGCGTCGACAGCACGGTGACCGGCCTTCTGAGCCTTCTCCGCCGCCGCGCGGGCGTCGGCGACGTCGATCGTCGAGCTGTCGACGAACAGCGTGTTCGCCCCGGCCGCGGGCAGGATCTCGTCGTACAGGTCGAGGACGAGCTTGCCGTTGGGCAGCATGGTGATCACGACCTGGGCGCCGCGCACCGCGTCGGTCGCGGCCTCGGCGACGGTGATGCCGTTCTTCGTGGCCTCTTCCTGCGCAGTGGGGACCGGGTCGTAACCCGTGACGGTGTAGCCGGCGCGGACGAGGTTCGCGGCCATCGGCCCGCCCATGTGTCCGAGGCCGAGGAAGGCGACGGTGGGAAGTTCACTCATCGGTCGTTCTCCTTGGGAGCGGCGAGCCCGAGTTCGAGATCGCCGAGCGGCTGGAAGTAGGCGTCGACGTCGGCCTCGGTGACATCGGCGAGGGTCGCCGGCGACCACTGCGGGTTGCGGTCCTTGTCGACGACCTGTGCGCGGATGCCCTCGACGAGGTCGTGCGACTTCAGCGAGGCGGTCGAGACCCGGAACTCCTCGTTCAGCACCTCTTCGAGGCTGCCGAGCTGCCGGGCGTGACGCAGCGACCGCAGGGTCACCTTCAGTGCGACAGGCGATTTCGCGAGCACCTGGTCGGCCGTCTCGCGTGCCTCCGGAACATCGGAGGCCTGGAGGCGTTCGACGATCTCCTCGACGGTGTCGGCGGAGTACGCCGCGTCGATCCACTCGCGCTGTGCGAGCAGCGCCGATTCCGGTGCGGGCTGAGAGTATTCGGCGAGCGCGTCCTCGAGCGAGCCGGATTCGAGTGCGGCGACGAACTTGTCGAGCGACTCGGACGGCAGGTAGTGGTCGGCGAAGCCCAGAGCGACAGCGTCGCCGGCCTTCATCCGTCCGGTGGTCAGCGCGATGTGCGTGCCGATCTCGCCGGGCGTGCGCGAGAGCAGATAGGTGCCGCCGACGTCGGGAACGAATCCGATTCCGGTCTCGGGCATCGCGATGCTCGAGCGTTCGGTGACGATCCGGACGTTGCCGTGCGCCGAGATCCCGACGCCGCCGCCCATGACGATGCCGTCCATGATCGCGATGTACGGCTTCGGGTAGCGACCGATGGCAGCGTTGAGGATGTACTCGTCGCGCCAGAAGTCCTGCGATCCCGTGCCGCCGTCCTTGGCGTCGTGGTAGATCGAGACGATGTCGCCACCGGCGCACAGACCGCGCTCACCGGCACCGCGCACCAGCACGGCACGCACCGAATCGTCGTTCTCCCACGCGCTCAGGGCCTTCGACATCTCGAGGACCATGGCGTGGTTGAGGGCGTTGATGGCCTTGGGCCGGTTGAGCGTGATACGGCCGATGCCGTCCTTCACGTCGATGATGATCTCGGGTTCCTGCCCGGTCATGCCGCTCCGTTCTGCGCTGCGGCCACCACGCTCCGCGCGACGACCACCCGCATGATCTCGTTGGTTCCTTCCAGGATCTGATGCACGCGCAGGTCGCGCACGATCTTCTCGATCCCGTACTCGGCAAGGTAACCGTATCCGCCGTGCAACTGCAGCGCCTCGTTCGCGACCTCGAAACCGGTGTCGGTGGCGAAGCGCTTGGCCATCGCGCACAGCTCCACGACGTCGTCGGCGCCGCGGTCGAGCGCGTCGGCGGCACGCCACAGCATCGTGCGTGCGGCCTCGAGTTCGATCCGCATGTCGGCGAGGCGGAACTGCAGCGCCTGCGAGTCGAGCAGCCGCTCGCCGAAGGCCTTGCGCTCGGCGAGGTAGGCGACCGCCCGGTCGAGGGCGGTCTGGCCGCCACCCACCGAGCACGCGGCGATGTTGATGCGGCCGCCGTTGAGACCGTGCATGGCGATTCGGAAGCCGCCGCCCTCGGTGCCGAGGAGGTTCTCGGCGGGCACGCGGGCGCCGTCGAGGATGACCTGGCGGGTGGGCTGCGCGTTCCAGCCCATCTTCTTCTCGTTGGCACCGAAGGACAGCCCGGGGGTGTCCTTCGGGACGATGAACGCCGAGATACCGCGGGCGCCGGTGTCGCCGGTGCGGGCCATGACCACGTAGACGTCGGACGTGCCGGCTCCGGAGATGAACTGCTTGACCCCGGTGAGCACGTACTCGTCGCCGTCACGAACGGCCTTGGTACTCAGGGCCGCTGCGTCGGATCCGGCGCCCGGCTCGGTGAGGCAGTAGCTCGCGAGGTGCTCCATCGTGCAGAGCTTCGGGATCCACTGCTTGCGCTGATCGTCGTTGCCGAACTTGTCGATCATCCACGTGACCATGTTGTGGATGGAGATGTATGCGGCGATGGACGGGCAGCCCTTCGCGAGTTCCTCGAAGATGCGGACGGAGTCGAGGCGTCGCAGCCCCGATCCGCCCACGTCCTCGCGGACGTAGATCCCGCCCATGCCCAGTTCGGCGGCCTTGCGCAGCACGTCCACGGGGAAGTGCTTGCTCTGGTCCCATTCGACCGCGTTCGGGGCCAGATATTCGGTGGCGAAGTCGCGGGCGGTGTCGCGGATCGCCCGGTCGTCGTCGGTGAGAACGAACATCGATGGACCGCCTAGTTCATCGTCGGGATGACGAAGTGGTCGGTGTCGGCCACGTGCGCACCCTCGATGTCGCCCTCCTTGACACCGGACGGCCAGCGCTGCGTGACCGTCTTGGTCTTGGTGTAGAAGCGGAAGGCGTCGGGGCCGTGCTGGTTGAGGTCGCCGAAGCCGGAGGCCTTCCAGCCGCCGAAGGTGTAGTACGCGATCGGGACGGGGATCGGGACGTTGATGCCGACCATGCCGACCTCGACGCGGGCCGCGAAGTCGCGGGCGGTGTCGCCGTCGCGGGTGAAGATCGCGACGCCGTTGCCGTACTCGTGCTCGGTGGGCAGGCGCAGGGCGTCCTCGTAGTCGTGCGCACGCACCACGGTGAGCACGGGGCCGAAGATCTCCTCCTTGTAGATGGACATCTCGGGGGTGACCTTGTCGAACAGGGTGGCGCCGGAGAAGAAGCCGTTCTCGTGTCCTTCGAGGACGAAGTCGCGGCCGTCGACGACCAGTTCCGCGCCTTCCTCGACGCCCTGGGCGATGTAACCGTGCACGCGATCGCGGGCGGCGGCGGTCACGAGCGGACCGAAGTCGGCCTTCTCGTCGAAGCTGGTGCCGATACGCAGTTCGGCGATGCGTTCGGTGAGCTTGGCGACGAGCCGGTCCGCGGTCTCCTCACCGACGGGGACGGCGACGGACAGCGCCATGCAGCGCTCACCGGCCGAGCCGTAGGCGGCGCCGACGAGTGCGTCCGCGACCTGGTCGAGGTCGGCGTCGGGCATGATGATCGCGTGGTTCTTCGCACCACCGAAGCACTGTGCGCGCTTGCCGTTCTTCGCGGCCGTCTCGTAGATGTACTGCGCGATGGGGGTCGAGCCGACGAAGCCGACGGCCTTGATGCGCGGGTCGTTGAGCAGGTAGTCGACGGCGCTCTTGTCGCCGTTGACGACGTTGAACACACCGGCGGGCAGACCGGCCTCGAGGAAGAGCTCGGCCAGGCGGAGCGGCACGGAGGGATCGCGCTCGGAAGGCTTGAGCACGAACGCGTTTCCGGCGGCGAGAGCCGGGCCGGCCTTCCACAGCGGGATCATGGCCGGGAAGTTGAACGGGGTGATGCCGGCGACGACGCCGAGGGGCTGACGCATCGAGTAGACGTCGATTCCGCCGCCCGCGGACTCGGTGTACTCACCCTTGAGCAGGTGCGGGGCTCCGATGGCGACCTCGATCACCTCGAGGCCACGCTGGATGTCGCCCTTCGCGTCGGGGACGGTCTTGCCGTGCTCGCTCGACAGCAGGTGGGCGAGCTCGTCCATGTTCTCCTGCACGAGGTACACGAACTTCATGAGGACGCGCACGCGCTTCTGAGGATTCCAGGACGCCCACACCTTCTGCGCCTCGGCGGCGTTGGCGATGACGGCGTCGACCTCGGAGTCGGCCGCGAGCGGCACGCGCGCCTGGACCTCTCCGGTATTGGGGGCGAAGACGTCGGCGAAGCGGCCGGAGGTGCCGGCGACGTGCTGTCCGCCGACGAAGTGGGTCAATTCTCGAACGCTCATGTCCGATCCCGTCCTTTACTGGTGTGCGATGACGTGGGATGTGCGATTTTCGGCGCGAACGGGCGAAGGCCCGAAGTCTTCGCTCATCCTATAGTTGGAAGTCCACGTATGTCTACCGTCACACCGGACCGGATCGGCCGGCACCCCTCACGAAGGGTCGATATCAGCCCTCGGCGATCTGCTGTGCCTTCGCGTACGCCAGGTGCAGGAAGTCCGCTCCGGTCAACGCCGCGAACGACCCCGCCACCAGACGCGTGAGATTCGGAGCGTAGACGCGGCCGAAGACCAGCGCCGTCACCGTCCACAGGTCGAGGCAGAAGGGGCACGCCAGCAGTTCCCCGACGGCGTGACGGACCCGCGACGACTTGCGGGGCTGCTCCATCACCTCGGCCGGACCACCGGGGCCGTCGAACTTGGTGAACGGTGCCCGGACCGGGCTGGTCACCGCCGCCTTGCTCACGATGCGGGAGATCTTGTGGCTCGCGAGCGCGGTGACGACGAGATCGCCGGCATCGGGCCTCGGCATCGGCCGCCCTCGCTTGGCCGCGACGGCGCCGAGCGTGCCGACGATGGTGGCGTACACGGACATGAGCACCGCATATCCGCCGAGGGGTCGATCCTCTCCGTTCCGATAGGTGTCGACCTCGTCCTGGACCGCATGGACCGCACGTTCTGCGTTCTCTCGCGCTGTCGACGGTGCTTCCGGTGTCCGCATGAATCCTCCACTCGTGGCATGTGCTGTCGGTGGCGCGACCGGAGCCGTCACCTTCATCGGGCGGCATACCCCGGGGGCGGACAGCACAACCACCGGCGCCCGATCGCGGTCAGCGCATGCGGCGGTAGAGATCCTCGAGATCGGCGATGCCGCGGATCACCACGGCTTCGTCGGTTCCACCGGCCCGCAACGCGCGGCGCAGCAGCATCGGGTCGAGGTCCTCGGGTGCGGGGCGGAACCGTTCCGTGGGCAGCTCGGGCAACTCGGTGTCGTCGCCGTAGAAGTCCTGCGCTGCGGCCGGGTCGTCGTCGGCGTCCGCATCGTCGACGCCGCCGATCAGCGTCGCGAGGTCCACCCCGCGCAGGGTCAGGACCGCGAGCGGCTGGTCGTCGACGTGTTCTGCAAGTAGGTAGGCGACGGCCGCGGCGTGCTTGCAGGGCCACCCGTCGTCGGGGCACGTGCAGTCGAAGTCGAGCTCGCCCGCGCGTCGCGGCAGCAGGGAGGATCCCAGCTCCTCGGGAAGGATGCCCGCGGCGAGCCGCGCCAGCATGCCCGGCGACGAGCGGACGAGCGAGACGAGTTCGCCCACCGCCTCCTCGTCGAGCGTGCGCACCCGCACCGCCGAGGTGAACGGGGTGAGCTGACTGCCTTGCACATCTCCCACCGCCACTCCGGGTTCGAGTCGCATGGAGATCACCTGCCCGGCGCGCGCGTAGGCACGGCCCCGCGTCAGTCTCCCCTTCTCGGCGACCTCCTCCATCGCAGAGATCAGTTCCTTCGACCACCAGCTGCGGCCGATCGCGCCCCGCTTGGTGCGCGCCTCGATGCCGCCGTCGATCCGGCGGGCCGTGCCGTAGCGGCGTACGTTGCCCCGTGCCATCTAGTCCCCCACCGCGTCGTCGCCGAGGGTGAGCAGGGAGTGCAGCTGGTCGGTGGACAACTCGGTGATCCAGTTCTCCCCCGCCCCGACCACGATCTCGGCCAGTTCCTGTTTGCCGGTGAGCATCTCGTCGATACGCTCCTCCACCGTCCCCACACAGACGAGCTTGCGGACCTGGACGTCGCGGCGCTGCCCGATCCGGAACGCGCGGTCGGTGGCCTGGTTCTCCACCGCCGGATTCCACCACCGGTCGAGATGCACGACGTGGTTCGCAGCGGTGAGGTTCAGTCCGGTACCGCCCGCCTTGAGCGAGAGCACCATGATCGGAGGACCGCCCTCTCCCTGGAAGCCGTCGACCATCGCGTCGCGCCGCCCCTTGGACACTCCCCCGTGCAGGAAGGGCACCGTCGTCGCGAACCGCTCCTCGAGATAGGGGACGACGAGCTCACCGAACTCGCGGAACTGCGTGAACAGCAACACCTTCTCGCCGTCGGCCAGCACCGACTCGACGATGTCCTCGACCAGACCGAGCTTGCCCGAGCGGTGCCGTCCGCGACGCAGGACGGGCGAGCCGTCGCCCAGATAGTGCGCCGGATGATTGCACACCTGCTTGAGCCGGGTCAGCGCCGCGAGCACCGCACCCTTGCGAGCCATGCCCTCCTTGTCGCGGATCCGGCGCATCATGTCGTCCACGACGGCCCGGTACAGGGCGGCCTGCTCGGCCGTGAGGTTGGCGCGCACGGTCTGCTCGAACTTCTCGGGCAGATCGGAGATCACGTCGGGATCGGTCTTGACGCGGCGCATCACGAACGGTGCGGACAGCGCCCGCAACCGCGCCGCGGCGACGGCGTCGTGATCGCGCTCGATCGGCACCGCGAACCGGGCACGGAAGGACGCCGCGCTGCCGAGCAGGGACGGATTCGCGAAGTCCAGGATCGCGCGCAGCTCCTCGAGCCGGTTCTCCACCGGGGTGCCGGTGAGCGCGATCCGGTGCGCCGCGGGCACGGCGCGCGTGGCGCGGGACTGCGCCGTCGCGGTGTTCTTCACGTGCTGGGCCTCGTCGAGGACCACGCGTTGCCAGGTCAGCGTCGCGAGCTGCGCGACGTCGCGGGCGGCGATGGCGTAGGTCGTCACCACGAGATCATGATCGGCGGCAGCGGCGGCGAGTGCCGGTCCGCTCAGCCGCTGGGCGCCGTGGTGGACGTGCACCCGCAGGTCGGGCACGAACCGTTCGGCCTCGCGCTGCCAGTTGCCCACCACCGACATCGGGCAGACGAGCAGTGTCGGTGCCTTCCGCAGGTTCGACTCGCGTTCGTGGGCGAGCAACGCGAGAACCTGGATGGTCTTGCCCAGGCCCATGTCGTCGGCGAGCACGGCACCGAGACCGAGCCGGCTCATGAACGCGAGCCAGTCGAGGCCGCGCTGCTGGTACGGACGCAGTTCGGCGTTCAGTCCCGCCGGCACGGGGACCGACTCGGGGTGCGCCTGCCCGTCGAGCAGCATCTCGACCCAGCCGGAAGCGGAGATCTCGGTGACCTCCGCGGGCGGAGCATCGTCGCCGGTGAACTGGGCGAACAACGACCCGAGGGTCGCATCCTCGGCGGAATGCGCCGTGACGTACCGGGCCGCGCGGGCCAGTGCCTCGGCATCGGCCCGCACCCACTTGCCGCGCAGCTTGACCAGGTCACTGTTGGCCGCGACGAGCTCTTCCATCTCCGAGGGTGTGAGCAGCATGTCGCCGACGGCGAGCTGCCATTCGTACGAGACGATCGCGCTCATCCCGACCACGCTGTCGTCGGCGCTCACAGGGGCGACGGGCGACTCGACCTGCAGACGCAGCGACGGATCGACCCGGGTCCAGGCGCGCGGCTGCAGCACCGCGATGCCTGCGGCGTCGAGCTCCCGGGCGCCGTGTTCGACGAGGTCGACGACGACCGGGGTGGGCAGCAGCAGGTCGAGACTGTCGGGATCGCGGGGCACGTCCTGCAGGCGGGGATAGGCCTGGAGTGCGATCCCGAGCTTGCGCACGCCGATCTGGAGCAGGTGCGGGTCGGTGTCCTCGACGGGCAGCGGCGTCGGGGACTGGCCCTCCGGTCGCAGGCACACCTCGAGCCGCCAGATGGAGTCGGCTCCGACCCCGTCGTCGGCATCGTCCGGCTCGACGAGGCGCAGCACGAGGTCGGGTTCGTATCCGGCGAGGCTGGCACGCCATTCCTCGAGCGCATCGGCCATGCGCTGGGTGCCGCGGGGATGGGGACTCCCCTCGGCCAGTGCGGCGACGAGCGGGTGCAGCGAGGTCGACGAGCCGTGGAGGGTGCGCACGATCGGGTCGGTCAGTTCGCGGCACAGATCGTCGAGGAGATCGACCGGTCGACCGAGCTGTCGCTGCGCCGGAGACATCGCGGCCGCCAGTTCGGCGGACCAGGCCCGCGTCTTCTCGCCACCGAGCAGACGCCACCGCGCCCACCACTGCTTCTCGACACGCACGAGCTCCGGTGCGACCCGACCGGCCTGCGCCCACCTCTCGATGCCGCGGGCGACGTGCGCGAGATACCGCAGGTCGCCGCCGACGCCCCCGGGACGGCGCGGCATGTCGAGCAGGAGCTCGGCTGCATCCGACGGCGCGACCGCGACGGCGGGCAGCGTGCTCGGCTCGGTCTCCGTGGGGAGAGTGAGGGTGACGCGATGGCGGAACGGGCGGTCGATCCACCGGCGCAGCGCAGACGGCAGCGCGTCGGGATCGGGCTCTGCGGCGGGGTCCCACCACAGCATCAGGCCGGATCCCGGTGACCACAGCCCGTGCAACATGCCCACTATCGTGCCAGCCGCACCCGACCCCGATGGCAGGCTGGGTCCCATGGCACGCGCATACGGCTTCGCGGAGTACGGCGGTCCGGAGACACAGCAGCTGTTCGACACCCCCGTCCCCTCGCCCGGTCCGGGGCAGCTCCTCGTGGCGGTCCGGGCCGCGGGCGTGAATCCCGCCGACTGGAAGGTGCGGTCCGGACGGCGCACAGGCAGCGTCACGGTGCACTTCCCGGCGGTGCTCGGACGGGAGGTCGCGGGTGTGGTGGAGGCCGCCGGTCCGGACACCGGCTTCCGGCCGGGCGATGCCGTCTTCGGGGCCACCGCGGAGGGCTACGGCGGCTACGCCGAGTACACCCTCGTCGACGCGCGGGCTGCCGCGCTCGTGCCCGAGTCGGTGCCGTTCGAGGTGACGGCGACCCTCCCGGTCGCGGCCGGAACGGCCTTCGACATCGTCGAGCACCTCGAGATCGTCGATGCGGACACCGTCCTCGTCCTGGGTGCCGGTGGGGGCGTCGGGTCGGCGGCGACGCAGCTCGCGCACAACGCCGGTGCCGCCGTGCTCGGCGTGGCGAGTGCGGGGAAACGGGATCTCGTCGAGTCGTGCGGCGGTCTGTGGATCGAGTCCGGCGACGGGTTCGACGCGCGGGTCGCGGCCACCGCGGAGCGGTGCGGGGCGGTGACCGCGGTCGTCGACCTCGTCGGCGGCGACGTACTCGAGCGGGCGGTCGCGCTGACGCGGGCGCCGGAACGGGTCGTGAGTGTCGCCGATCCGGCCCGCGCGGAGACGCTGGGCGGTTCGGGAATCACGCGGCGACGGACCCGGGAGGTGTTCGAGCGGGTCGCGGCGTTCGTCGAGCATGGTGCCCTCACCCCGCGCATCGAGCGGACCTTTCCGCTCGCCGAGGCCGGGGCCGCGCTGGAACTCGTCGAGTCCGGGCACGCCGGCGGGAAGATCGTCGTCACCGTGCCCTGAAGATCCTGTCGGCAGGGCATGCCAGGATCGCCGCGTGCGTGGGGGGAACGCGACGTGGTGGGTGGCGGCAGTGGTGGTCGCGGTGGCGGTGTCCTGGCTGTGGGACCGCACCGCGCCGGAGTCCGGGACGGTGCCGGGCAGCCCCACCCGAGCCGAGGTGCATGCTCTGCTCGAGCAGGTGACGGTGGTCGAGCAGCGCCGACGGGTGCCCGGCTATCAGCGGGGCTGCGGCCCGGGCGAGCGATGCGTGTTCGGCCCGGCCTGGTCCGACGATCACCCCGGTGCCGGTGGGCACGACGGCTGCGACACCCGCAACAACGTCCTCGCGCGCGACCTCACCTCCCCCACCTTCCGGGCCGGTAGCGACGACTGTGTCGTGACGAGTGGGGTCCTGAACGATCCGTACACCGGGGCGCGCGTGGAGTTCCGGCGTGCCGAGGCGATCGCCGTGCACATCGATCACATCTATCCGCTCGCTGCGGCCTGGGATCTCGGTGCCGCAGCATGGCCCGCCGAACGTCGACTCCGGTTCGCGAACGACATCACCTACAACCTCGTCGCTGTCGACGGGCAGGCCAACCTCGACAAGCGCGACGGCACGCCGGCCCAGTGGCTGCCACCGGCCGCCGGTTACCGCTGCTGGTTCGCCGGCCGGTACCTGACCGTCGCGGTGCGTTACGCGTTGCCGATCACGGTCGACGACCACCGCGCCCTGGTGAGCGCGGCGGAGTCGTGCCCGTGACACCGTCGCGGCGGAGCCGTGCCCGTGACACCTGCGCGGCGGAGCCGTGCCCGTGCCACCGCTCAGGCGGGAAGGTTGCGCGGGATCCAGTCGGGTTCGCGTTTCTCCATGAACGCCCGCATCCCTTCGCGGGGTTCGGGTGAGGTCTCGAGGGCACCGAACATCGTCTGGTAGTCGAACTGTCCGTAGCGCTCGTTGAGCATGCGCTTGACCTGGGCGCGCGCGATGGGTGCGGTGCGCAGGACCTGCCGCGCGGCCTCGAGTGCGGCCTCGCGCAGTTGCTCGTGCGGGACGACGCGGGAGATGACACCCAGACGCTGCGCCTCGTGGGCGTCGAAGACCCGCGCCGACAACAGCAGGTCGCGGGCGACGGCGAGACCGACGTGCGCGGGCAGCGCGGCGGCGAAGGTCGCGTCGGGGATGCCCCGGAGGAGTTCGGGGACACGGAAGGTCGCGCGCTCGCTGGCGACGGCGATGTCGGACATCATCGCGACCAGCAGTCCCCCCGCCTGGCAGATGCCGTTGACGGCGGAGATGACGGGGGCGCGACTGTCGCGGATGGTCAGGAACGGGACGACGTCCACTCCCGAGAGGCCCTCGGGCAGATCGTCGCCGGGTTCGGCGCGACCGCCGAGGTCACCGCCGGGCGCGAAGACGTCGTCGACACCGGTGATGACGAGGGCGGCGAGGTCGGGATCGGAATTGACCAGTCGCACCGCACGTTTGAGCCCGTAGTACATCGCCGGGGTGAACGCGTTGCGTGCTGCGGGCCGGTCGATGATGCACCAGCCGATCGCGCCTTCCCGTTCGAATCTCAGTCCACCTGCACCCAGATCGTCTCCCATGCATCGGACAGTATATCATTCTTTCCAGTGAGAACAGCATGCTCGTCCGAGAACATCGATGTTTCCGCATGCGTCGGGTCTACGGTGAGGAAATGCTCGAGCGCATCTCCAAGGACACCCGGCTGTGCATCTCGATGTCCGGCCGTCCCAGCAACATCGGCACCCGGTTCCACAACTATCTCTACGAGGAACTCGGCCTCGACTTCGTCTACAAGGCGTTCGCGCCCGCGAACATCGAGGACGCCGTGGCGGGGATACGCGGCCTGGGCATCCGCGGCGCCGGGGTGTCGATGCCGTTCAAGGAAGCCGTACTGCCCCTCGTCGACGTACTGCACGATTCGGCGCGGGCCATCGAGTCCGTGAACACGATCGTCAACGACGACGGCGTCCTGCACGCCTACAACACCGACTACCAGGCGGTGAGCGATCTGCTCGTCGAGCACGGCGTCGACTCCACCCTGCCCGTCACGGTGGTGGGCAGCGGCGGCATGGCGAAGGCAGTGACAGCGGCGCTGCGCCACAACGGATTCACCGACGGAACGATCGTCGCGCGCAACGAGGACACCGGACGGCCGCTCGCGCGCAAGTACGGCTACGAATGGCGCGCCGACACGAGCGACGTCGCGCCCGGGCTGATCGTCAACGCCACTCCGATCGGGATGGCGGGCGGCGCCGAATCGGGCGACCTGCCGCTCCCCCACGACTTCGTCGCCGCAGCGTCGACCGTCTTCGACGTCGTGGCCGTCCCGCCGGACACCCCGCTCGTCCGCTTCGCCCGCGAGCACGACATCCCGGTGATCACGGGCGACGAGGTCATCGCGCTGCAGGCGGCCCTGCAGTTCGAGCTCTACACGGGGGTGACCCCGACGCGCGAGCAGGTGCGCCGCGCGTCGGAGTACTCCCGTTCCTGAACGGCAGGAACCGAGGACGACTCCGCCGTCAGACGATTCCGCCCTGCTCGAGACCGTCGAGCACCACGGTGGCGGCGTCGACCGCGACGTTCATCTCGAGGCGGGTGATGTCGTGCGTGGCGGGGTTCTGCAGACCGAAGTTGTTGACCCACGCGGCCGTTCGTGCCGACTGGAACATGAACGTGGTGGTCTCGGTGTCTCCCACCAGGTCGCCGACGAACCAGCCGGTGAAGAACGGTCCGAGGTCGACGCTGTAGACCGCCTCGAACTCCTCGGCGATCACGGGCGCAGCATCGACGAGCGCCTCACCGAAGGTGTAGAAGTCGCGGGTGTGCTCGGGCGTCGATCCGATGGTCACGAGCGCTTCCGGGAAGTCGACCACCAGGTGGGCGACGATCGCGCCGAGCAACACGCGACCGGGGCTGCGGTCGCACTGTTCGGTGAGCGCGAGCGCTTCCGCCCAGTGCGGCGCCGGCGACCCGCCGGCCACGTACTCGTGCAGATTCGCCAGGTAGAGACGCACCACTTCGACGGCGAGCGCGGACGCCCATTCCGGATCGTCGTAGATCCCGGAGTCGAGGGTCGGGCCGGTGAGTTCGAGGATCTCGTCGAAGGCGAGGACGAACGTGCCACGGTAGTCGTCGCTGCGGGTGAGGAGGTCGCGCAGCTCGGCGATCCGGGTGCGGGCGTCGTCGAAGGTGTCGATTCCCGCGGGATCGGTCAGTGCGGCGATCTCGGCCTGGGGAGTGGCGGATACGCAGTGGGACGGTGCCGTATCGGCCGGCACCGGCGCGACCGATACGGTCGGTGCGGCGAGCAGCGTCGCCAGGACTGCAGCACCTACCGTGAGCGTCGTACGGCCTCGGGCGAAATGCTTCATTTGCGTTAATTTACCGGGCGTTTCTCCGGGATACTCCGGGGTGTCCCATTCGCGGCCGGCTCCGGCGTGCAGTTCTCGTCGGCGATCTCGCGAATCGTCGACGAGAACTACGCATCGGCCGGCGGATCGCTCAACTGCCGGTGGCGACCTCCCGCTTCGGATCCGCCGACCATTGCGACCACGAGCCCGGATACAGGGCGGCGTCGATGCCCGCGATCTCCAGCGCGGCGATCTCGTGTGCGGCGTTGATTCCCGATCCGCAGTACACGGCGACGTCGGTGCGCTTCACACCCAGCTTCGAGAAGCGGTGCGCGATCTGATCCGCGGGCAGGAACGACCCGTCCTGGCGGAGGTTCTCGGTGGTCGGCGCGCTGACCGCCCCGGGAATGTGCCCCGCCCGGCGGTCCACCGGCTCCTCGTCGCCGCAGTACCGCGCGTGGGCCCGCGCATCGAGCAGGACTCCGTGGGTCGCGAAGGCCGCGGCCTCGTCGGGACCGATCGTGGGCATGTGGCCGGGACTCAACGTCACGTTGCCCGGTTTCTTCTCGCCGCCCGGACCTGCGGCGAGAGGGTGCCCGCCGGCGATCCACGCCTGCAGTCCGCCGTCGAGCAGCCGCACCTCGGAGTGCCCGGCCCAGCGCAACAGCCACCAGGCGCGGGCCGCGGCGAGATCACCACTGTCGTCGTATGCGACGACCAGAGCACCGTCGTCGATCCCCCACCGGCGTGCGGTGGCCTGGAATCGGTCGATGTCGGGCAGCGGATGACGGCCGAGCCCCGGGGCGGGCGGATCGGCGAGATCCTCGTCCAGGTCGACGTAGACCGCGCCGCTGATGTGTCCTTCGAGGAATCGGTCCCGCCCGTGTCTGTCACCGAGCGCCCAGCGGACGTCGAGTATCACCGGCGACCGGCCCTGCTCGATCATCTCGGCGAGTTCGACGGTGGAGAGGAGAACGGGAGTATCGGACATGATCCGATCCTGACACGAACGGCACACGCCGTTCCGGCTTTGGGGCGACACGCCGTGCGTGCCGGGACGACCCCGGCAGGCGGACACGCCCTGTGCACGTCCGATTCGAGGGTTTTGCGTCTCGGTTCGGGATTGGCGTGGGGGTTGGTCTGATTTGACGTGCGGAGAGCACTATCGTCGAGACGTGAGCAACCGCCAACCGACGAGCCCAGCCGCCCCGCCTGAGCCGGAGCAGTTCCCGGTGTTGTGGCCCATGCAGACGCGTTGGGCCGACAACGACCATTACGGCCACGTCAACAACGTCACGTACTACTCGTACTTCGACTCGGCGGTCAACGGGTGGCTCATCTCCACCACCGGTGTCGATATCCGCGAACTCGACGCGATCGGGGTCGTGGCCGAGACCTCCTGCCGCTATCTCGCCGAATTGTCCTTCCCCGACCGCCTGCAGGTCGGACTGGCGGTCGAACGTCTGGGCACACAGTCGATCACCTATTCGCTCGCAATCTTCCGGGAGGCCGACGACACCCTGATCCCGGCGGCGACCGGCCGGTTCGTCCACGTCTACGTCGATCCGCAGACGCGCCGCCCCGTCCCGATCCCCGATCAGATCCGCAAGGCCGCCGCCCAGCTGGCCACCCCGAACGCGGGCCGCTGACGCCCTACGTCGCGTCGTCTCCGCTGCGCCCGGCCGCCCGGGCCAGCAGCGGAGCCGTCCGCTGCGGGACGAGGTCCTGCATGACCAGCGACATGTCCGTGCGCTCGACGCCGCGAATCTTCAGGATCCGGCCCGCGAGCCGATAGAGGTCGTCGGCGTCACGGGCGACCACCTTCACCGACAGGTCGATCTGCCCGGTCAGCCCGTAGACCTCGGTGACCTCGGGGATCTGTGCGAGTTCGTCGACGACCTCGTCGAGACGGTGCTGATCGACCCGGGTGGCCACGTAGGCGGCGAGCGGATAACCCAGGCTGACGGGATCCACCCGCCGGTCGAACGAGGCGAGCACGCCCTCGGCCTCCCATCGGGCGAGACGCGCCTGGACGGTGTTGCGGGACAACCCGAGACGCTGCGCGAGTTCCACTCCCGTGGCCCGTGGTGTGCGCGTGAGTTCGAGCAGCAGACGCGCATCGGTGGCATCCAGACTGGTCATTCTTCGCAGTCTGCCAGCTGAACGCACCCTGAAACCGTGCTTTCTGCACGGTCGGGGGCGGATCGATTGCGCACGCGCGATTTGCCCGGATGATGTGATGTACGGCACACATCATCCGGTCGGGCCTCACGAGGGCACGCCGGATCCGCACCGACGAGGTGATCAGATGGTTGTACCGACCGCCTATCCGGTCCAGTTGATCCAGCCCGACGGGCGACGCGTCCTCGACACCGAGTACGGCCCACTCGTCGCCG
The DNA here is from genome assembly GCF_002215235.1 of Rhodococcus sp. BUPNP1. Classification (NCBI taxonomy): domain Bacteria; kingdom Bacillati; phylum Actinomycetota; class Actinomycetes; order Mycobacteriales; family Nocardiaceae; genus Rhodococcus; species Rhodococcus sp. BUPNP1. The sequence continues at coordinate 53,556 of NZ_NERM01000029.1, forward strand.
ACGTCGGCCCCGACGAACTGCGCGGGCTCTACCGCGACATGGTCGTCGCGCGACGCGTCGACGCGGAGGCCACGGCCCTTCAACGGCAGGGCGAGCTCGGCCTCTGGGCGCCGCTCCAGGGCCAGGAGGCCGCGCAGGTCGGCTCCGCCCGGGCACTCGCGCCCGACGACTACGTCTTCACCAGCTACCGCGAGCACGCCGTCGCATTGTGCCGCGGCGTCGACCCCGCCGACATGACCCGCCTGTGGCGTGGGTGCGGCCTGTCCGGATGGGATCCGCAGACGGTCGCCACCACCAACCCGGCGATCGTCGTCGGCGCCCAGGGCCTGCACGCCACCGGTTACGCGATGGGCGCGAAGCTCGACGGTGCCGAGATCGCCACCGTCGTGTACTTCGGCGACGGCGCCACGAGCCAGGGCGACCTCTCGGAGGCCATGGTCTTCTCCGTCAGCTGGGGTGTCGGCGTGGTGTTCATCTGCCAGAACAACCACTGGGCGATCAGCGTGCCCACCCATGTGCAGAGCCCGGTCCCTCTGGCCCGGCGCGCCGCCGGATTCGGGATGCCGGCCGTGCAGGTCGACGGCAACGACGTCCTCGCAGTCCTGGCGGTGACCCGGCGCGCCGTCCGGCATGCCCGCGAGGGTGCCGGACCGTTCTTCATCGAGGCACTCACCTACCGCATGGGCCCGCACACGACCTCCGACGACCCCACCCGCTACCGCACACCCGCCGATATCGAGGAGTGGAAGGCACGCGACCCCATCGATCGGCTGCGACGACTGCTCGAACGCGAGGGGCACGCGGACGAGGACTTCTTCGACGAGGTCCGGTCGGCCGCCGACGATGCCGCGATGCGGCTACGACGCGGCACGCTCGGGATGCCCGACCCCGAACCCGACGCCCTGTTCGACCACGTCTACGCCACCGAGCATCCGCTCGTCGAACAGGAACGTGCTGACTACGCCGAGTATCTGGCGAGTTTCGGACCCACGGAGGAGGCGCGACGATGACCACCACGACGATGACCCTCGGCGGCGCCCTCAACGCCGGACTCCGCCGTGCACTCGAACACGACCCCAAGGTCGTCATCATGGGCGAGGACGTCGGCACCCTCGGTGGTGTCTTCCGCATCACCGACACCTTGCAGAAGGATTTCGGTGAGGGTCGCGTGATCGACACTCCGCTCGCCGAATCCGGGATCGTGGGAACGGCCTTCGGGATGGCGCTGCGCGGCTATCGGCCCGTGTGCGAGATCCAGTTCGACGGTTTCGTCTATCCGGCCTTCGACCAGATCGTCTCGCAGGTCGCGAAGATCCACTACCGCACCGCCGGTGCCGTGGTGGCCCCGTTGACCGTCCGGATCCCCTACGGTGGCGGCATCGGTGCGGTCGAACACCATTCGGAATCACCGGAGGTGTACTTCACCCACACCGCGGGTCTGCGGGTCGTGAGCCCGAGCACTCCATCCGATGCGTACTGGATGATCCAGCAGGCCGTCGCGCTCGACGACCCGGTGATCTTCCTCGAGCCGAAGCACCGCTACTGGGAACGCGGTGAGGTCGACACGGACACCGCACCCGACCTCCCGCTCACGTCCGCGCGGGTCGTCCGCTCCGGTTCCGACGCGACGGTCGTGACCTTCGGTGCGCTGGTCGGCACCGCGCTGCGCGCAGCCGAGATCGCCGAGGCGGAAGGACATTCGCTCGAGGTCGTCGATCTGAGGTCGCTGTCGCCCATCGACTTCGACACGATCGAGGCGTCGGTGCGACGGACCGGCCGGCTCGTCGTCGTGCAGGAGGCGCCGGTCTTCTGCGGCATCGGCGCGGAGATCGCCGCCCGCACGACCGAGCGGTGCTTCTATCAGCTCGAGGCACCGGTCCTGCGGGTCGGCGGATTCGACATCCCCTATCCCCCGGCCAAACTCGAATCCCACCACCGCCCCGACCCGGATCGCATCCTCGACGCGGTCGACCGCGCACTCGCAGCGTGAGGCGGACCGATGACGAATCCCACACGCGCAGTACAGGAATTCCGTCTTCCCGATCTCGGTGAGGGACTCACCGAAGCAGACTGGGTGCACTGGGTCGTCGCGGTCGGCGATCGTGTCGAACTCAACCAGGTCATCGGTGAGGTCGAAACCGCCAAGGCCACGGTGGAACTGCCGTCGCCCTATGCCGGCACGGTCGAGGAACTGCTGGTCGAACCGGGGCAGACGGTGCCGGTCGGGGCACCCCTGCTGCGGATTGCCACCGAGGACGGACCCGCCGAACCGGCCGGTGACAGCGGCGGCCCGTCCCGACCGTCGGTGCTTGTCGGCTACGGTCCCGGCGACGCCCCTCAGAGCAGGCGCGCGACCCGCCGCGCCTCATCGGACGCCGGGCGGGACCGCGACGGCGACACCCCACCCGCGCGACCCGACGCGAAGCCCGGCGCACGCAAACTCGCGGCCCTCCTCGAGGTCGATCTGGACACGGTGACGGGCACCGGACGCGGCGGTGTGATCACGCGCGACGACGTGCGGCGGACCGCCGGGCACAGCGAAGAACCCACCGCCGGGCACGGCGAAGAACCCACCGCCGGACGACCACACCCGCCCTCCCCTGAGC